>DASWOH010000025.1:0-1846 GCA_036398815.1 Rhizobium sp. | reverse complement strand
GGCGAAAGATGGCAAGCACCTTCGACCACACGCTCGGCATTGTCTCGCGGCATCGTCGCCTTGGTGTCTCGGGGCGCAACGGCCGCCGCTGCCTCCTTTATGTCCACCAGGCAATGGCGGACAGCTTTGCCGTCCCCTACGGCGACGAGTACCGCATAACGCAGCCGACCGAGGGAACTGCAGCCCTTCCGCCAATAAGCCGCGTCTACAACTTCAATTGGATCGTCGTCGTCGCGCGTTCGAAGCATTGTAATCAGCTTGCGAACGTTCTCCTGCTCGAAAAGATCCCGAATTGCTTGATCTTCCGCCGGCGCCAATGGCCAAAAGCGCTTGCCAAGCGGAATCGTCGGATCGACCCCCTCGATGCGCTCGTCGGCGAGATGCTTCCATGACCGTCCGGCCGCCCGACGCATCGCAACCTTCACCGTCTCCGGCATTTGGGCGCTGTCACAAGAATCGGCTGCCGTGAAAGCGGCCTCATACCCTTCTATCATACGTTCAAGAATATAGGCCGTTGTAACACCCGGCAGATCGGAGCTGCGTGCGGCCATGGCCAGCGAGAGGCCGAGGCGAATGAGATCATGGGTTGGATTGCCGATGACCGTCTGATCAAGGTCGCGGATCGCGATGTCGAGCGACCCATCGACGCTCGCTATGGGACCCAAATTACCAAGATGGCAATCGCCGCAGATCCACACCGGCGGCCCTTCCGGGAGGGAAATCCTTTGATTGCTTTCGAGCCACTCATAGAACTTAATGGTACTCCCGCCGACATACGCGTGCGCCGACTCAGCCATCTTCTCGTGGCGCAGTGCGTTCAGCTGAGCATCACGTTCGTCAGGTCGAACAAGCGGGAGCGGGGATTTTTTCATATACCTTCTTACCACATCCAACCATGGGATCAGGTCTTTACGTCAGCCTTAAGCGCTCCGGATTTCTCCGGACCCGCGATCGAGTCGTGTGCAGTTTGCTGTTCAACTTCGGCATTGAGTTCGGTGTCCATCGGCACCATCGCGGTGGAAACCCAAATCCCGGGCGTAAAACCAAGAACGGCAGCCAAGCGGGTCACAGGTTTTGGCGTGTCTATCGAGGACTCCAAGAGCGAGGTCTTCAAACGCAGATCCAATGCCCGATTCTTTGGTGAGCGATGGTCACAGTCCGTCCTCGCAGACAGATGATGCGGTGCCGGCGATGGCAGCCATCTGGACGCCGCCATCACGTCTCCGACAGTCTCTCGGCCCGCAGCAAAGCCCCGCGCAGCTGATAGCCCGCAATCAGGGGATTCCACGATGGGCTTGGTGCCCGCTCGAGGCGCAGCCCCGGCACCCGCAGCAGCCGATCGAGGAAGATCGCGGTTTCCTGCAACGCGACCGACGCACCGGGACAGCGATGCGCGCCGTCACCGAAGCTCATCAACGCGCCGCCCGCCTTGCCGGCCGTGAGTTGGCGGTCGGCATCGAGGTGCAACGGACACGCCCCGGCGGCGTCGGGGTCGGTGTTGGCTGCCCGCACATCGATCGCCACGAGCGTCCCCGGGGGAAGCCGCTCGGGCCCGTTGTCGCCTTCGAGGACCAATTCATGCTCGGTGCGCCGGTAGAGCACCCCCACCACCGGCTCCAGCCGCAGGATCTCCTCCAGAATCGCGACTTGCCCCGCTTCGTCGGAACCGAGGAAACGCCCGCGCAATTCCTCCTGCTCCAGCAGGTGCCATGCGGCCATCACGATGAACTCGCGCGTCGTCGCCATGCCGGCCGCGCCATAGGTCAGGCATTCGGTCAGGATCTCTGCGTCCGAATATCCTTGCCCGATCAGGTGCGAGATCACGTCCTCGCGTGGGGCCTTGCGG
>DASWOH010000024.1:0-1864 GCA_036398815.1 Rhizobium sp. | reverse complement strand
CTGCTCGGAGATGAAGGAGACCCGCATGAAGAACTTGCCGGTATCGAGATCGTCGAACTGCGAACTGTCGACGATGTTGCAGCCCTGGTCGGCAAGATAATTGGCGATCGCTGCGACAATCCCGCGTGTGGATGTGCATGTGACCCTCAGTACGAAATGCGTCATGCTGTTCTCATCTGCTTAAAAGTCATGGACATGTTGTGAAGGATTATCATGCAGCGCCCCTATCGACCGCCATCGGCCAGACGCCGTAGAAAGGCCAGTAGTTCCTCTTCCTCGATCGAAACGAGATGCTGCCTTTCCGGATAGGCACCCGACCGGACATCCGTGGCAAACTCCGTGAAAGCGGCGATGCGTTCGCGCTGCAGCCGCTCATATTCGACGGCAAAGTTGCGATATATTTTCGCGTGGCGCGGATAGTGGCCATGATGGCTGCCGAGCACATCGTCGGCAAAAAGATACTGTGCATCGCAGCCGCTTCCCGCGCCCATCGAGATCATCAGCATAGATGTATTCCGGCTGATGGCTTCGGCGACGCCACCCGGCACCACCTCGATCTCGACGGCGAAGGCGCCGGCCTCTTCCAGCGCCTTGGTCTGCCGCCAAATCTCAAGGGCGCTCGCCGCCGTTTTGCCGACGGCGCGAAAGCCGCCCGTCCAGGTCGCCTTGGACGGGATGAGGCCGACATGGCCGCAAACCGGAATGCCCTCCTCGCGCATCCGCCGGATCGTTTGCAGCCCGGCTGCGCAATAGACCGCATCGCCGCCTGCCTTCAGCGCCTTGAAGGCTTCGCGCATATATTCCTCCGCCGAGACGTAATCGCCATATTCGAGACCGGGGATGGCAAAGGGGGTGGGAGCTGCCTCGCGGAAGGCCGGCCCCAGCAGCGCCGGCGGTACGGAGACGATATCGATACCCGCCTTCTCGGCCGCCTCGGCCTCCTCCAGCGACGTGACGCGCAACATGGTGAGCTGCCTGCTGCCTTTCATCGCCAGGAGATCGGCGACCGTAGCGCGACTATGTTTCTTCATGGAGTTTTCCTCTGAAAGAGATGGAGCCATTCATGCGGCGGGAGCCGATTGCGTTTCCCGCGATGTATGCAAAGGGGGATAGACACAGCCGCCCTTCCTCATCTCGATCATCCCTACCTCTTGACTGGAAGGATAGGCCGGGTTTTCGCCAGCCTCAATGCAGGCGTGATGGAATTTATCAAAACATATCAAATCTCAATGTCATTGATGATGGAATACATCACCAACCTTGCGTGTCGCCCGGGCCTTTCAGCGTCACATGCTCTCGACCAGACCTCGTTCTCGAATGCCAGCACCCGGCGCGGCTAAGGTTCAGCCCGTCGAGATGCGTTATCTTGCCGTCCGTGCGATCCGTGACCGTCGCCGGCTGGAACAGGGTCGATGGCTCCCGGCCGACATCAATGCTGTCGCGCTGCGCCCGAAATATCCATGTGCACCTCGGTGCTTCGATATTCCGTCTTGTAACACCGCTGTTCGATCCCTATCTTAGGCGGCGAGGACTGCGATCCTGCGTTACTATCCGTGGCGCCTCGAAGCCGCAGCTAGGAAATTAGCCACCTGCAACTCTTCGAACCGTAGCTCCCGTGCCCTCCGCACTATCGCGTGACGGCGCTCCCACAATCCATTGTCATTGACGCTGGTCGAATGACCAGCAGAGGAATTTTATTGAACAGAACGAACATCGCTGCCGCGGCCATAAAGCCGCATGAGCGCGACAGGGCCGACAACCGGCCTGACAAGACCTGGAAGCCCTATCCCTGCCTTCTCACGCGCAAAGAGCTTGAAAAGCTGATCGCCGAGCAGCTCGGCTGACGGGCAACCATTTTACCGAC
>DASWOH010000023.1:0-34603 GCA_036398815.1 Rhizobium sp. | reverse complement strand
CCAGCAGATTGGTCTGGAAGGCGATCTCGTCGATGACGCCGATGATCTGGCTGATCTCGCCGGATGCCTGTTCGATGCGGCCCATGGCGTCGACGGCATTGCGGACCACCGTGCCGGAACGAGCGGCATCTTCCTTGGCCTCCGTCACCATGACGCTCGCCTCCCGCGCCCGCTCGGTCGAGCTCTGGACGACGGCGGTGATCTGGTCGAGCGCTGCCGAGGTTTCTTCCAGGGCGGCCGCCTGCTGCTCGGTGCGCCGCGACAGGTCGTCGCTGGCATGGCGCAGTTCATTGGTGTTGGCGTTGATCGAACCGGTCGTCTCGCGCACTTCGCGCATGGTGTTCTTGAGGGTCGAAAGCGTGGCATTGACGTTCTGCTGCAGTTCGGCGAAGGCACCCTGGAATTCGCCCCGCATGGTCTGGGTCAGATCGCCGTCCGCAAGGCTCGCAATGACGCGGCGGACCTCGTCGACACCGGTATCGACGCTTGCCAGAAGCTCGTTGATGTTGCCGGCAAAACGGTTGAGGTTGACGTCCTCGTAGTCCTTGTCGATGCGGCGGCTGAAATCGCCCGCCGCCGCCGCCGCAACCACGCGCGACATGCTGGACTGCAAATCGTCGCTCTTGGCGCGCATCGCGGTTTCCTCGGCATTCATACGGCGCATGGCATTGCCGTTCTGCTTGAAGACATCGACGGCGGCCGCCATCTCGCCGATTTCATCCTGACGTCCGGCAAAGGGAACCTCGATATCGAAATGGCCGCCCGCCACCTGCTTGATGGCCTCCGTCACCTTGCGGATCGGACGGCTGAGATGCACGGTGCCGATATAGATGCCGAGACCGACGCCCGCGCCGATGCCCGCAACCATGGTCCCGAGAACGACCCACAGCACCTCTTGGTGGAAGATCGCAATATCGGCTTCGACCTTGGCAAGCTCGGCCTTGTCGGCTTGAACGACCGCATCGATCTCGGCCTGGAAGGCTTTGCGATTGGCGCGATTGGCGTCATTGTTGCCCTGCTTGCCCGCGGCATCCGGACCGTCCGTCACGCCGAGCCTCGCGGTCTCGGATCGGAATGTGCGGAATTCCTGGGCGCGAGCCTGCAATTTGGAGAATTCGGCTTTCTGCGCCTCGGGGACCGAAGGCGACCAGGCGGCCAGCACCTGGTCGATCTCGTCAAGATCGCTCATCAAGCCATCGGCAAAGCCCTTGGCATCCTTGGCGGAAGCGGCGGCATAGATACCACGCGCTTCCATCACCACGGCCGTCACGACGCGGTTCAGATGTTCGCCCATGTAAGCCCGGTTCGCCGTGTGCTCATAGGCTTGCAGCTTGCGGTCATATTGATGCAGGGCATAAAGGGCGGTCGCGCCGATCAGAAGCGCGGCACCGGTCATGACCAATACAAGCAGATTAATTTTGCCACGAATTTTCAATGAAATGCCTCCTGGAAGCGGAGACCCTTGAAAGACATGGGTTTTCCGCACATGCCCTTAAATATCGACTAAAATCATTAATGTTATATTGCGCTATTTTTAATATAAATTAAGAAACACTTTTGATGCCTTAGTATACATCTAAAAATAATATTTTTAATATTATAAAATACGAAATTATCGACCCTCCGGGATCCACGCCGTCGCCGCGCGCCGGCAGCACAAGCCGCCTTTGGGCCTGGGAGCCGGCTTTCAGGAATCTGCGACGGTATAATTGACTTCCGGGGCTATCATCCTTATAAGCCCGCGCACGTCCGGTCATGGAGCCTGCATTTGCGGGCCGAGTCCGTTCGTCATAATCAACAACGCTCCTTGCTTTTAAAGCAAAGCTCAAGAAGGGCCGCACTCCGCGGTGTTTAAATAAATGAAGCGTACTTACCAACCATCCAAGCTTGTTCGCAAGCGTCGTCACGGTTTCCGTGCACGCATGGCCACTGCAGGCGGCCGCAAGGTTCTTTCCGCCCGCCGTGCCCGCGGTCGCAAGCGTCTTTCGGCCTAAGGGCCGGAATGCCCGATAAGATGGCGGGCGAATTGACGAATGAACGATCCAAAAAAACTGTCGGGCGGCTGAAAAGCCGGCCGCAGTTTCTTGCTGTCCGCCAAGGTGAAAAGCGCAAAGGAAGCCTTTTCCTCATCGAGGTGCTGGACCGCAAGCTCGCCGATGCCGAACCCCGCGTCGGTTTTACCGTTACCAAAAAACATGGCAACGCGGTGGAACGCAACCGCATGAGGCGCAGGCTGAAAGAAGCCGTGCGGCTCCATGCCGGGTTTGCAATGCAGCCCGGACACGACTATGTGGTTGTCGCGCGGCGCGATGTACTGACCGCACCTTTCGAAAAACTGGCGAGCGAACTCGCCCAACGGATCGAAACCAGGCCGAAACACCGCCGGCCGGAGACGGACCGCTCCAGGAAAGTATGATGGAAAACAAACGCAATTACTTCATAGCAATTGCCCTGTCTGTGCTGATTGTTCTTGCCTGGCAGTTTTTCTACATGAACCCTCGCCTCGAGGCGCAGCGCAAGGCCGAACTCGCCGCCAAGGCGCAGCAGCAGACGCAGCAGGCTCAGACGACGCAGACCCAGGACGCTGGCGCCGCCGTGAACGGCGCGTTGCCATCGAGCGGCCAGAGCGCACCGACGACGCTCGACCGCGATCAGTCGGTTGCCAAGTCGTCGTCGTCGCGCATCGTCATCGACACGCCCGCGCTGTCCGGCTCCATCAATCTGGAAGGTGCCCGGTTCGACGATCTGCAGCTCAAGGCCTACCATGAAACGGTCGACAAGAGCAGCCCGATCATCACGCTGTTCAGCCCGGCGGATACCAGGGACGGCTATTTCACCGAGCTCGGCTATGTCGGCAGCGATGCGACCGGCACCGTTCCCGGCCCTTCGACGCTGTGGACGCTTTCGGGTGGCGACAAGCTGACCGACACCACGCCGGTGACGCTCTCCTACACCAACGACAAGGGCGTCACCTTCACCCGCACCATTTCCGTCGACGAACGCTATATGTTCACGATCACCGACAAGATCGCCAATGGCGGCCAGGCGCCGGTATCGCTGTCGAGCTACGGCCGCGTGACCCGCTACAACAAGCCGACCACGCCGTCGGCCTATGTCCTGCACGAAGGTTTTATCGGCGTCATCGGCGACGACGGCCTGATCGAGACCAAATATACAGCGACAGAAAAGGAAGCCGTCGCCCCCGCGAAGGCGACCGGTGGCTGGCTCGGCATCACGGACAAGTACTGGGCAGCCACGATCGTGCCGCCGCAGTCGACCGCCTATGACGCTCATTTCTCGCATTTCGCCGATGGCCAACCGCGCTATCAGGCCGACTATAAGCAGGATGCCGTCACCGTCGCCCCCGGCCAGTCGCAGGAGCTGAAGAGCCTCGTCTTCGCCGGCGCCAAGGAAGTGCCGGTCATCGACCGCTATGAGACGAGCTATTCGATCCCGCGCTTCGACCGCCTGATCGACTGGGGCTGGTTCTATTTCATCACCAAGCCGATGTTCAAGCTGATGGATTATTTCTTCCGCTTCTTCGGCAATTTCGGCGTCGCCATCCTGTGCACGACCATCGTCGTCAAGGCGGTGTTCTTCCCGCTCGCCAGCAAGCAATACGCCTCGATGGCGAACATGAAGCGCATGCAGCCGAAGATGGAAGAGCTGAAGGCCAAGTTCGGTGACGACCGCATGGGCCTGCAGCAGGCGACGATGCAGCTCTACAAGGAAGAGAAGATCAATCCCATCGCCGGCTGCTGGCCGGTGCTCCTGCAGATCCCGATCTTCTTCTCGCTCTACAAGGTGATCTACATCACCATCGAGATGCGCCACGCGCCGTTCTTCGGCTGGATTCAGGACCTTTCCGCTCCCGATCCGACTTCGATCGTCAACCTCTTCGGCCTGCTGCCGTTCACGGCTCCGACCATCCTGCATCTCGGCGTCTGGCCGCTGATCATGGGCGTCACCATGTTCCTGCAGATGCGCATGAACCCGACGCCGCCGGACCCGACCCAGGCGATGATCTTCAACTGGATGCCGCTGGTGTTCATGTTCATGCTGGCAAGCTTCCCGGCCGGTCTCGTGATCTACTGGGCCTGGAACAACACGCTCTCGGTGATCCAGCAGTCGATCATCATGAAGCGCCATGGCGTGAAGGTGGAGCTTTTCGACAATCTGAAGGGCCTCTTCAAACGAAAACCGGCGCCATCGAAATAAGGCATTCAAGCCCCGCCTCGGCGGGGCTTTTCTTTTGAAGCTCACGCCATACACCGATCAAAACTTGACTTTCGGCGGCAAAACCCCGAAGCCAGTCAGCCAATTGAACCGGAAAACCTTAAGCAGCATGGCAGAACAGACGACAAAAGACGACAAGCCGCTTTTCGGGCGCCCGTGGATCTTCATCCGCGGCGTGCCGGCGATGAAATTCCTGCCGCCGGAGGGGCCTTTTGAAGTGGCCTTCGCCGGCCGCTCGAATGTCGGCAAGTCGTCGCTGATCAATGCGCTGGTCGGCCACAAGGGTCTGGCGCGCACCTCGAACACGCCGGGCCGCACGCAGGAGCTCAACTACTTCGTTCCCGACGGCTTTTCCGGCGAAGGCGGCGACCTGCCGCCGATGGCCCTGGTGGACATGCCCGGCTACGGCTATGCCGAAGCCCCGAAGGAACAGGTGGATGCCTGGACGAGACTGGTGTTCGACTATCTGCGGGGACGCACGACGCTGAAGCGCGTCTATGTGCTGATCGACAGCCGCCACGGCATCAAGAAGAACGACGAGGAGGTCCTGGGCCTGCTCGACAAGGCCGCCGTTTCCTATCAGATCGTGCTGACCAAGACCGACAAGATCAAGGAGGCGGGTCTGCCGAAGCTGCTGGCCGATACCGCCGAAAAGATCCGCAAGCGCCCCGCCGCCTATCCCGGCATCCTCGCCACCTCCTCGGAAAAGGGCGTGGGCCTGCAGGAACTGCGCGATGCCATCGGGCTGACCGTCGGCATCGCCGTCTGATTCCAGGCGGCATGCGGTCGCAGTTCGGCCGATGGCGGCGTCTTTATCTTGGAAGAAAATCCTTCAGGGCAGATGGATCGTGCCGGAGGCAATGACATTGCCGGTGGGCTTGCCGGTGGGCGAACCGCCGAACGGCTCGACGCTGACGGCGACGATCGCGCCTTCCGTGAGCTTGCCGTGAAGCTCCGGCGGCAGGACGATCTCGCCCTCGCCTGTCTGCGGCAAGATGCCGAGTGCCTCGGCCGGATCGCTGCCGCGGATCAGCCAGAGTTCCAGCGATTTTTCCTGTGGCTGGCCGGCGGCGACCGGCGCCACCTTCAGCCGACCGCTGGCGGCGTCATAATTTGCCAGGAGATCGACGGGATTGTTTTGTGCGGCCAGGGCTGCAATGAGCTGCTTGCCGGACGACGGCTGAGGAGCATTGTTGGTGATGGTGAACACCAGGACGCCGGTTACGAGAAACAGCGCGCCAAAGCCGATCGAGCGCCAGAGCAATAACGAATTCCAGAGATGGGCGCCGAAAGCGGTTTCTCCGAACGTGCGTTTCTCGATCTTGGGAAACACCGGGGCCACCGGCGCGACCATCTCATAATCGTCGTTGAAGCCGGAAAGATTCTGCTCCCAGCGGCTGACGATGGCGGCGAACTGGCGATCGCTGCGCATACGCCGCTCCACTTTCTGCCGATCTTCCAATGACAGCACGCCGAGCACGTATTCTCCGGCCAGGACTTCATCGCGGGAGCGGCCTCCCTTGCTTTGATCGGACGAACTCATCGGTCCATGCACTCTCTCAGTCTAATCAGGCTTCGGCGCAGCCAGGTACGCATGGTATTCAAAGGTACCGCATGTTGCTCGGCAAGCTCCTGCTCATTCAGTCCTTTAACATAGACACGGCAAACGGCCTGAATTGAATCAGCTTCCAACTCTTCCATGCAGCTGTCAATCCGCCTTCCCTATCCCTGCACTGTCTTGCGGGCCTCGTTCGGCCCCGACAGGCCCGCTTGGGGATTGAAACACGACAGAGGCAACGTGACGCAATAAAAACTAATCTTGTCATCATTATTCCCTCTGTCAAAAACTTGAGATAAAAGGCCGCGAACAATTCCAAGGGGTGCCCCATGTCCGAAGCCCAAAGCGAACTCCAGGCCAGCCTGCTTGCCCAGGCCCTGCCCTACATGCAGCGTTATGAAAACAAGACCATCGTGGTGAAATACGGTGGCCATGCCATGGGCAATGCCGAGCTCGGCAAAGCGTTCGCGGCCGATATCGCGCTCCTGAAGCAGTCGGGTGTCAACCCGATCGTCGTCCACGGCGGCGGCCCGCAGATCGGCGCCATGCTGACGAAGATGGGCATCGAATCGAAATTCGAGGGCGGGCTGCGCGTCACCGATCAAAAGACGGTCGAGATCGTCGAGATGGTGCTCGCCGGCTCGATCAACAAGGAAATCGTCGCGCTGATCAACCAGACCGGCGAATGGGCGATCGGCCTTTGCGGCAAGGACGGCAATATGGTCTTCGCCGAAAAGGCGCGCAAGACCATCAAGGACCCGGACTCCAACATCGAGCGCGTGCTCGATCTCGGCTTCGTCGGCGAAGTGGTCGAAGTCGACCGCACCCTGCTGGACCTGCTCGCCAAGTCGGAAATGATCCCCGTCATCGCTCCGGTCGCTCCCGGCCGCGACGGCGCCACCTACAATATCAATGCCGATACCTTTGCCGGCGCAATCGCCGGCGCGCTCAGCGCCACCCGCCTGCTTTTCCTCACCGACGTTCCGGGCGTGCTCGACAAGCAGGGCCAGCTGATCAAGGAACTGTCCGTTGCCCAGGCGCATGCGCTGATCGCCGACGGCACGATTTCCGGCGGCATGATCCCGAAGGTCGAGACCTGCATCGACGCCATCAAGGCAGGCGTCCAGGGCGTCGTCATCCTCAACGGCAAGACCGCCCATTCCGTACTGCTCGAAATCTTCACCGAGCACGGCGCTGGCACGCTGATCGTTCCCTGATAGGAACCTGTGCCCACCCGCAGGCACGCTTGCGGGTCGCCTCGATCGAGCTTGATCATTCCTGCCGATAGAGCGCTTCCGCCTCGCTCTTCAGCATTCCCATCGCCGTCCGGTAGGGTGCGGGGCCGTAGCTGATGCGGCTGACGCCGAGACCGGCCATGGTGACGTTGTCCGGGGTTGCCGGGCGCACCAGGATATTGACCGGCAAGGGCGAGCGATCGCAAAGGGCTTCGATCAGCCCCGCATCGACAAGACCCGGCGCGAAGAAGCCGCTGGCGCCGGCCTCGGCAAAGGCGTCGGCGCGGCGATAGGCCTCGTCGAGCAGCAGCTGATGGTGCGCCGTATCGCTCTCCTGCAGAAAAAGATCGGTGCGGGCGTTGATGAACAGCGGCATTTCCCGCCTGGTGGCCATCTCGCGGATAGCGCGAATGCGGGCCGCCTGCGTCTCGATCGGATGAACGCCGCGGCCGCCGATCACCTGATCCTCGAAATTGATGCCGATGGCACCGTGATCCATGATCTTCTCGACATTGGTGGCGACGGCGCCGGGCTCCACGGCATAGCCGCCCTCGAAATCGACGGAGAGCGGCAGGTGGCTCGTCACGGAAATCAGGCGGGTGGCCACCGCCAGCAGCGACAGCGGCACGGCCTCGCCGTCACCGAAGCCATTGGCCGCGGCGACCGACCAGCTTCCCGTCGCCAGCGCCTTGGCGCCGGCCTCGGTGACCGCCTTGGCCGAACCGGCGTCCCATATATTGAAGAGGATCAGCGGATCGCCCTTCCGATGCAGCCGCGCGAACTCCTCTGCCTTTTCCACTTGACTCATCGCATCCCCCTTCGCCAAAGCCCGACCGGGCAGAATCCATCCGTTGCATCCGAAGAAGCTCCAAGCTCCTCCTCAACCAGGAAACTAGCGCAACACCCCGGAATTCAACCGAAAAAACCATAGTCTGCATTGTAACTGCTGGCAATGTCCGCAGCATTTCTCATATAGCCAGCCGGCATATTTTGCTTTTCCTCGGGCGACGACACATGCCATAACGCCGCCATGACCCAGACAAAAACGCTGCCCCGTCCCGCCGATTTCTCCGATATCCGAGACTGGGTGTTCGACCTCGACAATACGCTCTATCCGCATCATGTCGATTTGTTCGCGCAGATAGACAAGAACATGACGGCCTATGTTTCGGCGCTCCTTCAGATGGAGCGGAACGAGGCGCGCAAGCTGCAAAAGCAGTATTATCTCGAGCACGGAACGACATTGCAGGGGCTGATGATCCATCATCGCATCGACCCCAACGACTTCCTTGAGAAGGCGCATGCGATCGACTATTCGGCGCTGATGCCGCAACCGGAGCTGGCCGCCGCCATCAAGGCGCTGCCGGGACGCAAGTTCATCTTCACCAATGGCAGCGTCAGCCATGCGCAGGCGGCCGCCGGCGCGCTCGGCATCCTCGATCACTTCGACGATATCTTCGACATCGTCGCGGCGGATTACGTGCCGAAACCGGCCGGCAGCACCTACGACAAGTTCATGAGCCTCAATCGGGTGGATACGAAGCAGGCCGTCATGTTCGAGGACCTGCCACGCAATCTCACAGTGCCGAAGGCACTCGGCATGAAGACGGTCCTGCTCGTGCCGCAGAACCTCGAAGGCACCGTCGTCGAATGGTGGGAAAAGACCACCGGCGATGACGAGCATATCGACTATGTGACCGACGACCTCACGGTCTTCCTCAAAGCGTTGGTTTAACGATTCATTAGGATCGGGTTACGAAAGTTTCATCCGCCTTACCGATGTTTAATTGGCCGTTTCCGGCCGCCAACCGTATCGTTTGACCATTCCTCGACACGAAAGGAAAAACGATGAACGGGAAAAAACTTCTTCTGGCGGGCCTTTCCGCAGCTCTTCTGGTCGGCGCTGCGGCGCAGGCAAGCTTTGCCGCGCCACGAGGCCACGACGGCAGGGATGGTCGAGACGGTCCGCGCTTTTCGCCGGAAATCGCCTATGTGCGCATGCTGAAGCAGTTCGGCCAGCCTGGCGACACGAAGATCACCAAGGACGAAGTCAAGGCCGGCGTCGACAAGATCTTCGATCAGATCGACACGAACCACGACGGCGAGATCACCCCCGGCGAAGTGCGCGCCTATCGTCAGGAACGCATCAAGGAATGGAAGGCCGCACACGCCAAGGCCAACGACGATCAGGCCAACGACCAGGCCCAGAACGATCAGACCAAAGGCGATCAAGCTCAGAACGACAACAAGGGTGACAACGGCCCGCGTCATCACAGACCGCATGGCCGCTTCATGCATGAAGCCGGATTCATGCGCGGCATGATGTTGTTCCACCGCATCGACAAGGACGAAAACGGTCAGATCAGCAAACAGGAAGCCGAAGACGCCGCCAACAGGTTCTTCGACCGCATGGACCGCAACCATGACGGCGTGATCTCGCTGGACGACATGCCGGACCGCCCGCTGCTGTAAACCGGTCGATACGGATAATCTTATCCGAAGAGCCCGCCCTCGCGATGCGACGGCGGGCTTCTGTTTATCAATGTCCGTTGTCCAGCTCGTAGAAATCCGAGACGATCTTCCAGGCTTCCTCGGCCGTGTCGACGAAGCTGATCAGCTTGACGTCGTCGGGCGCGATGGTGCCGAATTCGGAGAGCGCATCGAAATTGATGATATTGCGCCAGAATTTTTCACCGAACAGGAGCAGCGGCAGGCGTTCCATGCGGCCGGTCTGGATCAGCGTCAGGCATTCGAACAGTTCGTCCAGCGTGCCGAACCCGCCCGGAAACACCGCTATCACCTTGGCACGCACCATGAAATGCATCTTGCGAATCGCGAAATAATGGAAATTGAAACTGAGCTCCGGCGTCACATAGACATTCGGTGCCTGCTCGTGCGGCAGCACGATGTTGAGGCCGATAGAGGGCGCACCTTCCTCGGAAGCGCCGCGATTGCCCGCCTCCATGACGCCGGGACCGCCGCCGGTGACCACGACATATTCATGGAAATCGAAGCCGGCGGAATAGCGTGAACACAGTCGGGCGAACTTGCGCGCTTCCTCGTAATAAACGGAGGCTGCTTCGAGATTGGCCCGCTGCACGTCGTTGCGCGCCGCCCATGCGCTGGCGCCGGGAGCGGGAATGCGTGCGCCGCCGAACATCACCACCGTCGATTTGATGCCGCGCTCGGTGAGATACATCTCGGTCTTCAGGAGTTCGAGCTGTAGCCGGATCGGCCGCAGCTCCTCGCGGCAGAGAAAATCCTCGTCCGCATAGGCGAGACGATAGGACGGCGACATCGACTGCGGCGTCTTCGGAACGGATTCAGCCCGCTGCTTGTCGGCCGAGCTCGTCTTCAAGGGATCCCATACCCCATCCTTGCGCCTCAGCCTGCCATTCTTCGCCTTGCTCATTTCCAATGCCTTTCGATCGGTCCTTCAAGGGCCGCCATACACCGCAGCGCAAGCGGCCGAGCATCGCATATGCCCCTCTAACGCCTTGAATCCAAGCTTAATCCGCACCGAAAAATCATTCCATTTTTCAGGCCCATGCTGTAGGACCAATCGACCGTATCTCCGCACCCTCTTGCGACAGCAACGATAGCCATTGAAGTTTAAGGAATTCTCATGAGCGCCACCGATCTCGCCACTCTCGAAAACGCCATCGAGGCGGCCTTTGAAAATCGCGACAATGTGAACGTCTCGACGCGCGGCGAAGTTCGCGACGCCGTGGAAACCGCGCTGAACCTGCTCGACAGCGGCAAGGCGCGCGTGGCCGAGCGTGGTTCCGACGGCAACTGGACGGTCAACCAGTGGCTCAAGAAGGCCGTGCTGCTTTCCTTCCGCCTGAACGACATGCAGATCGTCGACGGCGGCCCCGGCGGCTCGACCTGGTGGGACAAGGTGCCGTCGAAGTTCGAAGGCTGGGGCGAGAACCGCTTCCGCGAGGCAGGCTTCCGCGCCGTGCCGAACGCCGTCGTCCGCCGCTCGGCCTATATCGCCCCGAACGCCATCCTGATGCCGTCCTTCGTCAATCTCGGCGCCTATGTCGGCGAAGGCACCATGGTCGACACCTGGGCGACCGTCGGCTCCTGCGCGCAGATCGGCAAGCATGTGCATCTCTCGGGCGGCGTCGGCATCGGCGGCGTACTGGAGCCGATGCAGGCCGGCCCGACGATCATCGAGGACAATTGCTTCATCGGCGCCCGCTCGGAAGTGGTCGAGGGCTGCATCATCCGCGAAGGCTCCGTGCTCGGCATGGGCGTCTTCATCGGCAAGTCGACCAAGATCGTCGACCGCGCCACCGGCGAGATCACCTATGGCGAAGTGCCGCCCTACTCCGTCGTCGTCGCCGGCGCGCTGCCGAACGGCAATACCATGGCGAACGGCCAGCCGGCTCCCAGCCTCTATTGCGCCGTCATCGTCAAGCGCGTCGATGAAAAGACCCGCTCCAAGACCGGCATCAACGAACTGCTGCGCGATTGATATGGTTCCGGGAGCGCGCCTCCTGGGGTACGCTCCCACATGCCGGCTGGGTGACGGCTCCGTACGATCATGATCGGCTGGAACCGCGGCGGAAGTTCTCAGACAATAATCGCCCGCCAGTTGCCATAGCTTCGCCATCGCCTTGCCATCTCGCCCCGGATAAGTAGCCTCCGATGACTGTCACCGATCCCGTCGCCAATCTGCAAACCCTGATCCGCTGCGCGTCCGTGACGCCGGCCGAGGGCGGCGCGCTGACCGCGCTCGCCGACATGCTGCTGCCGCTCGGCTTCAAGGTGGAGCGCATGACGGCCAGGGAACCGGGCACGCCCGATATCGAGAACCTCTATGCCCGCCTCGGCACGGAGGGGCCGCATCTGATGTTCGCCGGCCATACGGACGTCGTTCCGGTCGGCGACGCCGGCGCCTGGAGCCATCCGCCCTTTGCCGCCGATATCGACGGTGGCGACCTCTTCGGCCGTGGCGCGGTCGATATGAAGGGCGGCATCGCCTGCTTTGCCGCCGCCGCCGCCCGCCATATCGAAAAGCACGGGCCGCCTGCCGGCTCCATCTCTTTCCTCATCACCGGCGACGAGGAAGGCCCGGCTATCAACGGCACGGTCAAGCTGCTGCAATGGGCAGCCGAGCGCGGCGAGCAATGGGACGCCTCCCTCGTCGGCGAGCCGACCAATCCCGACCGGCTCGGCGACATGATCAAGATCGGCCGCCGCGGGTCGCTTTCCGGCTTCCTGACCGTTCATGGCGTGCAGGGCCATGCCGCCTATCCGCATCTCGCCGACAATCCGGTGCGCAGCATCGTCAAATTGACCGAGGCGCTGCTCGACCCGCCCTTCGACGCCGGCACCGACAATTTCCAGCCGTCGAACCTCGAAGTGACCACGATCGATGTCGGCAATGCCGCCACCAACGTCATCGCCGCCAAGGCGACCGCCGCTTTCAACATCCGCTTCAACGACACATGGACTGCCGAGACCCTGAAGGCGGAAATCCTCGCCCGCCTCGATGCCGCTGCAGCCAACCAGTCGCTCCGCCCTGGCCGTGAGCCGACTAAATACGATATCACCTGGTCAGAACGCCCGAGCCAGGTCTTCCTGACGCGCAACAATGCCCTGATCGCCTCGCTTTCCTCGGCAATCGAAAACGTCACCGGCCACACGCCGACGCTTTCGACGACCGGCGGCACCTCGGACGCGCGCTATATCAAGGACTATTGCCCCGTCGTGGAGTTCGGCCTAGTCGGCCAGACCATGCACATGGTCGACGAACGGGTGGCGCTGTCGGATCTCGAAACCCTGACCGAGATCTACGAGACCTTTATTCAGCGCTGGTTTGCGAATGCCGAGCTTTAAGGAAGTCCAATACTATCTGGCGGGCCTGTGGCTGCTGCTGCGCATGGACGCGCGCGGCTTCCAGTATCTCGACATATCGGACCGCGGCATGCTGCGCTCCTTCTGGGCGATCCTCTGGAGCCTGCCGTCGATCGGCATTTCCTGGCTCTGGTGGCAGCAGGCCTATCTCACCGCCATGCCGCCGGAAACCGCAACCGGGATGGCCTTCTTCTTCCGGCTCGCCCTGGTCGAGGCGGCAAGCTGGCTGACACCGCTGGTTCTCGCCGGCGTGCTGATGATGATCTTTCGCTTCGGCGACAAATTCGCGCCTGTCGTCGTCGTCGTCAACTGGCTCGGCCTGCCGACGTCCTATCTCAATGCCCTGCTGATCGCGCTGCTCGCGTTCATCCCCGGCTCCAGCGGGCTGGTGGCCATCCTGTGGCTGGCGCTGATGATGGCGATCATCTTTTCGCTCGCCCGCGTCCTCAGGATGATCTGCGGTACGCATCCGCTCTTCATCGGCACCCTGACGCTGGTGCTGCTGATCCCGACCATGCTGCTGACGGATTTTCTGCAGCGCTTCCTCGGAATCTATCCGCCGGGCTAGCTGATCGGTTCCGGCATTGGACGGCGTATTATTCCCATCGGAATGGAGAGATTCGCTACGACGACAAAAGCCGTCCCTCAAGCGATACACAAATGAAAAGAGCCGTAGCGCTCTTGCAAAGCGCTACGGCGTCGCGACCTAATTCCACAGACGGTCTCAGAGCTGATCGTACCGGAGCACAATCAGAGTGCCATATCCGGAACATGCTTGACTGCACCGTTCGGAGCACTCGTCCCATCGGGCTTTGCAAGCACGGACGTATCGATCGCCGGCGGAGCGATGGCCAGTTGCAGACGATCGGCCGTAGCGGCCCATTCCTCGGCAAGCACCTCAGGAGTCTCGTTCAGTTTCACGCCGTAGCTCGGAACGATCTTGCGGACCTTTTCCTGCCATTCGGGCGTCGCAAGCCGCTCGGCGAAAACCTTCCTGAGCAGATCGAGCATGATGGGTGGCGCCGTGGATGCACCGGGCGAAGCGCCGAGCAATGCGGCGATGCTGCCGTCCTTCGACGCAACGATTTCGGTCCCGAGCTTCAGGACGCCACCTTTTTCTTCGTCGCGCTTGATGATCTGAACGCGCTGACCGGCCTGCCACAGGCGCCAATCTTTCGCTTCAGCTTTCGGGAAATATTCGCGCAGCGCCGCCAGACGGTCCTCATCGGACAGCATCAGCTGGCCCGCCAGGTATTCGACAAGGCTGAACTCATCCAGGGCTACCCGGATCATCGGCCAAATATTGTCGAGCGTCACCGAGGCCGGCAGGTCGAGGAAGGATCCTTCCTTCAGGAACTTGGTGGAGAAGGTGGCGAAAGGTCCGAACAGGACCACCCGCTTTCCGTCCAGCATGCGCGTGTCGAGATGCGGCACGGACATGGGCGGTGCACCGGTTGAAGCCTGGCCATAGGCTTTTGCCAGGTGCTGGCTCACGACATCGGGATTATCGCAGATGAGGAACGAGCCGCCGACAGGGAAGCCGGCATAATCGTCGCCTTCGGGAATGCCCGACATCTGGAGCAATGGCAGAGCGGCGCCACCGGCGCCGAGGAACAGGAACTTCGCGTTGATCGTGCCCTTGTTGGAGCCGTCCTTGGTATCAGCATAGGTGACGCGCCAAGTGCCGTCCTCGTTGCGCTGAATCTCCTGCACTTCCGAGGAAGTATGCAGCTTGAAGGTCGACTGGCTCTTGAGATGCGCGACATATTGCCGGGTGATCTCGCCGAAATTCACGTCGGTTCCGAGCGGGCACCATGTGGCCGCGATGTTCTGAGAGCGGTCGCGCCCTTCCATCATGAGCGGAACCCATTTCGCGATCTCATCGTGATCGCGCGAGAATTTCATGCCGGAAAACAGCGGGCTTGCCTTCAGCGCCTGGTGACGCTTTTCCAGGAAGTCCGTATTCTTGTCACCCCAGACAAAGCTCATATGAGGCGTGGAATTGATGAAGGAACGCGGGTTTTTCAGAACACCCACGTCCACCTGATGGGCGAAGAACTGGCGGGAGATCTGGAAGGATTCGTTGATCTCGACCGCTTTGCTGATATGGACGGTGCCGTTCTCGTCCTGGGGCGTATAGTTGAGTTCGGCCAAGGCCGAATGGCCGGTCCCGGCATTGTTCCAGCCGTTGGAGCTTTCCAATGCGACATCGTCGAGCCGCTCGATCATTTCGATCGTCCAGGACGGCTCCAGCTCGGTCAGGAGAACACCGAGCGTCGTACTCATGATGCCACCGCCGACAAGCAGGACATCCACTGCCTTCTCGGCAGGTGCGGCCCAACTCGGCAATGCAGGAAGGCTGAAAGCAGCGGCGCTGGCGGCTGCGGATCCAAGAAGTTGCCGCCGGCTCATCGCAATGGTGGGAGAGCGTTCGGCGCGCGTGTTGATGCTCTTGGGATTGTTGGGCATCGCAAACCTCATATCATTCGGCTGTCGATCCTCCCGCGGCAGGGCTATAAGCTATTGATTATGCCGTGACAAGTGCGGTGCGCGACATAGTGTCTCGCTCCGCCCATACCCAAATGGAGCATCTCACGAATCGTCGGACTCGTCGTCGGGGATCGGCGGTGCGACCCCGGCATCGTCGCGATAATCCACCTGCATGAAATAGAGCCCGTCCGGCGGCGCGACAGGACCGCAGGCCTTGCGGTCACGCGCATCCAATGCAGCGCGCACATCATCCGGCGTCCACTTGCCCTCGCCCGCGAGCTTCAGCGTTCCGGCAAAGGAACGGATCTGGTTGTGCAGGAAGCTTTGTGCCGTGGCGCGGATCTCGATCAGTTCACCATTGCGCGTCACATCCAGCCGATCGAGCGTGCGTACCGGGCTGTTGGCCTGGCAATGCGCCGAGCGGAACGTCGTGAAATCATGCCGGCCGACCAGCGTCTGCGCCGCCGCATGCATGACCTCGTGATCCATATCCTTCGGCACCCACCAGGCACGCCCGGCCTCCAGCGCCAGCGGCGCGCGGCGAACGATGATGCGATAGAGATAGTGCCGGCGGATCGCCGAGAAGCGGGCGTCGAAACTGGCATCGACTTCCGTGACATCGAGGATGGCGACACGGTCGCCGGCAAGCCGCAGATGGGCGTTCAGCGCATTGCGCAGCGTGTGCTGTTTCCATTCCTTGGAAAGATCGGCATGGGCAACCTGGCCCATGGCATGCACGCCGGAATCGGTGCGTCCCGCGCCACGAATGGAAACCTTTTCCCCCGTCAGCGACAGAATGGCGCGCTCGATCGCGCCCTGCACCGAAGGACCATTGTCCTGACGCTGCCAGCCGACATAGGGGATACCGTCATATTCGACGGTCATACGGTAACGCGGCATCAGGCAGGTCCCGCCGCCAGTATCGTGCCCGGTGCAATCGGCGTGCCGCGCAGGAAATCGGCCGCGGCCATCGGCTTGCCCCCGGCCTTCTGCAGCTTCGTCAGCCTGACAGCACCGGAGGCGCAGGCAATCGCCAGATCGTCGGTCAGCACTTCGCCGGCAGCACCCTTGCCCTCGGCACGCTCGGAACCCAACACCTTGATGCGCTCCGGCCGGCCGGCGATCTCCGCTTCGAACCAGGCGCCGGGAAAGGGCGACAGTCCGCGAATATGATTGTGAACATCGGCGGCCGGTTTGCTGAAATCGATGCGGGTCTCGCCCTTGTCGATCTTGGCGGCATAGACGACGCCCTCGGCGGGCTGTTCGGTCAGCGGCAGTTCATTGTATTCGAGCTTGTTCATCGCCTCGGCCATCGCCTTGGCACCGGTCAGCATGAGCTTGTCGTGCAACTCGCCGGCAGTCATGGTCTCGCCGATTTCGACTTCGCGGGTCAGAGCGACCGGGCCGGTATCGAGGCCCTTGTCCATCTTCATCACCATCATGCCGGTCTTCTTGTCGCCGGCCATGATCGCCCGCTGGATGGGCGCCGCCCCGCGCCAGCGCGGCAGCAGCGAGGCATGGCCGTTGTAGCAGCCGAGCCGCGTGCCGGTGAGAATCGCCTCGGGCAGCAACAGGCCATAGGCCACGACCACGGCGACATCGGCGTCGAGCTCGCGAAAACGCTGGCGCTCGTCCGGATCCTTGAAATTGACCGGCGTGAATACCGGCAGGCCCAAGAGCTCTGCCGCCTGATGCACCGGCGACTTCTGCAGATCGAGCCCACGCCGCCCGCCGGGCCGCGGCGGCTGCGTATAGACGGCACGGATCTTATGACCGGCGTCGATCAGCGACCGCAACGTCGGCACGGAAAATTCGGGCGTTCCCATAAAGATGATGCTGAGCGACATGCGATCCGTCCGGCTAAGAGGTATCTAGTTTGGCATGATCTTGTCCAAAAACCGCTTCGCACCTTTTGGGATCGTGCCTAGCCGCCTTCAAACGGGTTTACGAGCCTGATATCAAGCCCCTGGAAGTCTTTTATGTTCCGGGTCGCCAAAGTTGCGCCATGAGTTAGACAAATGGCAGCGATCATGGCGTCCTGAACGGAAATCTGGTGGCCGATCCGTTCGCGACGAGCACGAATGCGGCCCGTCAGCAGCGCGCTGTCTTGATCAAGCTGCAAAATGCGACCCGCAAATTGATGCCCCATAAGATAATCGAGACCTTCGAAGAATCGTTCCGAACGATCCCTCAGCAGCACCTTTTCCGCCCCATAGGACAATTCCATTAAAATCGGAGAGCAAAGATAGAGGCTCTCCATATCCTGTCGCTCAAACCATTCGCCAACGTTCGGAGACAAATTCGCCTTCGTGATCTCCGAAACCACGTTCGTATCAAGAACAATCATTCGGAACCACGGCGTTCAGCCTCTTTGCGGCGAGCCTCATCTGTGGCTGACATGAGTTCGCGATGCTCCTCATCGCTTAACGCAAAGCCGGCAAAGGCGGAACGTAACTGGCTTAGCGTGGAAGCAGCCTTCGCACTATTTTCCGATCGTGTGACATTGAGGCCCTTCCGAACTTGAATCTTAATTTCCTCCGAAATGCTGCGACCGGCTCGCTTCGCCTCTTCGCTAAGTTCTCGCTTCAAGTTTTCGGATACATCTCTGACTAAGATATCGGCCATCAGCGCCTCCACTATGATATCATTGATATCATATGCACTTCGGTCCCATTTTTCAACGTTCGTCTCAGAGCGCCTTCGACTTGGCCGCCTTGGTGAATTTCTTGATCACCATGTCGCGCTTCAGGCGCGAGATATAGTCGATGAACAGCACGCCGTTCAGGTGGTCGATCTCGTGCTGCAGGCAGGTGGCGAGCAGGCCGTCGGCTTCGACGATCTGTTCCTTGCCATCGCGGTCGATATGCTTGACGGTGACGCGGGCCGGGCGTTCGACTTCGGCGTAATAATCCGGAATGGAGAGGCAGCCCTCTTCGTAAACCGAACGCTCATCCGACGAGGCGACGACCTCGGGGTTGATGAAGACCAGCGGCTGCTTGTCCTCGCCTTCGCGCGCGATGTCGATCACCAGCAAACGGCGCGGAACGCCAACCTGGACAGCGGCAAGGCCGATGCCCGGCGCGTCGTACATGGTTTCCAACATGTCGTCGGCAAGGCGCAGAATTTCGGTATCGACCCGCTCGATGGGCTTGGAAGCCTGGCGAAGCAGCGGATCGGGCAAAATGATGAGTGGCTTGATCGTCATGACGTTTCCCATAACGCATCTTTTGGCGCGATGGAATTCTCTAGATGGCAGTCGAAGCGTGTTTTTTCAACGCCGGCATCCGCAGGTCAATGGCGGCCCCATGAAATTTTGTTCACGTTTTGATCTGGATATTCCCGGCGATTTTGTTATGGTTCCGTTACGAGTCCCACGAGTATATACGATATCATGTCCTTTACCCTCCTCGGCCAAGAGATTCCCGCAGTCCCGGCCCTGACCGGCCTTGTCATCCTTCTTCTGATCGCCGTCATCGTCCTTGTCATCAATGGCAGGGGGCGACAGTCGGAGGAGGACATGCTGCGGGCCGAGGATGCCGAGCACAACATGGCGGCGATCCTCAGGGCGCAGGCGGAGATGCAGGGGCGGCTTGCCGCCATGACCGAGGTGTTCGGCTCGCGGCAGGCGGAGCTCAATCAGGCCATTGGTCAGCGTCTGGATGGCATGTCGCAGCGGGTAACGGCGACGATCGGCGAACAGACGCGCTCGACACATGAGAACCTGCGCCGCCTGCAGGAGCGGCTGGCCGTCATCGACGCGGCGCAGACCAATATCCAGTCGCTGGCGAAGGATGTCGTCGGCCTGCAGGCGATCCTCTCCAACAAGCAGACCCGCGGCGCCTTCGGACAGGCGCGCATGGAGACGATCATTGCCGACGGGCTGCCGATGGGCGCCTATGCCTTCCAGCCGACGCTGTCCAACGGCTCGCGGCCGGACTGCACCGTGCGTATGCCGAACGGCTCGCCGCCGCTGGTCGTCGATGCCAAATTTCCGCTGGAAGCCTGGAATGCCATTCGCAACGCCACTGCTACAAGCCCGGAGCATAGCAAGATCGCCGCGCAGCAATTCCGCCGGGATCTCGAGGTGCATATCCGCGATATCGCCGAGAAATATCTCATCCAGGGAGAGACGCAGGACACGGCCTTCCTGTTCGTTCCCTCCGAATCGATCTTCGCCGAAATCCACGAGAATTTCGAAGCGATCGTGCAGAAGGCACAGCGCTCGCGCATCGTCATTGTTTCGCCGTCGCTGCTGATGCTGTCGATCCAGGTGATCCAGGCTGTGCTGAAGGATCAACGCATGCGCGAGCAGGCGCATGTAATCCAGGGTGAAGTGACGCATCTGATGGACGACCTCTCGCGCCTGGACGAGCGGGTGCGCAAGCTGCAGGGGCATTTTGCCATGGCGCAGAAGGATGTCGACATGATCGTCACTTCCGCCGACAAGCTGGCGCGGCGCGGCGAGCGGATAGAAGCGCTGGAATTCGAGGCCGCTGGCGAGCCTGCAAAACCCGCCGCCGAGGATCGCCCGAAACCGATCGACAATCGCACCGGCCAGCTCAAGCTAAGGGTGGTTGACGAGGACTGACCGCTTCGGGCAGTGTCGCGCCAAATCAGCGCGTGATCCGCAAAAGCACGAATAGCTTTTGTGACAGGATCATGTGCGACCAGCAAGCAGGGCAGGACATCCCATGATCACCATTTTCGGCTCCATCAACATGGACCTCATCGCCACCACCGACCGCCTGCCGAAGCCGGGCGAGACGGTGGCCGGCAACGGCTTTTCCACCGCCGCCGGCGGCAAGGGCGCCAACCAGGCGCTGGCCGCGCGCCGTGCCGGTTCGACCGTGCGCCTGACCGGCGCCGTCGGCAATGACGGTTTCGCCGAGCCTGCCCTTGCCCTGCTCGACGCTGCCGGCACCGATCTCTCCACTGTGGCCCATGTTTCCGAACCGACCGGCACGGCGCTGATCCTGGTCGGCGGTGACGGCGAGAACATGATCGCCGTCGTTCCCGGCGCCAACGGCACGAAGACGGCCGAAGATGCGACCGCCGTCGTCGATGCATTGAGCCCTAGCGATACGCTGATGCTGCAATTCGAAATCCCGGTTGCGGCCGTCGAAACGGCGCTGACTGCCGCCAAGGCCAAGGGCGTTCGCACGGTTCTCAATCTCGCGCCGCTCATTCCCGAAGCAGCACGCCTCGGGCGTCTCGCCGACATCGTCATCGCCAACGAAACCGAATTCGAGCTGCTCGCCGGCCAGGACAATATGTCGGCTAGCGACCGTGAGGCGGCGCTTGTCCGCCTGCATACCGAGACCGGGCAGACATTCATCGTCACGCTCGGCGGCGACGGCGTCATCGCCATCCGCAATGGCGAGCTTTCGCGCGCCAAGGGCCTCGTCATCGAGCCGGTCGATACCGTCGGCGCCGGCGATACCTTCTGCGGCTATTTCGCCGCCAGCCTCGACCAGGGTCTGGATTTCCACGCGAGCTTGCGCCGCGCCGCCGTCGCCGGTTCGCTTGCCTGCCTGAAGCCCGGCGCCCAGCCTGCCATTCCGGTTGCAAGCGACGTCGCCGCGCGTCTTTGAGACCCACTGTGCTCGAGTATCCCGTTTGCAGGCGAAATCGCCTGCAAACGGGATATTTCAGCAAAGCAAGTTAATTAAATTTTTCCGCTTCGCCATCATCCTCCTCTCGTCTGCCGTGTATCGCCGTCTGGCGGTGGCAGACGCCCTCCCGGCGGCCCCATGACAGGGCCATCCTGTGCCGACCTTGCATCCGGATAATGTGCATCCGACGCATCGTTCTCTCGAGGAAATGATGTCCATCTTTCGTATGAAGTCGCTTGCGGCCAAGCTCATCCTGGTCACCGGGCTGGCAATCGCGCTCGTCCTGTTCGTCTCCAATTTCCTGCTGATTTCCCAGACACGCGATCGTGTCCAGACGCTGACGATGGATCAGGCCAATAGCGAGGCCAAATCCATCTCCAACGAAATCGCCGCCAATGTCGGCGAACTTGCCAGCGCGGCCCGCTCGATGGCCGCCGTGATCGGCCGTGGCCACGAGGGCCACAGCTTCGATCGCAAGGGTGTCATCAATATCCTCAAGGCCAATGTCGAGCAGAACGCTTTCGCCTTCGGCAGCTGGTTCTGCGAGCAGCTCGGCACATTCGACGGCAAGACGACAGAACTTGCCAACAACAAGGACCAGGGCGTCAACGACAAGGGCGCGTTTACACCCTATTGGTCAAAGACCAGGGATGGCGGCATCCAGTACTCCACCTTCGACAACGACTACACCGCCGCATGGTGGAAGCTCGCCGCCGACAGCGGCAAGGGCGCGATCACCCCGCCCTATATGGCCGAAGGCACCGAAGTTCCGACGACCATGAGCTCGATCGCCTATCCGGTCATGTCCGGCGGCAAGATGATCGGCGTGGCCGGCGTCGATATTTCGCTCGCCTCGCTGTCCACCAAGCTGCAAAACCTGCATCCCTTCGGCTCCGGCCGCGTGCTGCTGGTTTCGCAGGACAACAAGTGGCTGGTGGCGCCGAGCAAAGAGCTGCTGATGAAGGACTATAACGGCGATGGCGCCGAGACCATCAAGGCCGCGCTGACCTCGTCGACGGCCGGCCTGCTGAAGAACCTCGCCTATGGCAGTGGAGAGGCATTCGACCGCGTCGTCTATCCTTTCGCTGTGCCCGGCCTCAACGCCACCTGGGTCGTTCTTGTCGATGTGCCGCATAGCGCGATCGAAGCACCCGTGCGTGATCAGACCTACATGATGATCATTGGCGGCATCCTGGTGCTCGCCGCCGTCATGCTGGCCCTCTATGCCGCCGTCCGCCGCTTCGTGCAGAAGCCGCTCAGCGGATTGGTTGCCAGCGTCAACAGCCTCAGCGCCGGCAACTACGCCGAGCCTGTCACGGGCCAGACCGGAACCGACGAGATCGGCTCGGTCGCCAAGGCGCTCGAAGGCTTTCGCTTTGGGCTTGCCGATGCGAAGCGATTGGAAACAGAGGCCGACGACCAGCGCCGCGCCGCGGAAAGCGAGCGTTATCGCTCGGAGACGGAACGCAGCGAAACCGTCGCGCTGCAGCGGCGCATCGTCACCATTCTCGGCCAGAGCCTGGCGGAGCTTTCCAAGGGCAATCTCGGCCATCGCATCGCCGAGGAATTTCCCGGCGAATACGCCAGCCTGAAGCAGGATTTCAACGAAGCCCTCGCAAGCCTCGAAGAAACCGTGCACACGATGAACCTCAGCGTCGGCAATATCGGCGGCGGCACCGGCGAAATCAGCAACAGCGCCTCCGACCTTGCCCGCCGCACGGAACAGCAAGCGGCGAGCCTGGAACAGACCGCGGCCGCGCTCAACGAGTTGACCGCCCAGGTCAATTCCAGCGCCGACAACGCCCGTACGGCGGCAAGCAGCGTCAACGCGGCGTCCGAGGATGCCGGGCGCTCCGGCGAGGTCGTGCAGAAGGCGATCGCCTCCATGCATGGCATCGAGCAATCCTCGCAGGAGGTCTCGCGCATCATCGGCGTCATCGATGAGATCGCCTTCCAGACCAACCTTCTCGCCCTGAACGCCGGTGTCGAAGCCGCCCGCGCCGGCGAGGCCGGCAGGGGCTTTGCCGTGGTGGCGCAGGAGGTGCGTGAGCTGGCACAGAGATCGGCCAACGCCGCCAAGGAAATCAAGACCCTGATCAACACCTCGGCCAGCCAGGTGAAGGAAGGCGTCGATCTTGTCGGCCGCACCGGCAATGCGCTGCACAAGATCGCCGAACAGGTGATGGAGATCAACGGCCTCATCCGCCAGATCTCCGCCTCGGCCAGCGAGCAGGCAATCGGACTGAAGGAAATCAACTCGGCGGTCAACCAGATGGATCAGGTGACGCAGCAGAACGCGGCGATGGTGGAGGAGACCACCGCCGCCAGCGTGACGCTGAACGACGAGGCGCAGACCCTAAGGACGCTTGTCGCCCGCTTCCGCACCTCTCATGGCGGCCAGGATAATGCCGCGTCGCTACGCGCCGCCGCCCAGCAGATGCGCGCACCGGCGCCTGCCCATCGCGCAGCCTCCGCCCCGCCTGCCCGCAGGGCGCAGCCCCAGACGCAGGGTGCCAATGCGCTGGCTCGGGACGACTGGGAAGAATTCTGAGCCGGCTCATCAGAAACGCAAAAGGCCGCCGGTTCATCCCGGCGGCCTTTTCATTCATACGGACCGGCGCGACTATCAGATGCGTGCGAAACGCTCCGTCAGCAGCGCGAAGAAGCCGTCGGCATCGACGTTGCGCATGACCTTGGCGTTGCGCTTGCGGTCGGTGACGTGCCACCAATCGACGACGGTCATGCCGACCGTCAGGTCCGAGCTGATTTCGATCTCGACATTGCAGTCCCGACCCTGGAACAACTCCGGCTTCAGCAGATAGGCAATAACGGTCGGATCATGCAGCGGACCGCCGTCGGAGCCGTATTTCTCGACATCGAAGCGCTCGAAGAATTCCAGCATCTCGACCATGGCCCTGGCCGGCGCCGAGCCAATGGCGGCGATACGCGCAACGCGATCCTTGCGGGTGAGAAGCCGATGGGTGACATCGAGCGGCATCATGACGATGGGTACGCCGGAGCGGAAGACGACATCGGCGGCTTCCGGGTCGACATAAATGTTGAATTCGGCAGCCGGCGTGATGTTGCCTCCTTCGAAGAAGCCGCCGCCCATCATCACCAGTTCGCGGACACGGCCGACAATGTCGGGGGCCTTCTCGAAGGCGAGCGCGATATTGGTGAGCGGACCGAGCGTGCAGAGCGTGACGGCGCCCTGCGGCTCGCTACGCAGAGTCTCGATGATGAAATCGACGGCATGGCCCGGCTGGAGCGCCATGGTCGGCTCGGGCAATTCGGGGCCGTCGAGGCCGGTCTTGCCATGTACATGCTCGGCAGTAACCAGCTTGCGCTTGATCGGCGCATCGGCTCCGGCGAAGACCTTGACGTCGCGGCGGTTGCAGAGCTCGCAGACGATGCGGGCGTTGCGGCTCGTCAGCGCCAGCGGCACATTGCCGGCGACCGTCGTAATGCCGAGCACGTCGAGTTCCTCGCGGCTTCCGAAGGCAAGCAGGATCGCGGCGGCGTCATCCTGGCCGGGATCGGTATCGATGATGATTTTTCTTGGTTCGCTCATGTCTGTAACTTTCCTCCGGTGCAGATCGGCAGGTCTTGATGCGAGCCCACTCGCACTTTGTCAAGCAGTCACATACGCAAGACGAGATGCGGTATTTCCATAGGAAAATTGATTTCGCAGGTGCGAAGCCGGACCTTCTTGCACTCCCCCACCCATGCCCCCATATTAACGGCAGCCGGGTGCTGAAGATCAGGTCCGGAAAGGTCGCTTGCTACCAAGGACTTGACGATGAGCCGGACGACTCCTTTTGCCAGCCCTCTTCTTCTGGGCTTCGATACCATGGAAAAGACGCTGGAGCGGATTTCCAAGGCCAGCGATGGTTATCCCCCCTACAATATCGAACGCATGCGCCCCGATCGTGTTTCGGGCGAGCCCGAACGCCTGCGCATCACGCTTGCGGTCGCAGGCTTCTCCGAAGACGAACTCGACATCACCACGGAAGAAAACCAGCTTCTCATCCGCGGCCGGCAGATGGAGCAGGAAGAACGCGATTATCTCTATCGCGGCATTGCGGCCCGCCAGTTTCAGCGCGTCTTCGTTTTGGCCGATGGCATGCAAGTGCTCGGCGCGGCTTTGAAGAACGGACTGCTCTCCGTCGACCTCATTCGGCCGGAGCCGGCGCGCATGGTAAAGAAAATTAACATTTCGGTCTCACAGTAGGACAACGGCTGATTGCCGTTGGTCCCTCATACTGGAGGTACGAACATGCTTATGAGAGAAGCCACTGCCCGCCTGACCCAATCCGAGCTTGCCCATCTGGGCAGCGGCGAGGTTGCCTATATCCGGAAAATTCGCTCCGAAGAAGTGTCGCGCTGCTTCCCGGAAGCGCCTTCCGATATCGATCCCGATGTCGACCTCTGGGCGCTCTTCGGCGCCGACGGCACCCCGATCCTTCTGACCGACAACCGGTCCAGCACCTTTTACAAGGCAGCCGAGGACGAGTTGAAGACGGTCAGCCTGCATTAAGCGCCGGTAAGACGAGGCGGCGGAACGAAATCGCCGCGACTTTCGCAACGTCGATGCGCGCAGCCCAGCAGGGCTGCGTCAAGCCCGATGCGGCACGGGAAGCCTTAGCCTGAAGTCTGAGGCCTGAATGTCTGGAGATCAATCTCCGGCGACCCCGAAACGGCCGCTCAAACCTTCTTGAACGTCAGATAGGCCGAGGACCGCCCTTCGCGCCGGGCCTTCGCCTCATAGCGCGTGCTGGGCCAGCCCTCATACGGCGTCAGCCAGTCGGCGGCGTTTTCTGCCGTCCATTCGAAGCCGCCATGGGCGTGACAATGCTGCAGCGTCCAATTGACATAGGTATCGATGTCGGAGGCGAAGCAGAAGCGCGCGCCGGGCTTCAGGACGCGGTGGAAACGATCGAGGTTCACCTGCGAGACGAAGCGGCGCTTCCAGTGCTTCTTCTTCGGCCAGGGATCGGGATAGAGCAGATCAATCTGGTCGAGACAGGCGTCCGGCAGCCAGTCCAGCAATTGCGTCGCATCGTCGTTATAGACGCGGATATTGCGCGCGCCGGTCTCGTCGACGCTGGCAAGCAGCTTCTGCATGGAATTGACGAAGGGTTCGACACCGATGAAGCCGGTCGCTGGCTGTTCCAGCGCCCGGTGGATCAAGTGCTCTCCGCCGCCGAAACCGATTTCCAGGCGCAAACGCTCGATCGGCACAGGAAACAGGTCATTCAGCGGCTGAGGCGCCGGCGCGGAAAGGTCTACGAGATAGCGCGGCAGCAGTGCTTCCAGCCTTTCGGCCTGCTGGCCGCGCAAGGCTTTACCCTTGCGCCGGCCGAAGAATGCTTCCGTCGCCCGCGACCGGCGCTCGGTATCGATCATGCAGCTTCCCGGACCTTGACGGATTCCTTCAACGCCTTGACGAGGTCCGTGCGCTCCCAGGAGAACGAGCCGTCACGGCCCGCCTTGCGGCCGAAATGGCCGTAGGCAGAGGTCTTGGCATAGATCGGCTTGTTGAGGTCGAGATGGCGGCGGATGCCGGTCGGCGAAAGATCCATGTTCTTGCGGATCGCCGCTTCGACCTGATCCTCGGTGACGCCGTTGCCGGTGCCATGCAGGTCGACATAGATCGACAGCGGCTGGGCAACGCCGATGGCATAGGAAAGCTGGATCGTGCAGCGGTCGGAGAGACCGGCGGCCACGACGTTCTTTGCGAGATAGCGCGCGGCATAGGCGGCGGAACGGTCGACCTTGGTCGTGTCCTTGCCTGAGAATGCGCCGCCGCCGTGCGGCGCAGCGCCGCCGTAGGTGTCGACGATGATCTTGCGGCCGGTCAGGCCCGCGTCACCATCCGGGCCGCCGATGACGAACTTGCCGGTCGGATTGATGTACCACTTGCAATCGGATGCGATCTTCAGTTCGCCGAGCGCTTCGCGGATATAGGGCTCGACGACGGCGCGAACCTTCTTCGAATCCCAGCTGTCGTCGAGATGCTGGGTGGACAGCACGATCGAGGTCGCTTCAGCCGGCTTGCCGTCGACGTAGCGGACGGTCACCTGGCTCTTGGCGTCCGGGCCGAGCTTGGCGACTTCGCCGTCGCCCTTCTTGCGGGCGGTCGCGAGCAGCTGCAGGATCTTGTGCGAATAATAGATCGGCGCCGGCATGAGATCCGGGGTTTCGCGGCAGGCATAGCCGAACATGATGCCCTGATCGCCGGCACCCTCATCGCCCTGCTGGTCGGAGGCGCTATCGACGCCCTGTGCAATGTCTGCGGACTGCGAATGCAGCAGCACGTCGATACGCGCCTTCTTCCAATGGAAGCCGTCCTGCTCGTAGCCGATGTCCTTGATGGCGCGGCGAGCGGCGGCCTTGAACTTCGAGGGATTGATGACATCGTTACCGTCCTTGTCCTTCTTCATCAGGCTCGGCGGCAGGCGAACTTCGCCGGCGATGACGACGCGGTTGGTGGTGGCAAGGGTCTCGCAGGCAATGCGCACGCCCCAAGGATTTATGCCGGTCTTGGCAGCTTCGCGGTAGACCAGATCAACGATTTCATCGGAGATACGGTCACAAACTTTATCCGGGTGACCTTCGGCAACAGACTCGCTGGTAAACAGATAATTCGCGCGCATGCGGGATTCCCCTCAAAGAATAAATCTCCTCTTTTGATATTCGTGTCGGGCTCGAAAAACAAGCCACAGAAGGACATAAATATATCTTTATATCCCGGTGGACGTGATAAATTTTTGCGCCAAACACGCAAAAGGCGGCCCAAATGGCCGCCTTTCGACTTTACCGTTACGGCGCTACCGCGAAATGCCTATTCCGCGTCGGCCTCGGCCGCGAGAGCCTTGACGAGTTCGACCACCTTGCGGCGGACCTTCCCGTCGGAAATCTTCACGAAGGCGCGGTTGAGCTGCAGGCCCTCGGAGGAAGACAGGAAATCAACCACATAATTGGAGCTGGAGGCCTCGGCCAAGCCGCCGGCGGTCGTCGTATGCTCACCCGGAGCATCCTCGAAGAAGAAGGAAACGGGAACGTTAAGAATACTCGAAATATTCTGAAGACGGCTGGCGCCAACGCGGTTGGTGCCCTTCTCGTATTTCTGAATCTGCTGGAACGTAATTCCGAGGCTCTCGCCAAGCTTTTCCTGGCTCATGCCCAACATGGTGCGGCGGAGGCGGATGCGGCTACCGACATGAATGTCGATCGGGTTCGGCTTCTTTTTATTTTCAATCATCTTATTACCCTAACATAGGTTGAATACAGGTCCTGCCACCCGGTGCCCTTAACCGCCCCTATTAACGCCACGTTGCAGCCGCCGCCCACCCAGCTTCTAGTCACGTACAAAGTGGCGAACGGCGAGCACTATGCAATTTTAGGGTTTTTTGGTCAATTCGCCCTTGAAATAAAACCCATGCGTGAAATCGCAGCGATCATGCCGACCATCCCGATGATCAACCAGAAATAGGTTTTCCGTACGCTATCGTCGATTCGCGATACGGTTGCGCCACTTAAGGTAGCATCAACAAATCCTTGCTCATTAAAGTCGATGCCGGAAATCAACCGTCCGTGAGCATCGACATAGGCCGAAACACCGGTGTTGGCGCTGCGAATCAGCGGCAGGCCCTGCTCGACCGCCCTCACCCGCGCCTGCAGGAAATGCTGATAGGGACCGGGCGTATCCCCGAACCAGGCATCGTTCGTGACGTTCAGAATGGCATCCGCCTGCCGGATTTCCGGCGTCATCTCGTTGGGAAAGATGATCTCGTAGCAGATCAGCGGGTAGAGTTTGACGCCATCAGGCAGCGTCAGCAACTGCCGGCTGGCGGCCGCCGAAAAGCCGCCCGGCAGCTCGATGACATTCTGGATGCCGAGATAGCCGAGGATGTTTTCGAACGGCACATATTCTCCGAAGGGGACGAGGTGGGTCTTGTCGGAGGCGCCGATGATCTGGCCACGACCATCGATGACATAGACGGAATTATAGTAGCGCGGCTCGACACCCGGACCCATGTCCTCGACGCGAACGGCGCCGGTGATCAGGATCTGATCGTCGTCGAGTTGGTCGGCAATGCGGGTGAGCGCATCCTGATTATCCGTCAAAATGAAGGGGATAGCGGTTTCCGGCCAGACGATGATGTCGGGCCGCTTGCCGCCGTTCGCCGGCGGCTGGACCGAGAGCGAAAGATGTTTGTCGAAGATGGCGGCGCGATCGGCCGCCGTATCCATCTTTGCTTCCTGGTCGATCGCCGGTTGCACGATGCGCACCACCGGGGCCGTCTTACCGGCCGCCACCGGCGGCTCCGGCAGGTTGAGCGCATAATAGCCATAGCCGACATGCGCGGCGGCGATGAGTACCGCAAGCCCGATCCCCGGCACGCGGCCTTGGCGCGTTCCAAGCAAGGCCGGGGCGGCGAAAACGAAGACCGCAAGCACGGTGACGCCAAGCACGCCGATCACATGCGCCGATTGCATCATCAGCGGTATGGGCATGGCGCCGTAACCGATGGCATTCCAGGGAAAGCCGGTGAAAAGGAAGCTGCGCAGCCATTCCAGCAGACCGAAGCCGAAGGCGAGTGCGGCAATACGCCCCATGCCGTCGGACCAGAGCAGGCGGGCAAGCGCTGCCGCCAGGCCATAAAAAATCGCCAGGAAGGCAGGCAGGCCGAGGATCGCCAGCGGCAAGGCCCAGGCGAATTGATCGGCATCGATCAGAAGCGCGTGGCCGAGCCACCACAGGCCGGCGACGAAATAACCGAAGCCGAACAGCCAGCCGGTGGCGAAAGCCGGCCAGAGGCGGCCAAGAAAACCGCTGTCGGGACCGGCGGCGGCACCATCCAGCAGCCAGACAAGCAGCGTGAAGGAAACGAACATCGCCGCGAAGAAGCCGAAGGGCGGCAGCGCCAGGACACCGATGGCTCCGGCGAGAATGGCAAGTAGCGCGCGTTTGAAACCCCAGACGAGGATCACCTTGCCCGAAAGCCGTTCCATGCGCGCGCTCCGTCAAAACTGCGAATCAATTGGCCGCAGTCTTTCAAAAAAGCAGCGATTTGTCCTGTTGAAGCGCTGTTTATCGGCTGGCGGCGTTCCGTTCGGCCGAAGATCCGTCGGATAGCGTATCCGGCGACGGCAGGTCGCGGTCGAGCGCGCCGCCCTCACCGTCCGCCTTGGCCGGACGACGGCGCGCGGCATGACGCTTGCGGGTGATGCGCACCTTTTTGATGCGGCGCGGATCGGCGTCGAGAATATGGAACTCGAAGCCCGGCAGCGCCTGGACGACCTCGCCACGCACCGGAATGCGGCCGAGCGCGGAGAAGATCAGCCCGCCCAGCGTATCCACCTCGTCCACCTGCTCGCTGATGTCGAAATCGGAGCCGATCGCGGCGGCGATCTCCTCCAGCTCGACACGGGCATCGGCAACGAAGACGTCTTCGGAGACGCGCTTGAACATCACCTCGTCATCGTCATGTTCGTCGTCGATGTCGCCGACGACCATCTCGACGATGTCCTCGTGCGATGCGAGACCGTCGGTGCCGCCATATTCGTCGATGACGAGCGCCATCTGCGTGCGGTTGACCTGCATGCGGCGGAGAAGATCCGAGGCGAGCATCGAGGGCGGCACGAACAGGATCTTCCTGACAATGCCGGTTTCGGCCAGCGTCTTCTGGAGATCGACGCGCGAAAGGTCGAAGTTCGGCTTGGCCGAGCGCGGCGGTTTTTCGGCCGGGCTCGCGGTCGGTGCGGACGCGGCGGCAGCCGCTGCCGTCTTGCCATTGCCGCCACGGCGCTTGTTGCGTGCCTGCTTGGCGATATAGGACAGAAGATCGCGGATATGCACCATGCCGCGCGGATCATCCAGCGTTTCGGCATAGACCGGCATGCGCGAGCGGCCGCTCTCCTCGAACAGGATCATCAGCTCGCCGATGGTGATGTTCTGGTCGACCGCCTCGATATCGGCGCGCGGCACCATGACGTCCTCGACCCGCACTTCGCGGAAACGCAGGATGTTGTGCAGCATCGCCCGCTCGTCCGGCGAGAAGGCATCGTCATCGGTGGCGCTGGTCATCAACGCGTCGGCGAGATCCTCGCGCAGCCGCGCCGATCCCTGAGCCGGGCGCAGGATGCGCGCGGCGCGTGCCCAGAAGGAAGATTGCGATCGTTTGCCGTTGCTACTACTTCCCGCCTCATCGGAGGAGGCGGTGTCGGCGCCGTCTTTGGCCTCGGAGGCCGGTCTTGTCGTAAAGTCGCTCATTGTTCCTGATCAGACAGGGTTCAAGTCAAATGGGGTCCTGCCCCGCATAGGGATCAGATAGGCCAAGCCCCGCCAAAATGCGAGTCTCCAACCCCTCCATTCTTTCGGCTTCGCTATTATTCATATGGTCGTAGCCGAAGAGATGCAAGAAACCATGCACCATCAAATGCGTCAGATGGTCGTCAAAACTCTTTTCCAGCTCGACAGCCTCGCGCTCCACCGTCTCCCTGGCGATGATGATATCGCCGAGCATCGGGCCGGGCTTGCCGCCTGGCACCAGCGGAAAAGCGGGGAAAGACAAGACGTTGGTCGCCTTGTCCTGCTCGCGCCATTCCGCATTGATCTCACGGATGGAGGCATCGTCCGTGAAGACGAGCGACAGTTCAGGCGCTGTTTTCGGAAAAGGCTGCTTCTCATTTTTTTTCAGGTAGGCCGCCGCCGCGCCAAGCACGCGCTCGGCCAAAGCCTGCAAGGCGTCTTCGGAGGGCCAATCGCCCTCCTCGACGCTGATCTGTATATCGAGGTCGGCCATCAGATCTGCGGATCGTCCTCGCCGCCCTCGGCCGGGACGGCATAGGTCGCATCATAGGCCCTGACGATACGCGCCACCAGCGGATGGCGAACGACGTCCGTGTCCTTGAAGCGGACGATGGTGATGCCCTCGACGCCGTTCAGCAGCTGCAGGGCTTCCACCAGGCCGGACTTGACGCCGCGCGGCAGGTCGACCTGGCTCGGGTCGCCGGTGATGATCATTCGCCCATTGTCGCCGAGACGGGTCAAAAACATCTTCATCTGCATCGCCGTGGTGTTCTGCGCCTCATCGAGGATGACGACGGCGTTGGCGAGCGTGCGGCCGCGCATGAAGGCGAGCGGCGCGATTTCGATGACGCCGGCGGTGATGGCGCGTTCGACCTTGTCGGCCGGCATCATGTCGTAAAGCGCGTCATAGAGCGGACGGAGATAGGGGTCGACCTTTTCCTTCATGTCGCCGGGCAGGAAGCCGAGGCGCTCGCCGGCTTCGACAGCCGGGCGCGAGAGGATGATCTTCTCGACGGCGCCGCGCTCCAGAAGCTGGCAGGCATGGGCGACGGCCAGATAGGTCTTGCCGGTACCGGCCGGGCCGACGCCGAAAACCATCTCGGAACGCTCCAGCGCCCGCATATAGGCATCCTGCGTCGGCGTGCGCGCGATGATCGTCTTCTTGCGCGTCGAAATCTGCGCCATCGTCAGCTTGGCTTTTTTCTCCATGGTCGGCAACGTCAGTTGGTCGTCGGCGGCAACCGCCATACGGATTGCCCCTTCCACGTCGGAGCGCTCCACATTCCCACCTTTCTGCAGCTTGTCATAGAGATAATCGAGGGTGCGGCGCGCCTGATTGGTCGCCAAGACATCGCCGGTGATGACGACGGAGTTGCCGCGGGCACGGGCGTCGATGCCGAGACGCTCCTCGAGCAGCTTCAGATTCTGATCGAACTGTCCGAAAAGTTCGCTGGCGAACCGATTGTTCTCGAACGTCAGGATAAAGTGATTGGCGTCGCTCGCCGTGCGGGGCTGGCGCGATGAAGAAGAAACCAATTCCTGTCCGTTCAAGCGGTCCGGCTCCTTTGCCTGGTCCGGAACCTAGAGCAACTCAGCAAAAAGGCTGTTCGTGCTGGTTCCGATGATTCGTACGTTTATAATGTCACCGATTTGCGATGCTTTTGCATCAATATTCACAGACTGAAGCCAGGGGGAGCGACCTATCAACTGTCCCGGCATCCGGCCAGGCTTTTCCAGGAGCACATCGACCACTTTGCCGACACAGGCGTCCGCGAAAGCGTGTTGCTGCTTCAATAGCAACGCCTGCAACCGTTCAAGCCGTTCCGCCTTGATCTCTTCCGGCACCTGGTCCTTCAGCTCCGCGCCGGGCGTGCCCGGACGGGTCGAATATTTGAACGAGAAGGCTTGCGCATAGTTCACCTCCTCCACCAGACGAAGTGTATCCGCAAAATCCTGTTCTGTCTCCCCCGGGAAACCGACGATGAAATCGCCGGAAAGGGCGATATCCGGCCGTGCCGCGCGGATTTTTTCGATCAGGGCAAAGTATTCGGCTGCCGTATGCCGGCGGTTCATCGCCTTGAGAATACGGTCGGAGCCGGACTGTACCGGCAGATGCAGGTAGGGCATCAGCGTGCGCAGGTCGCGATGGGCCGATATCAGCCGGTCGTCCATGTCGCGCGGGTGGCTGGTCGTGTAGCGCAGCCGGGCGAGACCCGGAATGTCCGACAGCCGGTAAAGCAGGTCGCCGAGGCTCCAAGCCTCGCCGTTAGGTCCGGTGCCGTGCCAAGCATTGACGTTCTGGCCGAGCAGCGTGATTTCGCGCACCCCGCCATCCACAAGTTTTTCAGCCTCTTCGACGATCTGGGCCACCGAACGGGAGACTTCGGAGCCACGCGTATAGGGCACAACGCAAAAAGTGCAGAACTTGTCGCAGCCTTCCTGCACCGTCAGGAACGCGGTGACGCCGCGGGCGCGGATCTTCGACTTCTCCGCGATCGGCAGATGTTCGAACTTGTCCTCGATCGCATATTCCGTATCGACGACGCGGTGGCCTTCCTTGGCGCGGCGAAGCGCGTCCGGCAGGCGATGATAGGTCTGCGGTCCGATGACGACATCGACGGCGGGCGCGCGGCGAAGGATTTCCTCGCCTTCGGCCTGGGCGACGCAACCGGTGACGCCGATCATCATCTCGCGGCCGTCTGCCGCCTTGCGCTTCTTCATGTCACGCAGGCGTCCGAGCGCGGAATAGACCTTCTCGGCGGCCTTCTCGCGGATATGACAGGTGTTCAGCAGGACGAGATCGGCCTCTTCCATGTCCTCGGTCGGCTCATAGCCATCGCGGGCGAGCGCATCGCTCATCCGCGTCGAGTCGTAGACGTTCATCTGACAGCCGTAGGTCTTGATGAAAACCTTGCGGCTGTTGGAGCCATCGCGGGGGCCGAGCTGCAGGGCGTTCGGCTCCGGGGCATCGAGAGTTAAGCTGTCCTTGGTCATGGCCGCTATGTAGTGGCTTTTGCTCGCCGAGAAAATCAAAAAGTTGGAATCGCCCGGATATCAGGCAATCTCGCGGCCAAGCAGCCGGCTTGCGAGCATAGTGCGGATGCGCCGCGCGACAGTGGCGCTGACGTCCTTGCGCTTGGTGTCGGCGCGATAATCGACGGCCTCGCCGAAGCAGACATCCACGTCGATGGCGCCGCAAGCGACGATGTCCTTCAGGTGCGGCACCAGCTCGATGTCACCGGGCCAGGCAGCGATGGGGCGATAATAGCGGCCCATGGCGATGCCG
>DASWOH010000022.1:0-2923 GCA_036398815.1 Rhizobium sp. | reverse complement strand
GAAAAGAGCCGAAGGAGGGGATGTTGGAGGAATTGAAAGTGCTGCCCCTGACGTCGGATCGCTGGGATGATTTCGAAACGCTCTTCGGGCCGAGCGGCGCCTGCTATGGTTGCTGGTGCACCTATTTTCGCGTTCCGGCATCGGACCGCAAGACGATGAATGGCGATGCGAAAAAAGCGTTTATGCAGGCCCGTGTCGCCGTCGGTCCGGCGCCCGGCATTCTCGGTTATATCGGTGAACGTCCGGTCGCCTGGGCGCAGGTCGGCCCGCGCTCCGAGCTGCCGCAGTGGAATTCCCCGAAAACCGTGTCACGGCCGCTCGATCCGGGCGATGCCGAAGACGGCTCCGTTTGGGCGGTGAGCTGCTTTTTCATGAATTCGCGCGATCGTGGCAAGGGATACAGTCACCACATGCTGTCGGAAGCGGTGAATTTCGCCAAGGCGTCCGGTGCGCGCATTCTTGAAGGCTGTCCGATCGAACGGACGAAGCAGTCGAAATCCGTCGGCCTTTATGTCGGCTCGCTGCGAATATTCGAGGCGGCCGGATTTTCCGAAGTCGCGAAACGAAAGGATGGGCGACCGTTGATGCGCCTGGTGCTCTGATGACGATACGACTGGGCTCAGCGGGCGATGTGGGCTTGGATCAATGGCGCCGCCTCAGCCCAGTCGTTTGTCTGCGCGATATCGGCAGCGGCGGCGGGAGCCATGCGATGCACGATCGAATCCGGCTTAAGGTTGATCAGCAGGCAGTTTGCGACATGCTCGCGAACCGAATGCAGATTATGCGCCATGTCGTCCACGAAGGCGACAGGGAGGGAGCGGGCGCCATGCAGGCTCTGCACGATCGGCCCCTTCGGCTGCAGCGAGGCGATCAGCGGATAGGCAAGGCCGAGCCTGTCGAGAAGGCGGCGGCGCTGGGCCCAGAATTGCGGCGGCATGGCCGTGAGGAAAACGACGTCGGCGTCCCTGGAGAAGCCGCCGAGGGCATCGACGACGCGATCCAGGGGCGTCTGCCATCGTTCCTGCGCTTCGAAGAAGGCTTCGATCAGTCGGTGGACGTCCTTTTCCTCCAGAGCCGCGCCGTTGGCCTTCGAAATGATATTGCCGGTCAGCCGGAAGGAGCGCGGCAGGAATTCATGGCCTTCGCCATCAAGAAAGATCAGGAAGGGCGCAAAGAAATGCAGCACGACATCATCGACGTCACAGACGATCAGCGGCCGGTCCCCCAGGCGGACATGCGACATATCCAATTCCATCGGGGCGTCCATGGTCAATATTCCCCCGAGGAGAGGCCGGGCGGCGAGAAATGCGCCGCAGCAGCCATAACGGTCTCCGGTGCCATCCCGCTTGCCTCACAGAAAGCGAGCAAGGTCGGCTCGTGGTTCATCAGGAAATCCAGCATGCCCGCAAGAAAGGCCGGTTCGTTGATGGCGTTGCGCACCTGCGCCGGCTCGACGCCGGTCAGAGCCAGGAAACGGCCGAACATATCCGGCTCGTTGGCGAGCCAGCCAAGTACCGCGATCGCAGTCTCTTGCGGATCGGCGGCGGCCTTCTTCGAGTTCTTGAAGTTACTTTGCATTTTGAGAGGTAAGTTACCTATTTTTCAACCAAATGCCGATAATGTCCGATTCAAGTATTTCTGGAATCGATTTGTCGCGACCTTATATTTTCAGCGAATGGATGCAATACCGGATGCAGGGACAGCTCTCCATGCCTAAGCAAGTGATGATTGTAGAAGACAACGAGCTGAATATGAAGCTCTTTCGCGATCTGATCGAGGCGTCCGGATACACCACGATCCAGACGCGGAACGGTATGGAAGCCCTTGATCTTGCGCGGAAACATCGCCCGGATCTGATCCTCATGGATATCCAGCTTCCCGAAGTTTCGGGGCTGGAAGTGACGAAATGGCTGAAGGAGGATGACGACTTGCACGTTATCCCGGTAATCGCGGTGACTGCCTTTGCGATGAAGGGCGACGAAGAGCGCATCCGTCAGGGCGGCTGCGAGGCCTATGTCTCGAAGCCGATCTCCGTTCCGAAGTTCATCGAGACCATCAAGACTTATTTGGGCGACGCCTAAGCGCGGGGAGCGACTGATGACCGCGCGCATTCTGGTAGTTGACGATATCCCGGCCAATGTGAAGCTCCTTGAAGCGCGGCTGCTGGCCGAGTATTTCGAGGTACTGACGGCCGAGGACGGCTTGAAGGCGCTCGCCATTTGCGACAGCACGCAGGTCGATCTCGTCCTGCTCGACATCATGATGCCAGGCATGGACGGTTTCGATGTCTGCGAGCGGCTGAAATCCGATCCGCGCACCTCGCATATCCCCGTCGTCATGGTCACCGCGCTGGATCAGCCCGCCGACCGCGTGCGCGGCCTGAAGGCCGGTGCCGACGATTTCCTGACCAAGCCGGTGAATGACCTGCAGCTCATCTCGCGCGTCAAGAGCCTGCTGCGCCTGAAGACGCTGAGCGACGAGCTGCGCATGCGCAACGAGACGGCCCGCAATTTCGGCATCGAGGATTTGCTGCGCCTGGGGGACGGTCGCATTGACGAGACTGGCCATGTGCTCCTGGTCGACGGTCGCGCCAATTCGCAGGAGCGTATCATCCGCGCCCTGAAACCGATTGCCCAGGTGACGGCGACGTCCGATCCGCAGGCGGCTCTGTTCGAGGCCGCGGAAAGGCCGTTCGAACTCGTCATCGTCAATTCCAATTTCGACGACTATGATCCGCTGCGGCTTTGCTCGCAGCTCCGCTCGCTGGAGCGCACGCGCTTCCTGCCGGTGCTGCTGGTGACGGAGCAGGGGGCCGACGAGATGATCGTCCGGGCACTCGACCTTGGCGTCAACGACTACATCGTCCGGCCGCTGGATCCGAACGAGCTGGTCGCCCGCAGCCTGACGCAGATTCGCCGCAAGC
>DASWOH010000021.1:0-19460 GCA_036398815.1 Rhizobium sp. | reverse complement strand
GCATGCTTTGCATGTCCTCGACATCCTCGCTGAGGCCGGCGAGATCGGGATTTTCGCCGACAAGGGCGAGCTGCAGCTTGAAGCGGGTGAGGACGGTGCGCAGGTCATGGCTGACGCCGGAGAGCATCGCCGTGCGCTGCTCGATCTGCCGCTCGATGCGCTCGCGCATCAGGATGAAGGCGAGGCCGGCTCGGCGGACCTCGTCGGCGCCGCGTGGTGAGTAATTCTCCAGCCGCTGGCCCTTGCCGAAGCTTTCGGCGGCCTGCGCCAGCGCCAGGATCGGCCGGATTTGGCCACGCAGGAAGAGAACGGCGATGCCGATCAGCACCAGCGATGTGCCGACCATCCAGAGAATGAAGATATGGGTGTTCGAGGCATAGGTCTGGCTGCGCTTGGCAAAGACGCGCAATACCTTGTCCGGCAGCTTGATGCGGATTTCGACGAGGCTGGAATTGCCGAGCGTGTCGATCCAGAACGGCAGGTTGATCTGGTCGCGGATTTCGTCGCTGAGGATGCCGTCGAGAATCGAGAAGAACGGCTTCTCGCGCGGCGGCGGCAGCTCGCCGCCCGGCTCGATCGAAATAGTGAGATCGAGTTTTTGCCGGGCCATCTGCGTGACGGCGGAGTAGTCGGCGTCCTGCGGATAGGTTTCTATGATCGCGATGATGGCAGCGATGTCGCGGGTGGTAGCCATCGACAGGCGTTGCGTCACCATCTGCCAGTGGCGCTCCATGAAGACGACGGTGACGACAGCCTGCAGGATGAACATCGGCAGGATGAAGATCAGCAGCGTGCGGGCATAGAGGCCGGTCGGCAGCCGCCGGCGCAGCCAGCGCGACAGCCAACGCAGGCCGTTGGACGGCGTATGTTCCTGATCGCGCCTGATCGAGTCGAATGTCACCATCACCGCTGATCCCAGAGAATTGATATCAATCTATGCTTAGGCGGTAGCCGATGCCGCGCACCGTCTGCAGCCAGATGGGGTTGGCCGGATCGTCCTCGATCTTGCGGCGCAGGCGGTTGATCTGCACGTCGATGGTGCGCTCGCCGACTTCGGCGTCGCTGCCGATCAGCTCGTGGCGCGGAATGGTGTCTCCGGCGCGCTTGGCGAAGAGCAGCATGATTTCCTGCTCCCGATCAGTCAGGCGGATGATCTCCGAAGCCCTTTTCAGTTCCTTGCGGGTCAGGGAGAAGGTATAGGGCCCGAACATTACCTGTTCGATCTTCGGGGCGTCGGCCGGCGTGTTGCGGCGGAGAATATTGTTGACGCGCAGCACGAGTTCGCGCGGATCGAAAGGCTTCGGCAGATAATCGTCGGCGCCGGCTTCCAGCCCGGCGATGCGTGCATCGGCTTCGGCAAGGGCGGTCAGCATGATGATCGGGATGTTCTTGATGGCGCGAAGGCTGGACGTCAGCGAGATGCCGGACTCGCCAGGCATCATCACGTCCATGATGATCAAATCGAAGTCCAGCCCTTCGAGCTTGCGGCGGGCCTCGGCGCCTTCGGCGGCGACGGTCACCCGGAATCCCTTTTCCATGAGGTAGCGATTGAGAAGGGCGCGGATACGCGTGTCGTCATCCACGACCAGGAGATGTGCCGCATCGTCCGAAATTGCTGTTTTTGTCGTCATTCAATCCGTCTCGATCTTGTTTTATCTATTTGATTGAGATGATCTTATCCCAAACCGCGCCTCGCGGTTCTCCGGTTCGAGATCATGTCTTAGTCCTGCATTCCCCTCAGGAACCGTTTGACGCTTTCGCGCGTCGCGTCGGATGCGCCTTCGAATGCCCGTTCAATACGGCGTGATTGCGGCTCCGCCAACGCCAGTGCCAAATCGCGGCCGGCCTGCGTCGGGTAGAGCTTACGCTGCCGACGGTCCTCAGGCCCGGCCACCTGACGAATATAACCCGAATCGATCAATTGTTTGAGAACCCGTGCCAAACTCTGTTTGGTGATCTTCAACGTTTCCAAAAGGTCCGCAACCGTCATGCCGGGTTCGCGGTTAACGAAATGGACGACGCGGTGATGCGCGCGCCCGAACCCGCTCTTGTCCAGGATCTGATCCGGATCGGATACGAAGTCGCGATAGGCGAAGAAAAGCAGTTCGATGATTTCGAAATCGATGATCCCGACATTCTCCATCGGTGCCGCCAGTAGCTCTGGCTTTGCCGCTTTTTGGTTCACCTGCCGTGTCACCTTGGCATTTCCTTTCCTGTTTTGGGGCAATGGGGAAACTTACGCAAAAATATGTCAGCTTTATTGACGTATTTTTGCGTCACTGCAAGTTTCTCCAACCTTGCGCAGCCGAGTGGATAGCCGTGACTGGAAATTAGGCCCGGCTTCGCAAAACTCCAACAGGTCTCCTGTTTCCCCATGTGCTTTGTGAATAAAGCGCTGCGGGAACAACAATCAACAGTCATGGGACTTGGGTGCCACTGGATCGGGGGAAATCCGATTCAACGATAATGCTCGGCTACCGTGGCAAGATAGCAGGGGCGACGGGCGTCGGCATCGTTTTCGTCAAGGGACGGCGATATTCGTACGCCGCAGGTATCAGCCGGGCTCTATCGCTTCACGCCGACAGCGATCAACGAGAGGCTGATGAGCGGCTATAAAACAAAACCTGCCCGACTGCCGCTGCCGTCGGGCAAGACCGTGGAACAACCAAAGAAAGCCGGATGCAGTTTATCCCGCCCGACTTTCTTCGGTCTGATATTCTCGTCTTACTTACGGCCGAGCACTGCGCCGACGATTGCCGAGAGCACGCCGCCGGCGACCAGTGAGGAAAGGCCCTGTGCGATATAGCCGGTCAGGGCTTCGCTGCCGATCAGGTTCAGAATGAGGCCCCCGCCGAGACCGCCGACAGCGCCGGCAATCGTTCTGGCGACGAGATTGATCCCTTCCTGCTTCAAAATGGCGCTGGCCCCGTTGCCGCCGATAGCGCCGGCAATCAGTTGCGTGATGATAGGCCCCAAACTTTCCATGATTAGTCTTCTCCAATTATACCGGAAGCCATTTCCGGATGCCGTCGCGCCACGTCCCGGATCAAGCCTTGGGGTGGCGATAATCCTAATTTATATAAGAATTACATCATGCATCGGTCGGTGGAAATAGAAAGGCAACTCAAACGGGAGAAATTTGCAACAATTCAGGGGAAAAGCCGCATTGGAGGGGAGGCGGCCATGCAGCCGCCTGTGATTTCGACGTATTGCTGCCCCCGCAACGCGAATCAGCGATGGACATGGACGATGCGGCGCGTATCCGGATCGTCGGAACCCAGCGTGCCGTCCTTGTTGCCTGCGGCATTTTCAGGGCCAGGGGCTGTTTTGCCCGGTGTTTGTGATTATACCGGCAGAAAGGACATCAAACAGACGAGGCGCTTCATGGGCATGCTTCAGGCCGGCATCATTCCGGTGACACCTTTCGAACAGAATTGCACGATCCTGTTCGACCCGGAGACGAACGAAGGGGTCGTGGTCGATCCCGGCGGCGATGTCGATCTTATCCTGCAGACGGTTCGAGAGAACAACATCACGCTGAAGGCGATCTGGTTGACGCATGGCCATATCGATCACGCCGGCGGCGCGGACGAAGTTCGCGAAGCGCTTGGCCTGGAAGTCATCGGCCCGCACGAGGATGACCTGCCGCTGCTGCAGGATATCGAGGCCAAGGGCAAGATGTTCAACATCGACGGCGTGCGCAACGTCGTGCCGGATCGTTTCCTGAAGGATGGCGACAAGGTGTCCTTCGGCGAACATGAATTCGAGGTCTTCCATTGCCCCGGTCATGCGCCGGGCCATGTCATCTATGTCAACAGGAAGCAGAAATTCGCCCATCTCGGCGACGTATTATTCCACGGCTCGATCGGCCGCACAGACCTGCCGGGCGGCAATCACCAGCAACTGCTGGACTCGATCCGCGACAAGGTGTTTCCGCTGGGAGATGATGTCGGCTTCATCTGCGGCCATGGCCCCGGCGGCCAGATCGGCGAGGAGCGCCGGACTAACCCCTTCCTGCGCGGGCTCTGAGATCAAAAAAAGCGCCGCGAGAAGCGGCGCTTTTTTCATCAGATTAGCCGATATGGCGATCAGTCGGCCGTGCAGAAGTGGCGCATGCCGTCATAGCCGACATAGGTGCCGCTGCGGCCGTCGAAGCTTCTGTAGCGGTCATAGCAATAGCGCATCCATTGCGACGACCAGGGGCGCAGGCCGGCGGTCGGCGGAGCGTAATAGCTGACATCGCGCTCGACATAGACGCGGCGCGGCGGTGCGCGATAGTAGTAGGGCGGGGGCGGCGCGTCGTAGTCGGGATCGACGTAAACCGGGCCGGGTTCGACATAACGCGGCTGGCTGGCGATAGCGGAGCCGACGATCAGGCCGGTGGCGAGACCTGCGGCGCCCAGCGCCCAGCCGTCGCGATGATGCCAGCGGTCATCGGCCGAAGCTGCCGACATGGATGTCAGCGTCAGTGTTGCAGCCATAGCGGACATAAGGAGGGTTTTGCCGAGCATGTTCATTCGTCTATCCTTTGAACGGGAACGGGAAGACCGCTGTTCCCAATCTTGCATGGGGGATAGACTAGACTCGGCTGGCTGAATACAGACTGAACGACAAAACCCGGCATCTCTGCCGGGCCTCAACTCGAATGATAGCCGTAAGGCGTTCAGCCGGCAATCTGGAGATTGACGGCCTTCGGTCCCTTGCCGCGGCGATCCGGTTCCGTGTCGAAGCTCACCTTCTGGTTTTCCGACAATCCTGCCAGACCAGAAGCCTGTACTGCGGAAATGTGCACAAAGATGTCCGCGCCACCCTTGTCCGGTTTGATGAAACCGAAGCCCTTATCGGTATTGAAAAACTTTACAGTGCCAGTCTCGGCCATGCGTCAGGTCCTTTTCTCTCTGCCCACCATCCACACGGGCAGCATTACGTGTATTGCCCTTGCGGGCGCTCGCAGGCAGTTCTCGCAATTTGAAGGAAAAGGTCCCCTATACCTCGGCGTGGTCGTGAAGCGATATCCGCGTATCGTTTCTCGACCAGGCTGACCGGAATATTAGCGTTCCCGGCGCGCACTTTCTTTAGGACTTCCCATGCTCTAAAAATGCCCGAACACCGTCGAGAGTGCTGTGTTTATCGGGAATTGGCAAGCAAAAGTTTTTTAACGTCCTAAAAGGAGCACATTGTCGTAATGTGCGCGTGTTAAGGCGATTCGCAGAATTTCCCTCGCGGGAAATGGGTTTTCAAGGCTTTTGTATCGTTTGCGATATAAGTTTGGCGAAATTTTCCCAAATGGCGCTCCCGAAATCCGTCTTTCGGATCATTTGAAAAAATTTAACGAAGGCGCACGGGGACAGCCATAGCGGGCATTTTCGCTAGTTTTTTATGCTGTAATGCTGCGTCGCCGGGTGAGTTCGGGCACCAATTCCACCGCGAGCATGGCGCTGAACATCAGGGCGCAGCCGGCATAGCCCAGCGGCCCCATGGTTTCGCCGAGCAGCAGCGCGCCGAGTGACGCGCCGAACAAGGCCTCAGCCGAGAGGAAGATCGCCGCTTGCGGCGCGCTCGTGTAGCGCTGGCCGATCACCTGCAGCGCGAATGCGAGCCCGGACGAGAATATTCCGACATAGAGAATTTCGCCGAGCGCCGCCCGGATGTCGGCAATGCTGATCGGCTCGGCTATCGCGGCGACCGCAAGGGCAAGGATGGCCGTGACGGCAAACTGTGCCGCGGAAATGCCGAGCGGCCGGCCGGTTTCGCTGACCAGCGCACCGGCGAGAGTGATTTGCACCGCCCAGAAGACGGCGCAGACGACCGTCAGGTAATCGCCGAAGGTGAGCTGGGAAAAGGAGCCACCGGAGAGCAAATAGATGCCGCTGAGCGCGGTCAACGCGGCGGGCCAGATGATCCAGTGCGGTCGCCGGCGCAGGAAGATGACGGCGATCAGCGGCACGAAGACGACATAAAGGCCGGTGATGAAACTGGAATTGGTGACCGTGGTCGTCAAGAGCCCCAGCTGCTGTGTTGCCGCGCCGCCAAAGAGCGCGATGCCGATGAGGAGGAAGGAGAGCCAGTTGCGGCGCGTGAGCGGTTTGGTGACCTTGCGGTTTTCCATCCAGACAAAGGGCAGGACGACGATGGTGGCGACGGCAAAGCGCAGGCCGATGAACCAGAACGGCCCGATCGCTTTCATCGCCGTCGACTGTGCCACGAAGCCGCCGCCCCAGATCGCGGCAGCCAGCAACAATACCAAATTCGCCTGTATGCGAGTCATCGACATCCTGCGGGAGAGGGAAGAAAAGGAAGGAAGATGGTGCGTTAGCAGTTGCCTTTCCCCGGGGCAAGAGTGAAAGGGCAGACCGCTAGCGGCAAATCCTCTCCCTAATTCGTCGCTCTCGAAACACGCAGCAGCGCGCCGTCGTCCTCGTCCGTGGTGATCAACAACGCGCCGTCCGGTGCGACGACGACATCGCGCAACCGGCCGAAATCGCCTTCGAACATGCGTTCTCGTTCGATCACCTTGCCATTGCGGTCGCGATCGAGGCGCGAGAGAAGCTTGAACTTCAGTGCCGTGACCAGAAAGTCGCCGTTCCATTCCGGAAACATCTTGCCGCGATAGACGGCGATACCGCCGGGCGCGATCGAGGGGTCCCAATAGAAGATCGGCTGCTCCATGCCCTCTTTCGCCGTGCCGATCCCGATCTTGGTGCCGGAATAGTTACGTCCATAGGAAATGACCGGCCAGCCGTAATTCTTGCCCGCTTCCGGCATGTTGATCTCGTCGCCGCCTCTGGCGCCATGCTCGGCCGTGTAGAGCCTGCCGTCCGTGGCATCGAAGGAGATGCCTTGGGGATTGCGATGGCCTTTCGTCCAGATTTCCGGCTGGGCCTTGGCGCCGTCCTTGAAGGGATTGTCGGCGGGAATGCTGCCATCGGCCTTGATGTGGATGATCGAGCCGGCGTCGTCATGGAAATCCTGGGCGCGATCCTGTTCGCCGCGGTCGCCGAGGCTGACGAAGAGGCTGCCATCCCGGGCGATGGCGATGCGCGAGCCGTATTGGATGTTGCCGCGGGAGAGCTTGTTCATCAGGAAGATGCGCTTCACATCGGTCAGCCGCCGTTCGTCCTCTGACAGCACGGCGCGAAAGACCGCCGTGCCGCTGCCGCCGCTCTCGGTGATGGAGGCGGTGAAGAAAATGGTGCGGTTGCTCGCAAATTTCGGATCGAGAGCGATGTCGAGCAGTCCGCCCTGGCCGCGGGCATGGACCTTGGGCACCCCCGCGATAGGGTCGGACGCCTTGCTGTTGCGGATGATGCGCATGTGCCCCGGTCGTTCGGTCACGAGATAGGCGCCGTCCGGCAGCGCCTCCACGGCCCATGGGTGATCGAGCCCGCTTGCGATGGTCTCGACCTTGACGGCAACCTTCTGGGTGTTGACGGTCTTGGCCGGATCGGCGAGGGCAGCACTTGCCGCCAGGAAAGCAGACGCTGCGAAAGCTATGGAAAATCCTGTTCCGTGAAGATGCATCGTCCATTTCCTCCGTCGTAAGAATAGCTTACGCAACGTGGGGTGGGTGGGGCGCGGTTCAAGCGCGCCGGGGCGTCGATAACGTCATCGTGTCCGCCGAGGCGGTGTTACGCGGCGCAATCGCCATCCATGACATAGCGTAACGGCCCATGCGTGACGGCATCACTATCCAGAAACGTGGTTTCTCCCAGCATTGCTGCTATGGCTACACGATAAGAGTGTGGAGGGCGGACCGCTTCCGGATCGAACTGGGTGCCGAAAGGAATTTGACGATGCTAATTTATGACGGTCGAGATATATGCCGATTTATCTGATTTTATTGATTATTTCATGTGAATTGAGAGATTGAATCAGGCTCTTCATAAAATGATTCAATCGCCGCGCAGCTCGTTTGCATCTGTCCACTTTCCATCTGCTTATTTCAGCCGGAGCGTGTGGCGCATTTTCCTTCTGGAGAATGGCAGGTGTGTGGCTGCCCAACGACAACGTGTCGCATGCCGTCTATGGCGCGCAAAATAACGTCACCGTGACGCCTTTCTGCTTGAAACGGCGGTCTACATTCGACATAGAGCTTAGCGCAGAAATCTGGTCCACAGGCTTTCTGCCCATTTCAACCGAATAGGACCGATCATCATGGCCTTTCTTGCCGACGCTCTTTCCCGTGTAAAGCCTTCTGCCACCATTGCCGTTTCACAGAAAGCGCGCGAGCTGAAAGCAAAAGGACGCGACGTGATTGGCCTCGGCGCCGGCGAGCCGGATTTCGACACGCCGGACAATATCAAGGCCGCCGCCATCGACGCGATCAACCGCGGCGAGACGAAGTACACGCCGGTTTCCGGCATTCCTGAACTGCGCAAGGCGATCGCCGCCAAGTTCAAGCGCGAGAACAATCTCGACTACGCTCCCGAGCAGACCATCGTCGGCACCGGCGGCAAGCAGATCCTGTTAAACGCCTTCATGGCGACGCTGAACCCCGGCGACGAGGTCATCATCCCGACGCCCTACTGGGTCTCCTACCCGGAAATGGTGGCGCTGTGCGGCGGCACGCCGGTCTTCGTCGCGACGACGCAGGCCAACGGCTTCAAGCTCCAGCCAGCCGATCTCGAAAAGGCGATCACGCCGAAGACCAAGTGGTTAATGTTCAACTCGCCGTCCAACCCGTCGGGTGCTGCCTATACGCATGCCGAGCTGAAGGCGCTGACGGACGTGCTGGTCAAACATCCGCATGTCTGGATCCTGACCGACGACATGTACGAGCACCTGACCTATGGCGATTTCAAGTTCGCCACGCCGGTCGAAGTCGAGCCCAGCCTTTATGACCGGACGCTGACGATGAACGGCGTTTCGAAGGCCTATGCGATGACCGGCTGGCGCATCGGCTATGCCGCCGGCCCGCTGGTGCTCATCAAGGCGATGGACATGATCCAGGGTCAGCAGACCTCGGGTGCGACGTCGATCGCGCAATGGGCTGCCGTCGAGGCGCTGAACGGTCCGCAGGATTTCATCCCGCGCAACAAGAAGATCTTCGAAGGCCGCCGCGACCTCGTCGTGTCGATGCTGAACCAGGCCAAGGGCATTTCCTGCCCGGTGCCGGAAGGCGCCTTCTACGTCTACCCGTCCTGCGCCGGGCTGATCGGCAAGACGGCGCCGACCGGCAAGGTCATCGAGACCGACGAGGACTTCGTCTCCGAGCTGCTGGAATCGGAAGGTGTGGCCGTCGTCCATGGCTCCGCCTTCGGCCTCGGCCCGAACTTCCGCATTTCCTATGCGACCTCGGAAGCGTTGCTGGAAGAAGCCTGCCGCCGCATCCAGCGTTTCTGCGGCGCCTGCAAGTAAGCAGCCTGAGTTAAGACAGATCAGAAGCCCGTCAGCGATGGCGGGCTTTTTGCGTTTACCAGCTTCGGAAGCGGCATTGTTTCATCAATCGATTCAAGTCTCTCCCAGTCCGATTCCGCCTCCCGCTCCAACCCTTTGAAATCACACTCAAAGCCCCAATACCGTCAGCATGATGAAGGTGGCAAAGAGGATGAAATGGGTCATGCCCTCGATGGCGTTGGTTTCGCCATCGTTGAGGTTGATGGCGGCGGCGATGAGGGTGATCATGATCATCACGGTCTGCACCGGCGTCATCGCCATGATGAAGGGCTGGCCGGTATAGAGCGCGATCGCCTCCATGACCGGCACTGTCAGGATGACGGTCGAGAGCGAGGCGCCCATGGCGATGTTGATCGTTGCCTGCATGCGGTTGCGCAGCGCCGAACGCAGCGCCGTGAGGATTTCCGGGGCGGCGGAAATGGTGGCGACAACGATGGCGGCGATCGCGGGTGGCGCGCCGCTATCCTTGAGGCCGACATCCATGAAGGCCGACATGAATTCGGCAAGGCCGCCGATCAGCACCACCCCGATCAGGATGGTGACGATGGAGGTCACCGTCGAATCCTCGCCGTGATGGTCCTCCTCGGTCCCTTGCTGTTTTTCGATGCGCGGATAGCTGTAGCTGAAGAAATAGCTGTGCTTGCCGACCTGCATGCGCAGGAAGAGCGCATAAAGCGCAATCATCGCAATGATGGTGAAGGCGGAATAATAGTGCCATCTCACCTCGGGGATGAATTCGGGCACGATCATTGAAATGCCCATGGCCGTCAGGATCATGACGCCGTAGGTCTTGCCGGAATCGTCGTTATAGGGTTGTTCGCCGTGCTTCAATCCGCCGATCAGGGCGGCGAGGCCTATAATGCCGTTGATGTCGAGCATGACGGCGGAATAGATGGTGTCGCGCACCAGCGTCGGCGAACTTTCGCCCCCCATCAGGATCGCCAGCATGATGACTTCGACCGCGACGGCCGACAGCGTCAGGATCATCGTGCCGTAGGGGTCGCCGACTTTCGCAGCGAGGATTTCGGCATGATGGGCGACGCGTATCGATACAAGTATGATGGTGGCGATCAGTGCCACGGCTGCCAGCATCGATGCGGCTCGCCCCATCTCCAGCACGGAATGTTCGCAGAGATAGGCAATCACCGCGATTGCCAATGCGACGATCAGGAATTTCTCCTGCTTCAGCCAGTTCGATATTGCCAAGGTCCCCGCCTCTCGCGCCGATTCATTTTCGCACTCTAAACCAATGATTTGTCACATCAAGCACGTACGGGGATGACAAAATTTGCAGTCGGCGGCGTTTAATGGAATACTGCATCGATAGGTCTGCCCAATAAAATGTCGCGGCATCCTCGATACTCGTCTCAGATGGACCGCGGTCCCGCCGGGTGCGCCCGGCTCTGAAGGTCTTGGCAGATGAGAAGGAGGATATGCATGGTCAAGGTCACTTACGAAATCGTGCCGCATGATGGTGGTTGGGCGTACCGTTTCCGAGATGTTTATTCCGAAGCGTTTCCCACCCATTCAGAGGCCGTAGAGGCAGCCCGGATCGTAGCGGCCGAACAACAGGTCGGCGGCGATTCAGCCGAGATCAGTTGGCAGGATGAAAGGGGCAAGTGGCACGAGGAATATGCCGATGGCGGCGATCGCCCGGAAACGGAAGTGGTCGACGGCAAGGCGCATTTCCCGCCGGCAGATACGGCTCCGGGTGTCTAGTTTCGAACGTAGTCCAGCAATCCCGCCACCAGTGCATCGAACGTCACGCGGCAGCGCGGCGATGTCTTGAGATTTTCATGCATGGCGACCCAGGTGTCGAGCCGCAGTTCGATCTCGGGCAGCAGCCGAACAAGATTCCCATCCCTATTCGCGAGCGGCACTTGATAGAAGCTGATGCCGATGCCGGCGCGCAGGGCGTTGTGCAGGGCGATGCTATGATCCGACTTGAAGGCGAAGGAGGCACCGTCGAGCAGGGGATAGCGCTTCATCATGGCGCGGATGTAAGCGGTCTGGCGGTCGAATCCGATCAGCTTGTGCTGGCGCAGCTCCCCGATGCTCTTGGGTTCGCCATATCGTTCGAGATAGTTGCGATGGGCAAAGAAGCCGAGGGAGATGGCGCCGATATGGCGTGCCAGCAGCGCATCTTGCGCCGGTGCCACCATGCGCACGGCGATATCGGCCTCGCGCTGCAGCAGGTCTTCGACGCTATCCGAGGCGGAAAGCTCGATGGTGAGGCCGGGATGCATCGCCTGCAATTCGGCCAGGATCGGTGGCAGGACTTCCACACCGATGACCTCACTGGCGCTGATGCGCACCGTACCGTTGACGCTGTCGCGTGAACCGGTAGCGGCACGTAGAAGAGCGGCGGCGGTGCTGGCCAGCGTTTCCGCATAGGGTTTCAAGGCGAGGGCCGCGTCCGTCGGTAGAAGGCCTTGCTGCGAGCGTGTGAAAAGCTCGGTGCCGATGGCTTCTTCCAGCGCGTCGATGTGGCGGCCGATGGTTGGTTGGGTGAGGCCCATATCTCGGGCGGCAGCCGAAAGCGAGCCGTGATGCAGCACGGCGAGGAAGGTGCGGTAGAAATCCCAGTTTGGTTCCAATGTGGTCATAAATTTTTGTATATCATATGAATATTTTTCGGCAATTTCGTTTATTTATACCGTACGGCATAGTCAGGCCATCAAACCGATGGAGATGACGATGACTGAGCAGATGGAGAATGGAAAGACTGCCCTCGTGCTGGGCGCCACAGGCGGCATCGGCGGCGCTGTGGCCCGTGGGCTCGCCGCTCGCGGCTGGCGCATCCGGGCGCTGAACCGCAATGCAGCCGAGGCAGCGCGTCGTGATCCCGATTTCGACTGGGTGCAGGGCGATGCGATGCAGGAAAGCGATGTGCTGAACGCGGCGGACGGGGCCGATGTGATCGTGCATGCCGTCAATCCGCCAGGCTATCGCAATTGGGGGCAACTGGTCCTGCCGATGCTCGACAGCACGATCGCGGCGGCGAAGGCGGTTGGGGCGCGGATCGTCCTGCCGGGCACGGTCTACAACCTTCGGGCTGGATGTTCTTCCCGATGTGACCGAGGACAGTCCGCAGCGTCCCCGGACGCGCAAGGGCGCGATCCGCGTTGAGATGGAGCGGCGCCTGAAAGCGGCGGCAGAGGGCGGCACGCCGGTCATCATCCTTCGCGCCGGGGATTTCTTCGGCCGACATGCCGCTAGTAGCTGGTTCTCACAATGCATTGTAAAACCCGGCAAGCCGGTGGTGTCGGTAACCTATCCGGGCAGGGAGGGCATCGGCCATCAATGGGCCTATCTGCCCGATGTCGCAGAAACGATGATCCGGCTGATTGAGAAGGGCGATGCGCTTCCGGCCTTCGCCGTCTATCACATGCGTGGCCATTGGGACGGCGATGGCCGGCGGATGATCGGCGCGATCGAGCGCGCGGTCGGACATAAGGTGAAAGTGAAATCCTTTCCCTGGTGGATGCTGCCGCTTGCCGCGCCCTTCGTGCCGCTGATGAAGGAGTTGCGTGAAATGCGCTATCTCTGGAAGGTGTCGTTGCAGATGAGAAACGATAAACTCATGTCTGTCCTCGGCGAAGAACCGCATACTCCGATCGATGAGGCGGTGAGGGTGAGCCTTGTGGCAATCGGCTGCTTGCCGGCGCGATGAGGCGCGCTGTCAGATCTGAAGTTCGGCAAGCGCGATCCTGGCGACGGTAAAATCCGACTCGGCATTCCGCGTATCGCCGTCGCTGAGGAACCAGGCGGCGGAGAGGCCGGCATAGGCGATGATCCACTGCAACGTCCGCTTCGGTTCCAATCGCGCTTCGGCGCAGACGACCGGCAATTGCCGTCGCAGGCGGCCGGGAGCGGTGACGATGGGAAGTTCCGGGTTGCAGAATATATTGGCGAAGTCATAGCCGCGTTCGCCATGAATGCGCTTCGGGTCGATGGCGAGCCAGCCGCGTGGGCCGAAATCGAGGATGTTCTCGTGATGGATATCGCCATGCAGGACGGTAAGGTCGCGTTGATCGGCGAGCAGGTGATGCGCAATACCGGCGCAGGCGGCGAGAAGGCCGCCGTGGCTTCGCGCGGCTGGCTCAAGCTCGTGAAACCAGCGATCAAGCGGGACCAGATCCGGCAACGGCGTTGCCCGCGGCGCGTGGAGCTTCGCAGCCGTGCGGCAGATGATCCGGCTTGCCCCGTCATCATCGCCTTCCATCGCCATCGTCAGCAGCGAGCCTGGCCCGGTCGCCCGTTCCAGAAGCGCGGCGTCGCTATCATGTTCGTAGACATAAGCGGCGCCGTCGCCGTCCCACCAGCGCAAGACCTGGCTGCCGAGTTTCTCGTCAATATCAAGTGCGACTTTCAGCATGGCGGGGACGCCGCGCCAGATAACCGGCAGGAGGTGGCTGGAACGGGTGATGATCGCTTCGCCATCCGGCGTGAGCGACCAGCGCTTTAGGTACGGCTCAAACATGCGGGTACCCTAACGTCTATTCCCAAAAAGAAAATCCCGCCTTGCGGCGGGATTTCCCATCATGGTCGGAGCGGGTGGGAGTTAGGCCACTTTGTCCAGGGTCGGATAGTCGGCGTAGCCGTTTTCGCCGCCGCCATAGAGCGTTGCCTGGTCGAGGGTGTTGAGCGGGGCATTTTCCTTCAGCCGCCGGACGAGGTCCGGATTGGAGATGAAGGGCTTGCCGAAGGCAACGGCATCGGCCTTGCCGCTGCCGACCGCTTCGATCGCCATTTCGCGGTCGTAACCGTTGTTGAGCATCCAGCCGGCCTTGCCGCCTGCAGCCTTATAGGCTGCGTGCAGGGCATCGTAGTCGAAGGGCAGGAAGTCACGCGCGCCGCCGGTCTGGCCTTCGACGACGTGGATATAGGCGAGATCATATTTTGCCAGACGTTCGATGACATAGGTGAAGAGAGTCTGGGGCTGCGGGTCGCTGGCGTCATTCGATGGCGTTACCGGCGAGATGCGGATTGCGGCGCGGCCGGCGCCGACTTCCTTGCTCACGGCGTCGACCACTGCAAAAAGGAAGCGGGCACGGTTTTCGATCGAACCGCCATACTGGTCGGTACGGTCGTTGATGTCGGCGCGCAGGAACTGGTCGATGAGATAGCCGTTGGCGGCGTGAATTTCAACGCCGTCGAAACCGGCGTCGATCGCGGCGCGGGCGGCCTTGCGATAGTCCTCGACGATCCCCGGAATCTCGGCGGCTTCGAGCGCGCGTGGCTCGGAGGTATCGGCAAAGCCGCTGGTGCCATCATTGTGGACGAGATAGGTCTTGGCCTTGGCCGCCCTGGCGGTCGAGGACACCGGTTTGCCGTCATTCGGCTGCAGGCTGGTGTGGGAAATACGGCCCACATGCCACATCTGCACGACGATCTTGCCGCCATTGGCATGCACGGCATCGGTCACCTTCTTCCAGCCGTCGAGGGCTTCCTTGGTGTAGAGACCGGGCACGTCGGCATAGCCCTGACCCTGATGCGTGATGGCCGTCGCTTCCGTGATGATCAGGCCCGCCGTGGCGCGCTGGGCGTAATATTTGACGTTCAGATCGTTCGGAACGGCATTGGGAGAGCGGTTGCGCGTCAGCGGCGCCATGACGATGCGGTTCGCGATGGAGATATCGCCAAGCTTTGTCGGTTCGAAGAGTTTGGTCATGGGAGGTCCTTTTTTGCTATGCGGATTGACGGATGGAGGAGGGGCTCAGAGGGGGACTGTCGAGGCAGCTATGATCGGCGGGTGGATGGCAAAGGAACTTGGCGCCAGGGCGGAGAGGGCCACCGGCATCGTCAGAGTTCCTTCTGCAGAGTTGCGAGGAATTCAGCGATGGTTTCCTCGTTGCGCTTGTAGAAAATCCACTGGCCGAGGCGCTTGGTGGTCACCAGATCTGCGCGCTGCAATGTGCCGAGATGGGCGGAGACGGTGGATTGTGACAGGCCGCAACGCTCGAACTGGCTGGCGCAGACGCCGAGATCCAGCGGGTGCTCCTGGGTCGGGAAATGCGTATGCGGGTCTTTGAGGTGATTGAGGATTTCGAGCCTGGCCGGATGGGCCAATGCTTTCAGTATCTCAGTCCTATCCATCGCACTTGCCTTACGAATATCGGAAATAGACGATTTATGTATCGTCGATTTTCGATATATCAAGGTGTGTCACGACATATTATTTTTGTGCGACGCATTTTGATGCGTGCTCAGAAAATGGGCAAAAAAAAGGGCCTCCAGAATAAACCAGGGCCCTATAGGTGTGAAGGTTAAAAACCTCCAGAGGGGAACAGCTGCTGCGGTGGAACTGGGAGGAGAAGCCACCATGTGCATCAGCTATAGGCGTTATGATGCTAATTTGTGCACTGCGCAATGCTTTTTTGTGCATGGCAGTTATGCGTTTGCGACGTTTGGTGCAAAAAGGCAAAAAAAAGGGCCGCCGGAGTAAACCAGGGCCCTATAGGTATGAAGGTTAAAAACCTCCAGAGGGGAACAGCCAATGCGGTGGAACTGGGAGGAAAAGCCACCGTGTGCATCAGCTATGTGCGATATGGTGTCTAAATGGGCATGCTTCAACTCTGTTTTGTGCATATCAGCCATGCATAATACGCGTGGCTGATATATTAGATCAAAAAATCGTTGATTTTCCAATCGTTTAGATCGGATTAGAAGTTCCAGTTCCGCGCCTTCGCAACGACAAAATCGCGGAAAACTTTAAGTTTCGCCGCATTTTTCATCTCGTCGGGATAGCAGAAATACGTGTCGAAGGACGGCACGTCGGCATTGATCGCGAGCTGAATCAGTCCGGGGTCGCGCCCGACGATATAGTCCGGCAGCACCGCGATGCCGATGCCGAGCAGGCAGGCACGCTTGATCGAGGTCTGGCTGTTGATCTGCAGGTGCGGCAGGCGTTTGTTGTCCGACGAGCGGCCGGCGATCTCCAGCCAGTTCACATCGAGCAGATAGTTCGGCGCCGGTTCGCCGAAGCTGATGATGCGATGCTCGTCCAGATCTTCCACCGACTGCGGTTCGCCGTAGCGGTTGATGTAGGAGGGGGCGGCGTAAACATGCATGTGCACGGTGAAGAGCTTGCGCTGGATCAGATCCGACTGCTGCGGCTGGCGCAGGCGGATGGCGCAATCGGCGTGGCGCATGTTCACGTCCAACTCCTCATTGTCGAGGATGAGCTGGATCTGCATGTCGGGATAGAGCTGCAGGAACTCCTGGATCTTGTCGGTCAGCCAGCCCTGGCCGAGGCCGACCGTCGTCGTCACGCGCAGCTTGCCGCTCGGCTTGTCGGTCGTCTCGGTCAATTGCATCTTGACCGTTTCGAGCTTCAGGAGAACGTCATGCGCGGTGCGATACAGCAATTCGCCCTGTTCGGTCAGGATCAGGCCGCGGGCATGGCGATGGAACAGCTTGATGCCCACATCCTGCTCCAACGCGCTGACCTGACGGCTGATGGCGGATTGGGACAGATGCAGCTTGTCGGCCGCATGCGTGAACGATCCCGCTTCGGCAGCTGCGTGAAAAATCCGCAGCTTGTCCCAGTCCAATGGCATGCCGCTTCCCCTCATTGGCTGCTTCACTCCGCAGCCACGGCGACGGGCATGTGCCCAGTCAGATAACGTTCCGCTTCAAGCGCCGCCATGCAGCCCATCCCGGCTGCGGTGATCGCCTGTCGGAATGTATCGTCGGTCACGTCGCCGGCGGCGTAGATGCCTTCGACGCTGGTCGCAGTCGAATCCGGTGCGGTCCAGAGGTAGCCATTGTCCTTGAGCTTCAGCTTGCCCTTGAAAAGTTCGGTCGCCGGCGCATGGCCGATGGCGACGAAAATGCCGTCGATGGTCACGTCGGTGACGACGCCCGTGCGGGTGTCGCGCAGGCGCGCGCCGGAAACCGACGGCGGCATCGGCGGCTTGGCCGGCGTGCCGGTGATTTCGGCGACTTCGGTGTTCCAGAGGATCTTGACGTTCGGCTTGGCGAACAGGCGCTCCTGCAGGATCTTTTCGGCGCGGAAGGAATCGCGGCGATGCACCACCGTCACCGACTTGGTGATATTGGAGAGATAGAGTGCTTCCTCGACGGCGCTGTTGCCGCCGCCGACCACGATCACATCCTTGTTGCGGTAGAAGAAGCCGTCGCAGGTGGCGCAGGCCGAGACGCCGAAGCCCTGGAAATGCTGCTCGCTCTCGATGCCGAGCCACTTGGCCTTGGCGCCGGTCGCGATGATCAGCGTATCGGCGGTCCAGACCTGGCCGCTGTCGGTGCGCGCAACGAAGGGGCGCTGATTGGTGTCGACCTCGGTGACGAGATCATTGACGATCTCGGCGCCGACGTGCCGGGCCTGCTGCAGCATCTGTTCCATCAGCCACGGGCCCTGGATCGGATCGGCAAAGCCCGGATAGTTTTCGACATCCGTGGTGATCATCAGCTGGCCGCCCTGTTCAAGGCCGGCGATCAGAACCGGCTCCAGCATGGCGCGCGCCGCATAGACGGCAGCCGTATAGCCGGCGGGGCCGGAACCGATGATGAGCACCTTGGTGTGGCGGGCAGGCATAGTTAAGTCCTTTCAATCTCAGCGCGTCGCGGGATTGCAGCTTCAAACGGACGAAGCAGGCGATTTCACGATCTGCTGACCCATTTATGATTGCCACATGCATTTATTCAAGGGCAGCCTTGCATTACCAACAGAGCAAATATGCTTTGTGTAAGATTCGGTTACGCAAGCGAAACTTTCTTGCGTATTTCCTCGCTTTATATAGAAGCTGGCGATGGGGAATTAAAGAAAGGCAATAAAAGTGCTGCGAGCTGAACTCGACGCCATCGATATCAAGATTCTGCGGGAACTCCAGCGCGATGGGCGCATGACCAATGTCGAACTGGCCGATCGAGTCGGCATCTCCGCGCCGCCCTGTCTGCGCCGGGTGCGCAAGCTGGAGGAAGCCGGCATCATCGAAGGCTATCACGCCATGCTGAACAGCCCGAGGCTCGGCTTCGACCTCGTCGCCTTCTGCATGGTCGGCCTCAAGCACCAGTCGGAAGCCAATCTCAAGGCTTTCGCAAGTGCTACGGCGGAGTGGCCGCTCGTGCGCCAGGCCTGGATGGTGTCCGGCGACAGCGATTTCCTGCTGCATTGCGTCGCCGAAAATCTCACCCGATTCCAGGATTTCGTCATCGAAGTGCTGACGGCCAACGAGCATGTCGACACGGTTCGCACCATGCTGACCATCCGGCAGGTGAAGAAGCTCGGTCTCGTGGAGCTCTGAGGACATGGTGGATCGGCCCTGGCACCGAACGCTGATCAAGATGGGTGCACGCGTACTGCTCGGCAGCTCGCGCGCTCACGCGCAGGACTGGTTTCCAGGGCTGAATATCGTGCGCAAGAGCGGCGTGGGAGAGGTGTTCTACCACCGTACCAAGATCGCCGATCTCGCGAGCAGCGATCGACTGCGGGCAGGGGCAGGCGACATCATCCATATCGTTGGCTCCGGCCCATCGATCCGCGACTGCGATCTGACGGGGCTGGAGACGAATAGCGCCATCCTGCTAAACGGCGCCATCGGGTTGATCGGCGAGCAGATCGCCGCGCCGCTTGCCGTTGCCGTGGAGGATGAGCGTTTCGTCTGGCGGCATTCGGAGATGATGCGGCGCAGGATCAAGCCCGGCACGATATGCCTGCTCTCCGTCCCCGTCTTGCGGGCGATTTCGGAGCTGGACAGCGGTTGGTTGTCGGACAAAGAGGTCATTCTGATAGACAATATCAGCAAACCCTATGGCGCACGCCGCCGCTTGATAGACGATATCGGAAAGCTCGATTTTGTACGGCTCAACGCGGCCGGAACCGCCGGTTTCTCCTTTGCACCGGATCGGGGCGTTTTCCAGGGGGGCTCGGTCGCCGTGTCGGCGCTGCAGTTCGCGCTTTATTGCTCACCCAAAACGATCGGCTTCCTCGGCATCGATATTTCCAACGCCGGTGAGCCCCGCTTTTACGAAACCAGTGACGAAGCCGCCTTTTCCGGCATCGCCCGAGCCGAAGGCCGCATCCTGGAACATTTTGTTCT
>DASWOH010000020.1:0-6007 GCA_036398815.1 Rhizobium sp. | reverse complement strand
CCGTCCAGGTCCAATGCAGATGGCCGCTGCCGAAGAGGGCGACATCATGGGCGGCGATCAGCTCGTAGAGCTTGCGGCGCTGCGTGGGGCGGACGCTCCAATAGCCGGTGTCGCCTTCGTCCGGCGCATCGACGAACAGCGGCTTGTGCGCGAAAAGCGCCACGCGGCGGTTGCCGCGGCTTTCGAGCACCTCCTGTAGCCAATCGAACTGCTTCTGTTCCTCGGCGTCCTCGAAGCCCATCAGCAGGCTGTTGAGGCCGATCAGCCGCCAGTTGTCCACGTCCTTCGCCCAGTAGTCCGGTCCGACGAGACGACGCCAGCGCGCCAGGCGCTCGGGATTGACGGGCTGGTGGGAGCCCGGCAGGTGGCCGACATCGTGATTGCCGGGCACGATCAGCATCGGTACGGAGACCTGACGCATCAGGTCCATGGAGAAGATGATGTCCTCATCCTTGTCGGCGCCGTCGACGCTGAGATCGCCGGTATGGACGACGAGATCGGCGCCGCTTTCCTCGATCCACCGCGCGAGCGGCTCCCAATTGCCGTTGAAATGCGGCTTGCTCGGGCTGAAATGCGTGTCGGTGATCTGGATGATCTTCAAGGCGCTTCTCCGGAAATCGAAAAAAGAGAGCGCTTGCGGAGGGAATTTCCTTCAAAACCGGCGCTTCCTGCCGATCTCTTTAGAAGGCCCCGATGTCAGTTAGGTAACGGGTCTTTTCATCTGTTTTCCAGTTTTGTCACATCATCGTCAAATAGAGCCGGTGCCTGTTATATGCCTAATTGAGACACTATACGCCGGCGGTTCGGGTGATATAGATCGCAGCCGAAAGAGGAACAGAGATGTCAGACGAACAAAGCCGCATCACCACGCTCGAAGAGCTGGTGGCCTATCAGGCAAAGACCATCGAGGAATTGTCCGACCAGGTGGCGGAGCAATGGAAAGTGGTCGAGCAGACGAGGCTGAAGCTCGACCGGCTGGCCGAGCGTTTCCTGATGCTGGAAGAGCAGACGATGGACGCGCCGGCCATCACCAAGCCGCCGCATTACTGAGCTGTCGTACTGACTGGGCTGGCCTGGCGCACCATCACGTTTCGGTGTTTCACGCGCCCGTGTGTAACAAAAAGCCCTGTCCTCCCGTATCTCCTTGTGACCAGAGAATTTACAATCGCGGTCGAGAGGAGATCATCATGACGGTTTCATCGAAAGTTACGATCCGCAAGGCCCTGTCGCGTATTGCCCGCCCGGCGGCCTTTGCCGTTGGCGCGGTGTTACTGGCCGGCGTTGCGCTGCAATTCGTAAGTCACGCCTCGGCCGAAGATGCCCGCGTCATCCCGGCGCCAGCCGTGGATGAAAAGCCGGGCGCAGGCGGCACGGAGACCACGGTGCTTGCCGGCGGCTGCTTCTGGGGCGTGCAGGGCGTGTTCCAGCATGTCAACGGTGTCATCAGCGCCACCTCCGGCTATGCCGGCGGCAAGAAGGATACGGCTCGGTACGAGACGGTGAGCGGCGGGGATACGGGCCATGCCGAATCCGTGCGTATCGTCTTCGATCCGCATAAGGTCAGCTACGGGCATCTGCTGCAGATCTACTTCTCTGTTGCTCATGATCCGACGGAGCTGAATTATCAGGGGCCGGACAGCGGCACGCAATATCGTTCGGCGATCTTCCCGACGACTGCCGAACAGGCTGACGTCGCCAAGGCCTATATCGGTCAGCTCAACCACGCCAAGGTCTTCGACGCGGCTATCGTCACCAGGATCGAACCGGAGCGGCAGTTCTATGCCGCCGAGGGCTATCACCAGAATTTCCTGACGGTGAACCCCAATTATCCCTACATCGTCGTCAACGATATGCCGAAGATCAAAAATCTGCAGCGCATTTTCCCTGGAGATTATCGTAGCGATCCGGTGTTGGTCGAAGCGAGCGCCTCGGACAATTGAGGGAGAACGGCTAGCAATGCGGGCCGATCACAGCGGCCTTGCAGGAAATGCTCGTTACTCTCCCGGCGTCTGGTGTATTGCTCCGCAACGCCAGACACCAATCGAGAGTCCTTTTTGCCATGATCGTCCGCGACCGGCCTAGCCTTTTCCAGCTTTTCTTTATTCTCCGCGGCTCGATCATCCGGCGGATATTGCCGCAGATCGTCGTGATCTTCCTGCTGTCGGCCTTGATCGTCTGGGGGCATGAAGAGCGGCCGAATGTGATCCTCTCCTTCAACGGATCGCCTTTTTCGCTGCTCGGCATTGCGCTTTCGATCTTCCTCGGCTTCCGCAACAACGCCTGCTACGACCGCTGGTGGGAAGGGCGGCGCGACTGGGGACAACTCATCAATGCCAGCCGCGGTTTCGCGCGGCAGACATTGATACTGGAAGCCGCCGGCGAGGCCGGGCGTCAGGCACGGAGGGATCTGTTGCGATTGACGATGGCCTTTGCGCAGGCGCTCGTCTGTCATTTGCGGCCCGGCGGCGATGAGAACAAGGTGCTGCGACACCTGGCATCCGGTGACGTGGATTTCTATCGCACGGCCCAAAATAAACCGGATCTCCTGCTGCGCCTGATGGCGGCCGATCTGGCGCGGCTGAAGGCTCAGGGCGGGATTTCGGATATCCAGTATCAGATGTTCGATGCCAGCATCGCCCAGATGGGGGCGGCGCAAGCGGCCTGCGAGCGCATCCGCAACACGCCGCTGCCGTTCGGCTATACGCTGCTTCTACATCGCACGGCGTATCTCTTCTGTTTTCTGCTGCCCTTCGGTTTCGTCGACACGCTGGGCTGGGGTTCGCCTTTCGTGGCCGTTTTGGTGGCCTACACCTTCTTCGGTCTCGACGCGCTCGGCGACGAGCTGGAAGACCCTTTCGGCAATCGTCCGAACGCGCTGGCGATCGGTGCTCTCGCCGATACGATCGAGATCAATCTTAGGGAAACGCTCGGCGAAACCGACCTGCCGCCAATGCCGCAGCCGAAGGATTTCGTGCTGATGTAGACGATCGGCAAAAATATTTGCCGAACCGTGGAATAAGATCGGCCCGGCTTCCGTATATTGGGGTATGGAACGCAACAGACGGACATTCGACGTTTTGGGGCAGCTCGGTTCGCTGAGACGCTATGCCCGTTCGCTTGTCCGCAATGCGGATGAGGCGGAAGACCTGGTGCAGGATGCGCTGGTCAAGGCCTATGAACGCAAGGCGAGTTTCCGGCGTGGCGCCAACCTGCGCACCTGGCTGCTGTCGATCCTGCACAATGCCCATATCGACCGCCTGCGGCACAAGCGCTCGCTGAACCGTCGCCATGAAGAGGCAGCTGTCGAGTTCGAGCCTGCGCTGCCGGCCTCGCAGGATCATGCCGTGCGCCTGAGCCAGGTGCGCGACGCCTTCTTCAACCTGCCGGAAGAGCAGCGCGAGGCGCTGCATCTGGTGGCGATCGAGGACCTTTCCTATCAGGAGGCGGCCTCCGCGCTCGGCATCCCCGTGGGGACGCTGATGTCGCGCATCGCCAGGGCCCGCGCAAGCCTCAGGAATTTCGAAGAGACGGCACCCAAGATCTCGCATCTTCGGCTCATCGACGGAGGTGGCAATGAAAACAATTGATCCGATCATCGATAGCGATCTCGACGCCTATGTCGATGGCGAGCTGACCGTGGCGCGCCGCGTCGAGGTGGAATCCTATCTGTCGGAGCATCCGGCGATCGCCGCCAAGGTCATGGCGGATCTGAGCATGCGCGGCGAACTGCGCATGGCGCTGGCGGGCGAAGGCCTGGCGGCAAGAGCGGAAACCCGCGAGGCCGCCCGGCGGCTGGAGCGCGGGCTCGCCTATGGCCGCGTGCTCAGCTCCTTCCAGCGGGTGGCGGCTGTCGCCATGCTGATGGCGACCGGCTGGGTGGCGCACACATCCTTCGGCGCCTTCACGGCGAGCGAAGTCAATGCGTCGGTTCCGGCGCCCGCTTTCGTCGACGACGCGGTGCGCGCCTATCAGGCGACCGCCATGCGCGACACGACGAAATCGCAGCCTGGGCAAGCGGGCTACAATCCGGAAGAGATCCGCGCCTCGACGGCGATCGTCCTTCCGGAAATGCCCGCGGGCTGGCGTGTCACCGATGCGCAGATCTATCCGTCCGAATTCGGCCCGAGCGTTGAAATGACGGTCGATGCCGGCGAGGGCGGGCATTTGTCGCTGTTTGCCGTCCGTCCGGGCAATTTCGCCGTCCAGAAGGTCAGCCATGCCACGCGCGACAACGTCCAGGCTGCCTATTGGCAGATCGGCGAGGTCGCCTATGCCCTGATCGGCGGCGGCAAGGCGAACGAACTCGATGGCGAGGCTGAAAAGCTCGCCCGTACCCTTTACTAGTTTGGATCAAAGGAGAACGACCATGAATCCGACCAATCCGCGCTTCGGCTATGGCGCCGCTGCCGGCTCGCAGGCGCTCTTTGACGAAGGCCTGCGCAAGCACATGCTGCGCGTCTACAACTACATGGGCATCGGCCTTGTGGTGACCGGTATCGTCGCGATGATCGTCGGCACGACGCCGGCGCTCTATGTGCCGATCTTCCAATCGCCCCTGAAGTGGGTCGTCATGCTGGCGCCACTCGCCTTCGTGCTGTTCTTCTCGTTCCGCATCCAGACGATGTCGGCGAGTGCCGCGCAGACGATGTTCTGGGCCTTCTGCGCCGTCATGGGCCTGTCGCTGGCATCGGTGTTCCTGGTCTTCACCGGCACCAGCATCGCGCGGACCTTCTTCATCGCCGCCACCATGTTCGGCGCGACCAGCCTCTACGGCTATACGACCAAGCGCGACCTCGCCAATATCGGCTCGTTCCTGATGATGGGCCTGTTCGGCGTCATCATCGCCAGCGTCGTCAATATCTTCCTGGGTTCCAGCGCGCTGCAGTTCGCCATCTCGATCATCGGCATCGTGGTCTTCGTCGGCCTGACCGCCTGGGATACGCAGAACATCAAGGAACAGTATGCGGAGAACCACGATCAGGAGACCTCGCAGAAGCTCGCCGTCTTCGGCGCCCTGTCGCTCTACCTGAATTTCGTCAACATCTTCCAGCTCCTCCTGAATTTCACGGGCGAGCGGGAATAGCATCGGACTTTCGGCTTGGGCATGATCTGAAAGTTTCTCCACTCTTTCGTTTGATCGTGCTCCGGGAATGCGTCTCCCTGGGGGTTTGTGAGACGCATGATGCGCCTGCGGTATCTGCGCCGATACCGCAGGCGTATTTTATTTTGGGGTGGGGATTGGGGTGGTGGCTTCCGAGTTTGCGGAGGGTGCGGCACCCCCTTCTGTCGCTATCGTGACAGAGGGGGGTATCAGAGGTGCGGCATGTTCAAAATTCGCGCTCCCGGATACCCATTCCTCGTAAAATATCAGCTACTCACCACTCCGCTACGCTGCCATCCTCATGACGCCAGACCGGGTTGCGCCAGCGATGGCCTTCCTTGGCGCGTTCGATGACATAGGCTTCGTCCACCTCGATGCCGAGGCCGGGGCCCTGCGGGATGCTGACGAAGCCGTCGGCGTAGTGGAAGACTTCCTTGTTGGAGATGTAGTCGAGGATGTCGTTGCTCTTGTTGTAGTGGATGCCGAGGCTTTGTTCCTGGATGAAGGCGTTGTAGCTGACGGCGTCGACCTGCAGGCAGGCGGCAAGTGCGATGGGGCCGAGCGGGCAATGCGGCGCCAGCGCCACGTCATAGGCTTCCGCCATGGCGGCGATCTTGCGGGTTTCGGTGATGCCGCCGGCGTGGCTGGGATCGGGCTGGATGATGTCCACCACGCCATCGCTGAGAATTTTCTTGAAGTCCCACCGCGAGAACAGCCGTTCGCCCAGCGCGATGGGCGTGGATGTGTGGTTGGCGATCTCGCGCAGCGCCTCGGTATGCTCGCTGAGCACCGGCTCCTCGATGAACATCAGGCGGAAAGGATCGAGTTCCTTCGCCAGCACCTTGGCCATAGGGCGATGCAGTCGCCCGTGGAAATCCACCGCGATACCAAAATCCGGACCCATGG
>DASWOH010000019.1:0-1513 GCA_036398815.1 Rhizobium sp. | reverse complement strand
GCATATTCGGTGACGGAGTAGAGGCAGTCCTGGCTGCGATAGGCCTCGGCCTTGGCCCTGGTGCCAGGATTGTCGAGGAGTTCGACACCGCAGATGCCCAAGCCCTCGTTTCCCGGCATATGGAGGCAGCGGTCGACATAGACCGCCTGGTGCACGCGGTGGAAGTTGCCAAGACCGAAATGCACGATACCTACGCGGACGGCACTGCGATCATATGAGGGAACGGCGATCGAAGCACCGAGGCTTCCAAGGGACAGTTGGGAAAGCTTCTTCAAGGGTGTCTCCATGATGACTAAAGCAGAACACGTGGAAAGGCTGTCGTGCTCTAGCTCTTTGTTTCGACGCGCAGTGCGATTCTTGACGCTTCCGTCAAATCGCAACAACGCTTTACTGCCGGCAAGCCGGCAACGCTCATGAGGCCGGGGCGGCTGGAGAATCCAGCCGCAACCTCCGTATTTCAGTGATTGGTCCGGTACCGGGAAAGGAGCTGCCCCTCCTGTCGTCGGCAAGCCGGATCATGACGGCTCCGCGCTTACGCGCTCTCCGTCACCGCAGGGCATCGGCGCCCCTCCCATAATTGCCCTTTCTTTCCGCCTTTTTGCAAGAGCTTGTTCCAACCCTTGTATCGATCTCCCCTCAAAATCATTTGTACACAAACGATTTTTCAACGATAATATAGCACCGCAGTGTGGATTGGTTCCAATTCACGCAAAATCACGTTTATTTATTTGATTGCCAGATTATTTGCGGATATCTGCACTGCAATGATCCGGGCGTTTTGGCGATTTGACGGAAGCGGCAAGAATCGCAGAACGCACTGAAACAATGAGCGAGGGCAAGACAGCGTCGATCCAAGCGCGTTTTTGCTCTTAAGACGAGTGAGTGGCGAGGCAGCCGGCATGAGCAATTTCAACGAGGAAAAGGTCCTCAGCGTCCATCACTGGACCGATACCCTTTTCAGCTTCACCACGACGCGCGACCCAGGGTTCCGCTTCGAGAACGGCCAGTTTACCATGATCGGCCTGCCCGTGAATGGGCGCCCGCTCCTGCGCGCCTACAGTCTCGTCAGCGCCAACCATGAAGAAACGCTGGAATTCTTTTCCATCAAGGTCCAAGATGGGCCGCTCACCTCGCGCCTGCAGCATCTGAAGGAAGGCGACAGCATCATCGTCGGCCGCAAGGCGACCGGCACGCTGCTGCTCGACAATCTCAAGCCGGGCCGCTACCTCTATCTCGTGGGCACCGGCACCGGTCTCGCCCCCTTCATGAGCCTGATCAAGGATCCCGAAACGTATGGGCGCTTCGAGAAGATCATCCTGATCCATGGCTGCCGCCAGGTGCAGGAACTGGCCTATGGCGAGCGCATCACCCATGAATTGCCGGCCCACGAATTCCTCGGCGAGAGCGTCCGCGACCAATTGATCTACTACCCGACCGTGACGCGCGAAGCCTTCCGCAACACCGGCCGCATCACCGATCTCATCAAGTCGGAGAAGCTGTTCGAGGATATCGG
>DASWOH010000018.1:0-9932 GCA_036398815.1 Rhizobium sp. | reverse complement strand
GGACGCAACGCTCTTGGCCGTCGCCGGCCTGAAACGGCTCGGCAGGGTGGACGTCATCACCGACATTCTCGATCCCGACGATTTCCCGCCGGCCCCGGCTCAGGGCGCGATCGGCATCGAAAGCCGCATCGCCGACAACAGGATAAACGACCTGCTCTCCGCGATCAACGATGGACCGACCTTCGACACCGTCTCCTGCGAACGGGGCTTCCTCGCCGCGCTCGACGGCTCCTGCCGCACGCCGATCGCCGGCTATGCCGTCTGCGAGGGCGATCATATCCGGTTGTTCGGCATGATCCTGACGCCCGACGGCCAGCAGGTGCACACCACCACTATCGAGGGCCACCGCCGGGACGCCGAGGCGCTCGGCACCAATGCCGGCCAGGCGATCCGCACTGATGCCGGCAGCACCTTCTTCGAAGACTGGACCTGACCTCCCATGCGCGTCGTCGTCACCCGTCCCCAGCATTCGGGTGAACGCACCGCCCAGCGGCTGACGGAGATGGGACACGAGGCTTTGCCGCTGCCGCTGTCGGAGCCGGTGCACGACATCGATGCGGCCCGACGGGCGCTGTCGGAAACGCAGGATGCGATTGCCGTCACCAGCGCCGAAGCGGTCCGCGCCCTTGCGACGCTGGGCCTCGGCCTCGCAGCTCATCTCGGTCGCCCGCTTTTCGCGGTCGGCAAGGCGACGGCGAAGGAGGCAGAAAACCTTGGCTTTACCCATGTTCTTACTTCCGAAGGCAGCGGCATCGAGCTCGCGGAGCTAATTGCCCGCAACCGGACCGGCATGCAGCAGCCCCCCCTCCTCTATCTCGCCGGCTCGCCGCGCGCTGCCGGTTTTGAAACAAGATTGACGGAATTGGCTATCCCGCTGCAAACGGTGGAATGCTACCGTATGCGGGATATTGGCCCCGACGACGCCACCCTTCGCAAACTTTTTATCGATAGCCGCGCCGACGCCGTACTGCTTTATTCTCGCCAGACGGCGCGACGCTTTTTCAGCCTGCCGTTTCTGCGGCAACACCCGGATGCCCTTGTCTCGACGAGGTTCCTCTGCCTCGGCGAAGCGATTGCGGACGCTGTCCCGGCCGCGCTGCGCGCACATGCGGATATTGCCGATAGGCCGGATGAAGGCAGTCTTCTGGCGCTTCTGGCGATGGAGTGACGCCGCAATTTTGATCTAAGCTCTTTCCATATTCGACTTGTCTGTCTAACCTCGACGCAGCGCATGAAAAGAGGACCTCATGGTATCGCGAAAAACGCCAAACCATTCGAAGCCCAACGACGAGCCGATCACGATCGACCTGGAGGCCGAGGAAGCCGCGCAGGCCGCGGCATCCGGGGATATGACGGAGCGCAACCCCAGCGAACCCGGCAGTTCGTCCGCCAACGAGGTGGAAATGTCGCTGGAGGCGGAGAAGGAACCGTTGCGCGATGAGGCCGAGGAGCCTGTCGCGGAAGCCGCCGAGGAGAAGCTCAAGGCAGCGCTCGATCAGGACGCCGAACCCCACTCTTTCCGCTCCGGGCAACCCGCGGCACCCCAGCGGCAGCAAGGGTCGACCTCGGGCCTGATCGCCGCCGGCATTGTCGGCGGCTTGATCTCTCTCATCGGCCTCGGCGCCATCCAATATGCCGGCCTCCTGCCCGGCGGCCGGGCGGCAAAGGATACCTCCGCCGATATCGCCGCGCTCACCGCCGAAATCGACGGGTTGAAGCAGACCGTTTCCAATCTCGCCGCCGCACCGGCCGCGGCACCCGACACGGCCCTTGCCGCCCGCATTGCCGCCCTTGAGACGGCGGCGGCCGATAATGCGACGACCGGCGGATCGTCCGAGGTAAGCAACGGCGACGCCGACCGGAAGATCGCGGCGCTCGGTGCCGAGGTGGGCCAGTTGAAGGCGAGCCTCGACCAGGCGACGCAAAGCCGGGCCTCGGCCGATGCCGATGTCAGCAAGCGCCTCGACGACGCCGAGAAGAAGCTGAGCGGGCCGAGCCAGGAAAGCGCCGTCGCCCGTGCCATCGCGGCCGCAGCATTGAAGGCGGCGATCGATCGCGGCGGCCCCTTCCAGCCCGAGCTCGATACCTTCGCCAATGTCGCGCCGGACGATCCCGCCGTCGCCGATCTCAGGAATTTCGCCCAAACCGGCATTCCGTCCCGCGCCGATCTCATTCGTCAGGTTTCCGACGTCACGACCGCGATCGTCGGCTCGACGCAACAGGACGATCCGAACCAGAGCTGGAGCGACCGCCTGCTGACGGGCGCCAAATCCCTGGTGCAGGTGCGCCCGGTCGGCAATGTCTCCGGTGACAGCATCGATGCCGTTGCCGCCCGCTTCGAGGACAAGGTGAAGAACGGCGACCTGCCCGGCGCCATCACCGAATGGAACAGCCTGCCGGATGCCGCCAAATCGGCTTCCGCCGCCTTCAAGCAGTCGCTGGAGGCCCGCATCCGCGTCGAGGATCTGGTCGGCGACGCGCTGTCGAAGGCAATCGCCAACACCGGAAAACAGAGCTGAGGACGGAGCGCGAGAATGACCAGACTGCTTATCTTCGCCCTCCTCGTCCTGGCGCTCGGCTATGGCTTTTCCTGGCTCGCGGATCGCCCCGGCGATCTCTCGCTGGTCTGGGAAGGCCAGCTCTACCAGACCAAACTGATCGTTGCCGCCGGCATCCTGATCGCGCTGGTGGCCGCCGCCATGGTCGTATGGTGGTTCATCCGGCTGATCTGGAATTCACCGCATTCCGTCACCCGCTATTTCCGCGCCCGCAAGCGCGACCGCGGCTATCAGGCGCTGTCGACGGGGCTGATAGCCGCCGGTTCCGGCAATGCGCTGCTCGCCCGCAAGATGGCGGCGCGCACGCGCGGCCTGATCCGTGCCGACCAGGAGCCGCTGATCAATCTGCTCGAGGCGCAGGCCGCGCTGATCGAAGGCAAGCATGACGAGGCGCGCCAGAAATTCGAGCTGATGGCCAACGACCCTGAAACCCGCGAGTTGGGTTTGCGCGGCCTCTATCTCGAAGCCAAGCGCCTCGGCGCGCATGAGGCGGCGCGGCAATATGCCGAAAAGGCCGCCGATCAGGCCCCCTATCTGCCCTGGGCGGCGCAGGCGACGCTGGAATACCGAAGCCAGGCCGGCAACTGGGACGACGCGATCAAGCTTCTCGACCAACAGAAGGTCGCCCATGTCGTCGACAAGGACACCGCCAACCGCCAGCGCGCCGTGCTGTTGACCGCGCGCGCCAACGACAAGCTCGAAAGCGATCCGGCCGGCGCCCGCGACGATGCGCTCGCGGCGCTGAAGCTGGCCGCCGATTTCGTCCCCGCCGCGCTGACCGCCGCCAAGGCATTGTTCCGCGAAGACAAGGTGCGCAAGGCCGCTTCCATGCTCGAACAGGTCTGGAAGGCCACGCCGCATCCGGAGATCGGCAAGGCTTATGTCCGCGCCCGCAGCGGCGACAGCGTCACCGACCGCCTGAAACGCGCCGAGCGGCTGGAGGCGATCCGCCCGAACAATGTCGAAGCGCTGCTCGTCACCGCGAAGGCGGCTCTCGATGCCCACGACTTCGCCAAGGCCCGCGCCAAGGCCGAGGCCGCCGCCCGCATCGACCCCCGCGAGGGTGCCTTCCTGCTGCTGGCCGACATCGAGGAGGCCGAGACCGGCGACCAGGGCCGCGTCCGCCACTGGATGGCGCAGGCGTTGCGCGCACCGCGCGATCCGGCCTGGGTGGCCGACGGTTTCGTCTCCGACAAATGGCTGCCGCTATCGCCCATCACCGGCCGGCTCGATGCCTTCGAATGGAAGGCGCCTTTCGGCCAGATCGAGGGACCGCTGGAAGAGGGCACCACGGTTTCTGTCGACGCCGCGCTGAAATCGCTGCCGCCGATGCGGGAAACCGCAACCGCCGCCGCGAAGCCGGCTTCACCGATAGTTGCATCGCCGGCTGCCGGCACTTCTGTTATAGAACTGGAACCGATCGCGGCGAAGCCGGCAACCGCCGCCGCCGCAATCGAACCAGAACCGAGGCCCTTCTTCGGCGGTGCGCCGGATGATCCGGGCGTGAAAAATCCAAAACTTGAACCGGAACCCAAGACACGGCTCAAGTTATTCTAGGGCATGATCCCGGAGGAGCGCTCCGCGCTTTCCGGACAAGGTCGTGCTCAGCTGCTCTAAGAATGGAACGGAATGTTTGAACGCTTTCAGGAATTTTTCCAGAATCTGACCAAAGACCACCCCAAATCCGGTTTTGCCCCCGACGACCCGCGCATCGCGGTTGCGGCGCTTTGCATCCAGGTGATGGAAGCGGACGGCAAGATCGAGGACAGCGAAAAGAAGCGGCTGCGCAAGCTGTTGAAAAGCCAATATGGCCTCGACGGCCGCCAGCTCGACGCGCTGATCGCCGCCGGCCAGGAGGCCGAGAGCGAGGCGGTCGATTATTACCGCTTCACCTCCGACCTGAAACGCCATCTGAACAGCGAGCAACGCCTCGAGCTGCTCGGCATTCTCTGGGACATCGTCTATGCCGATGGCGAGCGCAGCGAGATGGAGGATCACGCGATCTGGCGGATCGCCGATCTCATGGGCATCTCCGATCGCGAGCGCATCGTGAAGCGCCAGGAGGCCGCCGCCCGCGCGCCGGGCCATGCGATGGAGACCGGCAATGATGATTGAGGCGCCACGGAGCGGCAGGTATCGCCGCCCCGTGCTGATCGTACTGCACCAGGAGCGCTCCAGTCCCGGCCGTGTCGGTCAGATGCTTCTGGACAAAGGTTACGATCTCGATGTCCGCCGCCCGGTGCTCGGCGACGGACTGCCGACGACGCTGGAAGGCCATGCCGGCGCGGTGATCTTCGGTGGGCCGATGAGCGCCAATGATCCCGACGATTTCGTCAAGGCCGAGATCGACTGGCTCGACGTGCCGCTCAAGGAAAACCGCCCCTATCTCGGCATCTGTCTCGGCGCGCAGATGCTCGCCCGCCATCTCGGCGCCAAGGTGAAGGCGCGCGACGACGGCAAGACCGAAATCGGCTGGTATCCGCTGCAGCCGACGGAAAGGGGCCGGCTTCTGATGCGCCGTTGGCCGCAAATGGTCTATCACTTCCACCGCGAGGGCTTCGACCTGCCGCACGGCGCCGAGCTGCTGGCGACCGGCGAGACTTATCCCAACCAGGCTTACCGCTATGGCGCCAATGCCTGGGGCCTGCAGTTCCACGCCGAACTCACGCGCGCGATGATGCAGCGCTGGGTCGTTCACGGCGAACACCGCTTCTGCATGCCGAACGCCCAGCAGGGCCGCGAGCATCTGGAAGGCCGCATGATCTTCGACCCGCCGCTGAAAGCGTGGCTCTCCGAATTCCTCGACATGGTGTTCGAGGGCAAGCAGGCGATGGCGGCTTAATCGCCCACTTCATGATAGCGCATCCTCATGCCACCTGCGGCTCACCCTCGCGCTCTGGCGCGTTCAAGCTGTCGATCCTGCGCAGTTGCGGGAAGCCGCCTGCCCAGATGATCGCCACGGCGAGCGTGCCGATGCCGCCGATGACGACGGCGGGGATGGCGCCGAAATAATGCGCCATGGTGCCGGCGCGGAATTCGCCGAGCTCGTTCGACGCGCCGACGAAGACCATGTTGACGGCGTTGACGCGGCCGCGCACATGGTCCGGCGTCCAGAGCGTGATCAGGGTTTCGCGCACATAGACCGAGATCAGGTCGGATGCGCCCATGATGGCGAGTGCGACGATCGACAGCCAGGGCGTATGCGAGATGCCGAAGATCAGCGTTCCCAGTCCGAACATAGCAACGCCGATGAACATGCAGATCCCCGCCCGGTGCCGGATGGGATAGGTCGTCAGGAACAGGCCCATGGCGATGGCGCCGAAGCTAGGTGCTGCGCGCAGGAGGCCAAGGCCCCAGGGGCCGAGCGTCAGAATATCGCGGGCATAGATCGGCATCAGCGCCACGGCACCACCGAGCAGCACGGCGAAAAGATCGAGCGAAACCGCGCCGAGGACGACCTTCTCCGACCAGATGAACCGGAAGCCGGCGAGGATTTCGGTGAGGCTCTTCGATTCATGCGCGACGCGCTGCTGCGGCTTCGGAATCAGGAAGGTGAGCATCGAGCCGGCGGCAAAGAAGAAGACGGCGACCGTATAGGAGACGCTGGGACCGAGGCCATAGAGCAGACCGCCGGCAACCGGACCGAGGATGGCGGCGGCGTCCCAGGACATGGAATTCCAGGTCACGGCATTCGACAGGTCTTCCGGCGGAATGAGATTGGGGGCGAGCGACTGCATCGCCGGTGACATGAAGGCGCGCTCGATGCCGAAGACGGCAAGGATCAGGAAGACCGGCAGCGGCGTAAAAGTGCCGGTGACGGTCAGGAACAGCAGCGCGGCCGCACAGATCGTGGCAACGAGAATGCAGATGGCGGCAATCATGCGCCTGTTGTAACGGTCGGCGACGGTGCCGGTCACCAGGATCAGGAGCAGCGACGGCAGGAACTGCACCAGGCCGATCAGGCCGAGATAGATCGCATTGCCGGTATGATCATACATCTGCCAGCCGACGGAAACGCTGACGACCTGCGTGGCGAAGGCGGTCAGAAAACGGGCAAAGAAGAAATAGGTGTAGGCGATGTGCCGGAAGGCGGCAAATCGATCTCCCCTGGCAACCAACGACATGGGGTGGGACTTTCCGGCCGGAACGACTGCGTAAAACGCGCCCGCCTAGCCTGTTAAACATGAGTCAGCGTGCTTCAGACTTGCCCGTTAAGTCGCCAATGTCTACATGTCTGTCAACACAGAATTATCGTTTGCGCTATTTTTGTGCAGCCATGCCAACGCAACCTAAAGCGTATTCCCCTTACACTGCTCGGCTATAGGCATAAGGGGGCGCCGAAATGCAATCTCCGAACAGACCTATCGCATATTCCTACGTTCGAATGAGTTCGAAACGGCAGGCGAGCTGCCAATTGCGATGACCCAACGAGACGAAATCCCGAGGCAAATCAGACCGCAAAATCGCAAGCGCGTTACAGCGCGAAGAGCTGATTAGGCGCTTTGCTCCGCGGACCTCATCGTGGCCACGGCCGAAAGGCCAAGAAACAAGGCCGGACATATGACCACACCGTCCTTATCTGGAAAATACACGAGGAAAGATCTTGCCAAGCAGGCCGTTCCACATACGCGATTGTGGATCATGTGAATGATTTTCATGTGGACACGCCTTTTGGACAATCCAATCAGGACGAAGAACGTGCTGCTCAAGTTGTCTGCTACAAGCGTCCGTTAAACCGTTAGTTGGAGCTTGAACGTTTGCGGATATATCCCTATCTAGCGCATGCGTCAGGCTGGTCGCCCAAGAAAGCGGCAAATGCCCGGCATAAATGCAAGGCGTTACTAAAAAAGACACAATTGAACCGGAAACCGCGATTTTGGTTAACGGTCGTTAACTCCGATATGTCGATGGGTAGAGATCACGGCGCAGCAGCGCGGTGGAAGTCGCGCATTTCGGTCTCCATGAGGGGGGAGAATAGAACCGGTCGGGCTTGCGGCAGATTCCGGAGGTGATCTGCTACGTTCTTGACTGACCAAAATAGACAGTTTCGAAGGCGTCGCATCGACGAAAACCATGAATGACCTCCTCGTCGTGACGATCGTCACACTCAGCTTCCTCATTAGCCTCAGTTCTCTGGACGACGCCTTCATCGATCTGATGGCGCTTGGCATTACGCTCAGCCCTTTCCGGCCCAAGGCCGGGGAGCCTGTGGCTGTTCCCCGGACGGCGGTCTTTGTCGCCAACTGGCATGAGGAAGAAGTCATCGGCCGGATGGTCGAGGGCAACCTTGCCCGCATAGACATTCCGGAAGTGTCCCTTTTCCTCGGCGTCTATCCCAACGACACAGGAACGCGCCGGGTGGCCGAGGAACTCGCCAACAAATATCCCGACCGTGTCCGCGTCATCGTCAACAGCCTGCCGGGGCCGACTTCCAAGGGACAGATGCTGAACGAGATGTTCTCGCAGGTTTTTGCGGATAAGAACGCTCCCGAACTTGTCGTGCTGCACGACAGCGAGGACATCATCGATCCGCGCAGCTTCGAGGTCTATGCCCGGCTGGCGAAGCGATACGATTTCATTCAGGTTCCGGTCTTCTCGCTCAATCGCGGCAAGGGGGCCTATGTCGCTTCCACCTATATGGAGGAATTCGCCGAGCGCCATACCCGCGAGATGATCGTGCGCAACGCCCTTGGGGCCGCCATCCCGTCCGCCGGGGTCGGCACCTGCCTGACACGCAAGCTGATCAAGCATTTCCTAAAGGTGAGAGGGCGCGTCCTGATGCCGGGAACCGTCACCGAGGATTACATCCTCGGCGTGGAGGCAAAGCGCGCGGGCTTCAAGTCCACGTTCGCGGCGGTGTCCGCCGATGCAGCCGAGGGCCACGATTATGTCGCGACCCGCGAGTTCTTCCCACGCGACCTCAAGGCTTCAATCAAGCAGAAAACGCGTTGGGTCTACGGCATCGATTTCGAGGCGATGCACAAGCTCGGGTGGCACGGCTCCTTCTGGGATGTTTACTTTCTCATGCGGGACCGCAAGGGCGCTGTCACCAACCTGCTGCCGCCGGTTGTCTTCGTACTGCTGGCCTTCTCCCTTTCGGGCTATGTCGATTTCGGTGAGATGTCGCGCGGCACGGATGCCTTTTTCCGTGTATCGCTGATGTTCAACCTTTTCATGTCGGTGGTCCGCTATCTGGCGCGTCTTGGTGCGAGCTACAAGGTTTACGGCACGGTGGACTGGTTCGGCGTGCTGATCCGCTGGCCTCTTTCCCTCTATATCAACATGGTTTCCACCTATCAGGCTTGGCTGACCTATCTCGGCGAATCCGAATTCGCCACCAAGCCCATCGTCTGGTCCAAGACCACCCACCATCTCCCCGAAAACTTCGAAACAGCCACGCGATAATCCGAGACACCCAAAATGCGCATCCTCCTTGCCCTGGGCACCCGCCCGGAAATCATCAAGCTCGGTCCCGTTCATGCGGCGCTGCGGCAAACGCACGCCGAAACGGAAGTGTTCTGGTCGGGGCAGCATGTGGAACTCGCCGAGGGCCTTCTGGATCTGTTCGACATTCCCGTGGCCTACCATGATGCCGACGTCGTGCGCCAGCCGGGCCTTGGCGGCAAGTTCGCCCTGATCACTCAGCATGTCGAAGAGATTCTGTGCCGGAAGAAATATGACTGGGTCGTTGTGCAAGGCGATACGACGACGGCGGCAGCGGCCGCCACGGCCGCTTTCATGAACCGCGTTCCTGTGGCGCATGTCGAAGCAGGCCTCAGGACTGGCCTGATCCACTCGCCGTGGCCAGAGGAGTTCAATCGCCGGCTGATCGCCCAGGCGGCGAGCCTGCATTTTCCGCCAACGGAACGGGCACGGCAGAACCTGCTGCGGGAAGGTGTGGCCGAAGAGCAGATCGCCATGGTGGGCAACACCGTGGTCGATGCGCTTCTCCATGTCCGAAGCCGGATCATCGAAGGATACCTGCCTCACAATCCTCAAATCGCAGAACTGCCCCTGGACAAGAAACTCGTCCTGGCAACCCTGCATCGGCGCGAGAACGTCGGCGACCCGCTGCGCCACATCGTAGAGGCTCTGCGGGAGCTGGCCCGCGACGGGGACAAGCTGATCGCCCTGCCGGTTCATTTCAACCCGCAGGTTCGGGCGCAAGTCATGGAGATTCTCGGCAATGAGCCGAATGTGCGACTGCTTGGACCGCTGCAATATGAGGATTTCGTCTATCTGCTGAACCGGGCCTGGACGGTGGTAACCGATTCAGGTGGCGTGCAGGAGGAGGCTCCCACTTTCGGCCTGCCGATCCTGATTGCCCGCGAAAGCACGGAGCGCCCGGAAGTGATCGAGGCAGGCTTCGGCAGG
>DASWOH010000017.1:0-2114 GCA_036398815.1 Rhizobium sp. | reverse complement strand
TAGCGGTGTCATCGCCTATCATTCGGCACTCGAACTGCTGGGCTGCGCCTATACGGACGGCCAGGAGGTCCAGGTGATCGCGCCTGGCGAACCCGGCATTGTCGAGACGGCCGATTTTGCCTGCCGCTTCGTCAAGCCGCCACGTGGGTTTGCGCCGCCAGAAGGGACCACGACCGTCGATCGTCTCGGGCTGGAAGTAAGGGTAACGACGATCGAACGGACGATCGCCGACCTGTTCGACCGATATGACCTCGCGGGCGGGGCGGAAGAACTCTTCAATTCCCTCGACCTAGTGGCGCGGGTGGACGCGGTTGCCTTGCTTCGGTACGCGCGGGCACTCGGCAATGCGGCGGCTGCCGGCGCAATGGGATATTGGCTGGAACGTGAGAAGACGCGGCTTGGCGTGCCTGACAGCACCATCAGCGAGTTGCAGACGCTGGCGCCAAACCAGTCCCGCTATGCTTTGGGTGCCAGGCCGGCCGAAGGGCGGTCGGCCAAAGGATGGAATGTCATCCTTCCCGCAGAGATCATCGAACGCCCGTTCGAGGGTCTCTGATGGCGGCGCCCTCCGCTCAGACGCTTCAACGTCTTGCTGGCGATGCCGGCCATCAGGCGGGGACGCTGGAGAAGGTCTTGCGGCTCCTGGACCTGTTGCAGGAGATCGCGGGCGACCCGACACTATCAGACCAGCTCGTCCTTAAGGGAGGGACGGCGCTCAACCTTTTCCATCTCGGTCTCGACCGGCTCTCGGTCGATATCGACTTGAACTATGTGGGTGCCCTCGATCGAGCCGGGATGGAAGCCGAGCGGCCGGTTGTCGATACTGCTCTCAACCGGCTCCTCGTTTCACAGGGATATGGCATTCGGCGTCAGCCCGATGAGCATGCCGGCGGCAAATGGATCGGGCGCTACGTCTCAGCACTCGGCGGCAATGCCACCCTGGAAGTCGATGTGAACTACATGGCGCGTCAGCCTCTATTCGGCGCAACGCGCATGGAGTCGGTCCCGCTCGGGGATATGCGCGCGACGAATGTTCTCGTCCTCGACATTCATGAGATCGTTGCAGGTAAGTTGGTCGCGCTCTTTGATCGGCATGCCGCCCGTGACCTTTTCGATGCTCGCCGCATCCTAACGATGGATGGTCTCGACTGGCGCCGAATCAAGGCCGCTGTCCTGGCCCTGGGTGCCTCCGGCCGCCGGGATTGGCGTGCCGTGTCGGTCGATGCGGTCAAAGGCGATCCCCGGGAGTTTCGGCAAAAGCTCTCGATTTGCCTGCCGCGTGATCGCTTCGCCGGCAAGGGGGATGTCGATACGTGGATATCGGAAACGGTGGCGCTTTGTCGGGAGCGGTTCGCTTTTCTGTTCGATCTGACGGACGGGGAGCGGGAATTTCTGGACGGCGTGCTGGAGCGCGGCCAGGTTAACGCTGACCTGCTCGATGTTGCGCCGGAGATACGCGCCCGGATTCGGGACATGCCCATGCTGGCGTGGAAGTGCCAGCATGTCCGAAAGAATTTAGGGCTGGACCGATGAGTTTGCTCGAACTGCTCAGCGCTGCTCTGGTCCTCGCCAAGGATGCCTGGCTAGCCCATCCCGTCTGGAGCCGGATCGGAGAGGTAATATCTCGGGCGAATTCCTGTAACAGGTTGATCTTGGACGGTCCGCTTCCATTGCATCCCAATGGGAAGCCAGACATTAAGCCCATGACCGGGGTATGGCCGGAAACGGACGCAGCTTGGGGGTCGAACACTTGATCAAGCGGACATTTATTGTGGCTCATCGTTCTCGCGTTTAGCATCCTAAACCGGTGGCTTGAGCTTTTGTGAAGGGAGCTCAAGCAGCCTGGGCTTTGCGGCGCTCGCGTCCCCTCTGATGAGTCGAGCAACGGGTTTCTTTAAGACGATCTGCGATCGCTGGCGTCGGTTCGAGTCCGTGCAATCAGGTAAATGACTCTCGAACTCCGCGGGAGTTGCTGAGCTGCTGCCGGTTTGGTGGACACCGAGATAAGGTTTTCCATCGGATCGGAGGGGTGAGGATGCAACGCCGGGTATTCAGTCGTGAGTTCAAGCTTGAGGCGGTGAAGCTGATCAAGGAGCGCGGGGTGGCTGTTGCCC
>DASWOH010000016.1:0-20631 GCA_036398815.1 Rhizobium sp. | reverse complement strand
GGTCATGCCGGGCGGGGTGCATGAAATATCCGCGCAACTCGGCGGCAGTACCATCAAGCGCCGAAAGACCGCGCTCGAGAAACTTTCCAGAGAGATCTTGCGGCCGCTATATCGTGCGAAAATCGCAATACGCGCCCGTCGCCCAAGTTGAGACTATACAAGTTGGCCGTTCCAATTCTCTTATATCATCAGATCGCGGTGCCGCCTTCGCGACGCGCGCCTTTCCGAAGCATGGCGGTGCATCCGCAGGCCTTCCATAGCCAGATGGCCTGGCTGAAAAGACTGGGAGTTCAGGGTCTTTCGCTGCGTGAAGCGCTTCCCTATATCCAGGGAGCCAAGGCCGGTAAAGTCGCCGCCATCACCTTCGATGACAGCTATGCCAATGTCTACGAAAACGCCTTGCCCGTCTTGCAGGAGTTCGGCTTCACTGCCACGAACTTCGTTGTTGTCAATCAGGTCGGCGGCAGCAATGTCTGGGACATTCCCAACGGCGTGGCACGGACGCCCTGCATGTCGCTGGAGCAGCTGCGCAAGTGGGTCGCTCTTGGACATGAGGTCGGTTCGCATACGCTCGATCATGTGCATCTTCCGCAATTGCCGATGGAGGAAGCGCGCCGCCAGATCGCCCATTCCAGGGAGCTGCTGGAGGACATGCTTGACGAGGGCGTTTCTTCCTTTTGTTTTCCCTATGGAGACGAGATGCCGCTCGATCGGGTTCTGGCCTACGAGGCCGGCTACAGCGCTGCAACGACGACGCAGCGCGGAAGGGCAGGGCGGAATCATGACCCCTTCGGCTTGCCGCGAGCCACGGTTCGCCGCAACGACAGTTGGCTCCACTTCATCCGGAAATGTATTGCCGGATAGGTTGGTCCGCAACGGCAATAGAATTGCAAGCTGATAGCTCCCTGCCGCCGGCAAGGAGCTATCCGGATGATTTCAAGGCGCGACGGTGAAGCTGTAGGTGCCGTCCGTCTTGTGGCCGTCGGTGGAAAGAACATGCCATTCGACGGTGTATTTGCCGGCCGTCAGCTTGTCCGTGACCGGGATCATCAGCTTGGTATCGCCGTTCATCAACATCGCTTTTCCGGTCTTCACGACCGCCTTGTTCGGGCCGGACACCGTCACACCGCTGAATTTAAGGTTCAATCCTTCGGTAAAGGTAAGGTCGAGTTCCGAGGGCGCCTGTTTGATGGTGCCGTCGGCGATGGGGACGGCTGACTTGAGATGAGCATGGGCGAGGGCCTGGCTTGCCAAGGCGAAGCTGGCCATAGCGGCGACAAGAAGGAGTTTCTTCATCTGGGGCATGGTGATTGTCCTTTCAGGTTGACGATCCGCAGGGCTCCTGCGGCAGGCTTTTGACGACAGTAACGAAGGCGTCCGCTCCTGGAGGTATTCATCAGGAGAGGAATCGCCTGAGCGGCGGCACGAAGCGCAGCAGGATCTGGTCGAAGAGCAGCATGGCGACGATGGCGAGACCGGTGAGCGGAAAGGCTGCGCCGAAGGCGATCACGATCAGCCACAGGCCGATATAGACGGATTTCCGCGGCGGCATGGGCGGAACGCCGAGGCGTCCCGCAGGGCGGCGCTTCCACCACATGATGACAGCCGTTACGCAGGATAGAATGATCGCCAGGCAGGTCGCCAGCATGAGAAGCTGGTTGAACAGGCCCCATTCCTGTCCCAGATGGACGTTGATCCCCCATTCGATCGCCTTGCCGAAAGCGGGGTACTGGCTGAAGGAGAGGTCGACGAGCGGCTTTCCGGAATATTGGTCGATGTGGATAGTGCGTTCGTCGGCGAGATCGGCGGGATAGAGTGCGGCGGTGTAGACGCCCGTTGGGTCGGAAGGGATGGCGGTTGCGAAGCCCGACGCCATGCCGAGCCCCTTGGCGATCTCCACGGCCCTGTCGATGCCGATCGGCCCGGCCGATCGCACGGCGGCCACATCGGATAGGGGAACCGGTGCCTTTTCGACGATCCAGCCGCTCGCCGGGAGAATGTCCTGCGTGACCTTTGTCGATCTCGGCACATTGTCCCAGAGGGCGGCTGGAAAGCCGAGGTCGTGCTCCGTCAGCCAGCCTTTGACATTGGCGCCCCAATAGCCCGACCACGGCATGCCGCTGAGGGCGAGAAAGAAGATGAGGACGCCCGCGCCGGCACCGGTGACGGCGTGCAGATCGCGCCAGAAGACGCGGCGCGAAGGTGTGCCGCGAACGGTGATGATGCCGCCGGTCTGCTTGCGCGGCCACCAGAGATAGATGCCGGTGACGACGAGCACGAGCGCGAAGCCGCCGACAATCTCGATGAGCCGGTTGGTCCATGTCCCGAAATAGTCGAGGCTGTGGAGACGCCGGACGACCCAGCCGAAATCCTGCTTCGAGCCGACCGAATCCAGCACCTCGCCATTGTGCGGATTGACATAGACGACGGTCGACTGGCCGCCTTTCGATACGGTGACGGCGGCCGACCGATCGCCGGCCGGGGCCTCGCGATAGGAGGTGGCGTTGGCGCCCGGCATGGCGGCGGTCGCAGCATCCACGATCCGCTGCGGCGTCAGCACAGGTCCCGTATCGGCGACGACATGGCGATGGGCATAGAAGGTGGTGTCGATCTCGTTCTTGAAGAGATAGAGCGATCCGGTGATCGCCAGATTGAGCATGAAGGGGATGACGAGCAGGCCGGCGAAGAAATGCCAGCGCCAGATCGCGCGATAAAGCGAGATAGTGTCGGTGGCTGCGGCCGCTGGTTCGGCCGTGGTGAAGGCAGACATGAAAAATCCTCCGGAAATCCGGCTGGCGGCGGGAGAACCTGTCTGCGGGGAAATCACGACCGTTCCGGTCGCCGCCTTATGCGGATATTCGCGGGCTATCGGGACGCCGAGGCGGCCCGTTTCGTGCAGCGATGATCGGCGTGGAGGCAATCCACCCGCAGCCGGCACGATCAGATATCGTGCATGGTCCGGCCGCCGTTGACGACGAGCGTCACGGCGCATGCCGCAACGCAGGCTCAGGCAATGGTGATGCGGGGGATGGGTGGCGCGCGGGGGCCGGTGTTCGGCGGATAGAGTTGACGGCGGAAAGCTTCTGTTTTCGGGGCCGGGATTTCCTGGCTTGCAAAGGCGAGATGTTCGCGGAAGTCCGTCGGCGGCAGGGGAAGCAGGGTCGCCGAAGAGATGCGGCAGGCCTCGCAGTTCGGCACATGCGCCTTGCTATGCTCCTTGCCGTCCGCCGTCTTCTCGGAGACACAGATAACCGGCAGAGTTCCGTCCGGCAGCCGATATTGAGCGAGTGCTGCGGGTGTCAGTTCGTCGGCGCTGGAAACGGCTGGCTGGTGGGCGAACCCGACGGACAACAACGCGAAGGCGCATAGAATGCGCAGCAGCCACCGTGTTGTCCCGGAGAGTGTCTTGCCCACTGTTGTTCCACCTCTTATCCGCAAAGCACCTACGACATTCGATGGGCAAGCTCAATGCGGCAATTTGGTATGCGCGCCTGATCCGTCGAACCGGCGGATCAGGCAGGATGACCGACGGCCGGAAAATGGCCGGCCATCGGTTGTCTGTCGGTCATGGAGTTTCAGCGTTGCGCCCGCAAGCGGGCTCAAGCCTATTCCATTCCGAGCGCGGCCATATAGGTCTGGAGGATGGATTCTTCTTCGAGGCGCTCGTTGGCGTCCTTCTTGCGCAGGCGGATGATGGTGCGGATGGCCTTGGTGTCGTAGCCGCGTCCCTTTGCCTCGCCCATCACGTCCTTGATGTCGGACTGGATGGCGCCCTTTTCTTCTTCCAGCCGTTCGATACGCTCAATGAACGCCCGCAGTTCCGCGGCGGCGACATTTTCAACACTCGTCGTGTCGTCCATTTTCTTTTCCTTTCAAGGCAGCGGCCTACGCTGCTCTGTGGTTCGTGTAATTCCCCGTTTAAAACGGGAATTACGAAATTCTTGGTCGAAAGCCCATGCTCTTGTCTTGCGTGTCCATCCGCTTCGACGAAAGCGCAAAGCTGATCGCGGGCGACGCCAGGAGCCTCGGATACATCGTCTCCGGAGTGCGTGGGGTTTCGAATTCGACCGGGCCGTTGACGTGCCGCGAATGAAGCGCGAGGTCAAGCCATCTCGACGAAAGCCGGTCTATTCTTTCGGCTTGTTCAGCTCAAAAGCGGCTTTTTGCACAGCCGAGGCCTCGGGTTGATACAGATTCTTCCAGTCCTCATAGGGCATGCCGTAGACCATCTCGCGCGATTCGTCCTTGGTCACCGGCAGGCCCGCCTCTTCGGCCGCCTCGCGATACCAGTTAGACAGGCAGTTGCGGCAGAATCCGGCGAGATTCATCAGGTCGATATTCTGAACGTCGTTGCGTTCGCGCAGATGCGCGACAAGGCGACGGAAGGCGGCGGCTTCCAGTTCGGTCTGTTGTTGCTTGGTGAGCGCGCTCATCGTGACTTCCTCAATTCTCTTCGTAAGGGCCGGTGCGCGACGGATGGATCTTGTAGTCGTGCAGCGCCGGATCGTCGTTCATCGCCGAGAAGATCGGCGCCAGCCGTTCGGCCCATTCGGCAATGCCGGCCTCGTCGCCGATCAGATCCTGGCGAACTTCCAGCAGTGCATGCGGAATGCCCTTTACCATGCAATGGCGATACATGGTGTCGTTCCTCAGTGCCCCGTCATAGGGTTCATTGTCGCCTATGACGAGATCGGTATCGGCGCCAAGCTTTGCAAGAAGCGGCAAGACGGCGCGCTCGTCGCTGTCCCAGAGCACGCTCGCATGCCAGGGGCGGGGAACGCCCTTCCAGGCCGGCGTGAAGGAATGCAGCGACAGCACCAGCGGCGCCTTGCCGGTCGCCTCCGCCACCGAAGCGATCGTCTCTTCGACGGCGCGGTGATAGGGCCGATGGAAGGCCTCGATGCGATAATTCCACTCTTCGTCGGTGATCGGATGATTGCCGGGGATGATCGCCCCGTCGGAAATCTTCATGATCAGGGTCGGATCGTCCTCGCCGCGATTGGGGTCGATCAGCAGGCGGGAAAAGCCGCCAAGCACGGTCGGGATGCCGAGCCGCGCGGAAAGCTGGCGGCAAAGGCCCTCGATGCCGATGTCATAGGCAATGTGCCGCGAGAAGGCGGTTTCGGGCAAGCCAAGCCGGCCATAAGCCTCAGGAAGGTGGCGCATCGCATGATCGCCGAGAATGACCATGCCTTTGTCACGATTGCCCGATATGATCTCGAAGGATTTGAAGTCGTTCATCTGGATTGTCGATTGTTGCGTTTTCAGCCCGTTGTTTGATTGCATGCGAGGGCGGAAGGTGCAAGGCTCGCCTGATGATCGGGCAAGGGGCGTAGCGGAGGGCGTCGTCACCATCCCGTGAAGAAAATATAATCGATTAGAGTTGCGTTGACATTCGTTGGATGGCGGCGCAAGAAGACGCAGCAACGAATAACCGGGAGCCCATTGGAAGCCGTGTTCAGCCAAGTCGCGCCAAGTTTCGTTACGCGGTCAGGGCCGCTCGCCCGATTCGCTTTTTTCATCCTTGCCGCCGCCGCGCCGTTTTTCTTCACGCCGAATGCAGCCCATGCCGACTTCCGTGTCTGCAACGGCACGCAGAATCTCGTAGGCGTGGCGATCGGCTATAGGGCGAAGGAGGGCTGGACCACCGAGGGATGGTGGCAGGTTCCGGCCACGACCTGCGCCACATTGATCGAGGGGCCGCTTCAGTCCCGCTATTATTACCTCTACGCAGAAGACGCGGCCCGTGGCGGCCGTTGGACGGGTGACGTCGAAATGTGCGTGGCGGAAAATGAATTCAAGATCCCGGGCGTGAAGGATTGCTACGCCAGGGGCTACCAGAAAATGGGATTCAAGGAATACGACACGGGGCGTCAGGCGAGCTGGATGGTTCAGCTTTCCGATACTCCGGGCAGCCAAGAGAGCCAGAATTGATGAAACGCAACAGAAAAGTCAAAATCCTAGCGACGCTGGGCCCGGCCTCCTCCTCCGAGGAGATGATCCAGAAGCTTCATGAGGCCGGTGCAGACCTGTTCCGCATTAACATGAGTCATGCCAGCCATGACGTGATGCGCGCGCTGATCCAGCGCATCCGCGCCGTCGAGGCCCGCTGTGGCCGTCCGATCGGTATTCTCGCCGACTTGCAGGGTCCCAAGCTGCGCGTCGGCAAGTTTGCCGAAACCAAGGTCGATCTCAAGCCGGGCCAGACCTTCACGCTCGACAACAACGACACGCCCGGCGACAATACCCGCGTGTTCCTGCCGCATCCGGAAATCCTGGAAGCGGTTCAGCCCGGCCATCGCTTGCTGATCGACGACGGCAAGCTGGCTTTGCGCGCTGAAAAATGCGACGGCAAGAGCATCGTCACGACCGTCATTTCCGGCACGAAGATTTCCGACCGCAAGGGCGTCAGCCTGCCCGATACGCTGCTCGGTGTCGGCGCGCTGACCGAGAAGGACCGCGTCGACCTCGACGCCGTGCTCGCCACCAACGAAATCGACTGGGTGGCGCTCTCCTTCATCCAGCGTCCGGAAGACCTTTCCGAAGTCCGCAAGATCTCGCGCGGCCGCGTCGGCCTGATGTCGAAGATCGAGAAGCCGCAGGCCGTCGAGCGCATTGAGGAAATCATCGAGCTTTCCGACGCGCTGATGGTAGCCCGCGGCGACCTCGGCGTCGAAATGCCGCTCGAAGCCGTTCCCGGCATCCAGAAGCAGCTGATCCGCGCCTGCCGCCGTTCCGGCAAGCCGGTGGTCGTCGCCACGCAGATGCTGGAATCGATGATTTCCGCGCCGGTTCCGACTCGTGCCGAAGTCTCCGACGTCGCAACCGCCGTCTTCGAAGGCGCCGATGCCGTCATGCTGTCGGCCGAATCCGCTTCCGGCGACTATCCGGTCGAGGCCGTGTCGATGATGGCGTCGATCGCCAGCACGATCGAGCGCGAACCGCATTATCCGGGCATCATCTACGCGCAGCGCGCCCAGCCGGAAGCAACCGGCGCGGACGCTATTTCGCTCGCCGCCCGGCAGATCGCCGAAACGCTGAAGCTCGCCGCCATCGTCTGTTACACGTCTTCGGGCACGACGGGCCTGCGCGCCTCGCGCGAGCGTCCTCAGGTTCCGATCCTGGCGCTGTCGCCGATCATCCAGACGGCACGCCGTCTGTCGGTGGTCTGGGGCATGCACTGCGTCGTCACCCATGACGCCACCGACCTCGACGATATGGTCAACAATGCCTGCCGCATCGTGGCCGAGGAAGGCTTCGGCAAGCCCGGCGACCGCATCATCATTTCGGCCGGTGTGCCGCTCGGTACGCCCGGCGCCACCAACATGCTGCGTCTTGCCTATATCGGTTCGGACGGCCAGTCCGGCGTCTGATCGCTCGCTGAAGCATTGCAAATATTCGAAGCCCGCTGTTCCAGAAACAGCGGGCTTTTTTGCTTGAAGGCGCATCGCTTGGGTCTAAGGTTCAGTGCATGAGGATCGAGAAGGAGAGTTTCCAATGAAGATCGGATTTGTCGGACTGGGTCAAATGGGCAGCGCCATGGCGCTAAACCTCGTGAAGGCCGGGCATGAGGTGACGGTCTACAATCGCTCGCGCGATAAGGCGGAAGCGCTGGCCGGCGAGGGCGCCAAGGTTGCCGCGACGGTCGCGGAGGCCTGCGGCGGCGAAGCCGTCTTTACCATGCTTGCCAATGACGAGGCGCTGTCGGCTGTCGTCCATGGCGACGCCGGTCTTCTGGCGAGCCTTGGCAAGGGCTCGGTCCACATTTCGGCAAGCACGATCAGCGTCGCCCTGTCGGAGCGGTTGACCAAGGAGCATGCGGCGGCCGGACAGCGCTTCGTCTCCGCGCCGGTCTTCGGCCGGCCGGAAGCCGCAGCCGCAGCGAAGCTGTTTGTCACCGCTGCCGGCGAGCCTGCAGCCATCGAAGCCGTGACGCCTCTGTTCGAGGTCATCGGACAGCGCACCTTCGTTCTCGGCGAAGAGCCGAAGGCCGCCAATCTCGTCAAGCTCAGCGGCAATTTCCTCATCGCCGCAGTGATCGAGTCGCTTGGCGAAGCCATGGCGCTGGTGGAAAAGGGTGGCGTCGACCGGCATCAATATCTCGACCTCCTGACGTCGACGCTGTTCAACGCGCCGGTCTACAAGACCTATGGTGGCCTGATCGCCGACCGCAAGTTCAAGCCGGCCGGTTTTGCCGCGCTCCTTGGCCAAAAAGACATCCGCCTGGCGCTGGCCGCCGGCGAGGCGCTGAACGTGCCGCTGCCGCTTGCAAGCCTGCTGCGTGACCGCTTCCTGACCTTGCTTGCCCATGGCGGCGAAGATCTGGATTGGTCGGCGATTGGGGGACTGGCGGCGAAGGATGCGGGGTTGGGGGAATAGTCTCGATATCGAACTCGCGGAGAGTGCGGACCCCCCTCTGTCGCGAGAGCGACAGAGGGGGTATCAGACATGCGACATACTCGAGGCATCCAGCAAGCCGCTGGCGCCTTATCGTCGCACTACGAACTGAGGGTTAGTGGCGGCGCAGCGCCGCTTCGAAAACATCGGTATCGACATTGCCGCCGGAGGTGACCGCGATCACCGTGTCGCCATCGATCTCCTTGCCGTGGAAGAGGGCAGCCGCCAGCGCCACGGCGCCGCCGGGCTCGACAACGATCTTCAGACGCTTGAAGGCGAGTTCCATGGCGTCCAGCGCCTCCTCGTCGGTCACGACCACGCCGGGACCACAAAGACGCTTCAGGATCGGGAAGGTGATATTGCCGGGCTGCGGCGTGACGATGGCGTCGCAGATCGAACCCTGCAACGCGGCATTGCGCTCGATCTGGCCGGAGGCGAGTGAGCGGGTGGTATCCTCGAAATCCTTGGGCTCGCAGGGGCGGACCTTGAAGCCGGGCGCGCGGGCTTCCAGCGCCAGCGCGATGCCCGATGTCAGGCCGCCACCACCGCAGGGGACAAGCACCGTTGCGGCATCGATGCCCTCTTCGGCTGCCTGTTCGGCGATTTCCAGCCCGGTCGTTCCCTGGCCGGCGATAACCTGCGGTTCGTCGAAGGGCTTGATCAGCGTCAGGCCACGCTCCGTGGAGAGCCGCGCGCCGATCTCGTCACGGTCTTCCTTCACGCGGTCGTAAAGCACCACTTCGGCGTCCAATGCGCGGGTATTGGCAATCTTCAGCTTCGGTGCATCGGACGGCATGATAATGACGGCGGGAATGCCGTGCAGTTGCGCGGCTAGCGCTACGCCCTGGGCATGGTTGCCGGAGGAAAAGGCGATGACGCCCCTGGCGCGCACCGATGGCTCCAGCGCCGACACCGCCGACCAGCCGCCGCGGAATTTGAACGATCCCGTATGCTGCAGGCACTCCGCCTTCACGAACAGCCGCCGCCCGGCGATCTCATCGAGGAAGGGAGAGGAAAGAAGGGGCGTACGCCGCGCGCGTCCGTCTATGCGAGCGCGAGCGGCTTCGATCATTGCAATATCGACCATGGAGGGATCACTCTTCTGCTGCGGAAAGTCTCTCCATCCATAAAACGCCGCGAACCTCTTTAAAACAACGACTTTGTCCCCGTGACACTTCAACCTGCGTTTGGCAGGGAGAGGTGGCCGACATTGTAGGCTTGGACACCGGGCCGCAGCTCATCTTTCGGCAGATCGGCAAGCAGCCGGAAGCGCACGCGTGTCCAGCTCGCTGGTTCGAAGGCGGAGACCGAAGCGAGGGCTTTGCCACGGGCGACTTCGCGAGCGGCTTCCTCGCTCTCTTGCCGGCGGATCTCGGCAAGCGGCGCATAGGGTTCCGTCTGGATGATCTCCCTTGTGGCGAAGCGGGCCTTGCGGATATCCGGCGACATGTCAGCACGCCAGACCACCCATGTCTTCACCTGCGGCCAGCCGAAGCTCTCGGTCACCGCAAAAAAGCCTAGGCCGCAGAGGAAATCGCTCAGGCCCTCGTCCTTGTTCCAGACATAGAAGGGCGCGTAGAGATTGTCCCGGCTGCCCGTACCCGCGTCGCCCTTCCGGGCGGTGAGGTAGGCCTTGAATTTCAGGCCCGGAAGATTGTCGAGCAATGGGCCTTTCTCACGGATACGGCGATCGATGATCGCCATGTCGTAGTCGGCGGGCAGGGGGAAGCTGTATTGCATGGCGATCATGGTTCAATCCTCAAGCCAGGTCACGGCGCTGCCGTCCCGGACTGCCTGGATGCTGATATAGGCGAAGGTGCTGCCCGGTGTAGCGCCATGGCGATGGCGCTCGTCGGGAGCAAAGGTGATGCAGTCGCCGGCGCGCAGTTCCTCGGCCGCTTCGCCATCGCGCTCGGCAAGGCCGACGCCGGAGAGAACGTAGAGGATCTGGCCGTGCGGATGCGTGTGCCAATGGGTCATGGTGCCGGGTTCGAGCGTGCAGCGCATGGCGGTCAGGCCGCCGCCCTCCCTGCTTTCGACCAGCATCTCCACCCAGAAGGGTGCGCTTGCGATGCCTTCGGGCGAACGTTGGGTGCTCGCTCCCGCGCGATGGATTACGAGCGGCTGCCGAGCGGTTTTCTGGCTCATCGTGGTCAGTCCTGCTCGATCATCTGCGCGATGCCGTCCGCGAAGGACCAGTCCTCGCGCGTCGTGGTGGTGATGTTGATCATGACATCCTCGGGCCGCACGCCCGGCGCGTCCGCGAGCAAGGCGACGAGACGGCGGTAGAAGGCCTTCTTGACCTCCGTCGAGCGCGGCTTGCCGATGGTGACGTGGAAGAAGACGTAATCGTCGGAGCGCGGGCCGCCGAGATAGGTGCGGTCGAAGATCAGCTCGTTCGGTTCCAACTGGTGAATCGCCTGGAAGCGATCGGTCGGCGGCACGTCGAAGGTCTCGACCATGGCGCGGTGGAAATTATCCGAGAGTGCCTTCAGATATTCTGGCGACTTGCCTCGAAGAAGGGAAATATTGGTGAAGGGCATGATGTGCTCCTGTTCTCTGTCCACTTGACGAGTTCACCATCTCACGGGATAATCGTGCGGAAAATCAGAAAATATTGGACTTATAGTCCCAAAAACATGGACGATTAGCCGTGCGGAAAATCATCTTCGATCTCGACGTGCTGCGTAGTTTCGTCACCGGCATGGAGCTCGGCAGTTTCGCCAAGGCGGCCGACCGGCTGGGGCGTTCGACGTCGGCTGTCAGCGCGCAGCTAAAGAAGCTGGAGGAGCAGGCGGGCACGCCGATCTTCCGCAAGGCCGGGCGTGGGCTGGCGTTGACCGAGGCCGGCGAGACGATGCTCGCCTATGCGCGGCGGTTGCTCGATCTCAACGACGAGGCGGCGACCGCGATCCATGGTGCGGATCTGGAGGGTTGGGTGCGGCTCGGCCTGCAGGAGGATTTCGGCGAGACGCTGCTGCCGGAGGTGCTGGGGCGCTTTGCCCGCGCCCATCCGAAGGTACGCATCGAGGCGCGCGTGGTTCGCAATGCGGAACTGGTCGAGCGGGTGACCTCCGGCAAGCTCGATCTGGCGCTTGCCTGGAGCGACGGATTTCGCACCGCCCACAGCGAGCGGATCGCCGAGGTGCCGATGTGCTGGGTCGGGCCGGCTGAGGGGCCTATCCGTTGGCATGCTGTTGATGGTGAGCCGCTGCCGCTGGCATCGCTGGAAGCGCCTTGCCTGCTGCGGTCGATCGCGACGAAGGTGCTGGATCGCGCCGGCATCGGCTGGCGGATTTCCTTTGTCAGCCCGAGCCTCGGTGGTCTCTGGGCCGCGACGGCGGCGGGGTTGGGCGTGACTGTTCGCACGCCGTTGGGCCTGCCGGACAAGGTGCGGCTACTGATGCCTGGAGAAGCCGGCTTGCCGCCGCTGCCGAAGCTCGATCTCGTGCTGCATCGCGCCGAGGCGGAGGCCAGTCCGGCAACGGAACGGCTGGCCTCGATCATGCTGCAGGCGGTACGGCAAACGGTGGACGCTACGCCGCAAGGGCGGGTCTTTGCCGACACGCCGGATTACGAGGTCGTGAGCGCCTGAGACGAGGCTGCGATCTCGGTCGGCGATGGGGGTTTCAAGCTGGCAATGCGCGCTTCCGCCTCCTGGGCCAACGTCTGGAGATCGCGTGACTCGCCCGCGAGACGCTCCATCGCGGCGATGACGACATCGGTTGCCACATAGTCCGGCTTGTGGCCGAGATTGCGGATGGTGACGAGTTCGGCGCCGGGAATGTCGCGCGCCAGGCCGCGCGAATGCAGCTCCTCCATGACGATATCGTCGCTGTCGCCGGTGATGATGACGGTCGGCGCCCTGATCTCGCGATAGCGGGGCGCCTGGGCCGATACATAGGCGAAAAGGTTGACGACATCGGCGGCGTTGTTGCGGAAGGTCCTTGGCCGCAACACCAGCTCCGGTGCCGTCTTTTCGACGTAGTCGGTCGGCCGTTCGTTGGGGCGGAAGATACTGAGCGTGCTGCTTTCCACCCGGCGCAGACCGATCGGTATCACCAGCAGATGCGAGAAGAGCCAACCGAGGACCGGCATGGCGGCGAGCGTATAGTACCAGTCGATGCCGCCGGGCCATGGGTGCGTCGCCGGCGCGAGGAAGAGCAGGCCGGCGGTTTTGCCGGGATGGCGCATGCCGAAGGAGGCGGCGATCGCACCGCCGAAGGAATGGCCGACGATGATCGCGCTCTTGATGCCACGCTTCTCCATCAATCTGGCGATCGCGTCCGCCTGACCGGAGGGCAGGGCGTTTTCCGGGCCGCCGCGTTCGGAATAGCCGTGGCCGGGCCGGTCGACGAACAGCATTTCGGCGCGGCCGGCAAGCGGGCCGGCAAAGGCTTCGAATTGGTCGCGCAGATTGCCGCTGGCGCCGTGGATGAAGATCAGCGGCGGCAGATCGGCGGAGGCCGGACGCGGCAGATGCAGGGCGTTCATGCGGAAATCGCCGATATCGGTCAGCTCGCCAATATTGGGATAGGCCTGCTCTATGGCGCGTGTCTTGAAGGCCGAGAAACCGGCGGCGGTGATGAGAATGAAAACGAGGGCGTAAAGCAGCACATTGATCATTGCGGTATGATGCAGCCATTGGGGCCGTCAGCCTATCCGACGTTTATGACCTCTGGTCCGTCGCAAGCCTACCCGTTGGTGATAAATCTCATGTTCGGCTCCCGGCGATTTTTTCCGAGAGCGTGTTCACCTGCTCCTGGGCGGCGCGATTCGCCGGATAGATTTCCAGGAAGCGTTCCCAGGCCTTCAGCGCTATCTCGTCCTTGCCGGTCTCGCTTAGGATCGCGGCCATGCCGGCGAGCGCGCCGAAATGGCGCGGCTCTATCCTGAGCACCTGATTGATGTCCTCCATCGACTTGCGATAGTCACCGATGGCGTAATTCAGCGTCGCGCGCCGGTTCCAGCCTTCGGCATAGTCCGGCTTCAGCGAAATGACCTGGTCGAGAAAATCCATAGCCGCCGCATTGCGCTTCTCCTGCACGGCCTTGTCGGTCCATTGCATCAGGAGGTTGATGGTGGCGCTGCCGGAATTGCTCCACTCCATGCGGATCTGGTCGGCAATCAGGCTTGCCTGATCGGGATCGCGCTGGCGCTTGAGGGCTGTGAAGAGATTGTCGATCTGCTGCTTCTGCGAAAGGCTGCCGGCGGCGGTGCCGGGGTCCTTTTTCTCGACGATACCGGAATCGTCCGCCATGGCGACATGCGGTGCGGCGACGGTCAGGGCAAGGAGAATCGGCAGGGCCGAATATGACAAAGCAAAAATGCGCATGGCGGGCATAGTAGCCCGCCAATGTCGAAGATCAAAACAATTTTGATGTGATCATCCCGAACGATCATGATGCTGGCATCATGACCCGGCCGTCAGACGGCCGGCCCGGTTCGCAAACCGGGCTCCACGCAAAATCAGCCCTGACGAGCCTTGAAGCGCGGGTTCAGCTTGTTGATGATGTACATGCGGCCCTTGCGGCGAACCAGACGGTTGTCACGGTGACGCGCCTTGAGCGACTTGAGCGAATTCTTGATCTTCATTTTTCTGATCCGCGATCTCTGAGGGGGAATGTCACATTCGCCCGTATCTTTTAACAATCAAAAGCGCGCTCAGGGCGCGCTCTTTAGGGTGGGGAGCAAATACCTCGTCGCCTGGGTCCTGTCAACCATGTCAGGGGCTTTTTCCCTGTACCGTTAGCGGCGAAGCTGCGTGACATGGCCCATTTTGCGGCCGGGACGCGACTCCGTCTTGCCGTAGAGATGCACTAGCACATCGTCACGGCGCAGCCAATCGGGGACCGAAAGGATATCGTCGCCGATCAGATTCTGCATCACGCAGTTGGAATGGCGGACGGGATTGCCGAGCGGCAGGCCAGCGACGGCGCGGATATGCTGCTCGAATTGCGAGACGACGCAGGCGGCCTCCGTCCAGTGGCCGGAATTGTGCACGCGAGGCGCCATTTCATTGGCGATCAGACTGCCGTCGGCAAGCGCGAAGAACTCGATGCCGATGACGCCGACATAGCCGAGCGCGGCCAAGATCTTCTCCGCGGCCTCGCGGGCTGCTGCCGCCGTCCCGGCGGAGATGCTCGCGGGCAAGGTGGAAGTGTGCAGGATGCCGTCGCGGTGGATGTTTTCCGCCGGATCATAGCAGGCGATCGCGCCATCCAGGCCGCGGGCGGCAATGATCGAAATCTCCCGCTCGAAGGACACGAAGCTTTCGAGAATCAGCGGCACGCCGCCGAGCGCGGCATAGCCGCCTTCGGCGCTGTCGGCGGACGAGCGATAGACACGCTGGCCCTTGCCGTCATAGCCGAGGCGACGGGTCTTCAGCACGCCCTGTCCGCCGAAATCGGCAAGGGCGGCTTCGAGATCGGTCTGACTGTCGACGGCGTGGAAGCGGGCGGTCGGAATACCGCAATCGTTGATAAAGCGCTTTTCGGTCAGCCTGTCCTGCGCCATTTCCAGCGCTTTCGGCGGCGGATAGACGGCAACGTCCCTGGCGAGTTTCTCGGCAGCGGCGACCGGTACGTTTTCGAATTCATAGGTGACGAGGTCGCAGCGCTTCGCCAGCCCGGCAAGCGCCGCCGGATCGTCGTAGGCGGCGACAATCTGATCGTTTGCCACCTGCGCGGCCGGGCAATCGGCTTGCGGCTCCAGAATGACAGTTTGAAAATTCAGCCGGGCCGCGGCCATGGCCAGCATGCGGCCGAGCTGGCCGCCGCCGATGATGCCGATCGTTTTTGCGGTCATAGGTCGTCCATCGGATATTCGGCGACCGCGGCGCTCTGCCGGGCACGCCATTCGTCGAGCCTGTCGGCGATCTCTTCGTCGCTAAGCGCCAGGACGGCGGCGGCAAGAAGGGCAGCGTTGATGGCGCCGGCCTTGCCGATCGCCAGCGTGCCGACAGGAATGCCGGCCGGCATCTGCACGATGGAAAGAAGACTGTCCTGTCCGGACAGCGCGCGCGATTGTACCGGCACGCCGAAGACCGGCAGCGGCGTCATCGAGGCGGCCATGCCCGGAAGGTGGGCGGCGCCGCCCGCGCCGGCGATGATGACCTTGAAGCCCTCGTCGCGCGCGCCCTTGGCGAAGCTCATCAGCCGGTCCGGGGTGCGGTGCGCGGAGATGATGCGCGCATCATAGGTGATCTCCAGCGCTTCCAGCGTGTCTGCGGCGTTCTTCATGGTTTCCCAGTCGGACTGGCTGCCCATGATGATGGCGACGGGCGGTCTTTCTGTCATCATCGTCGCGTCTTGCTCCTCAGGCGATAATGTCGGGGATGATCTGGTCTTCCAGCTTGGTCAGCCTGTCCTTGATGACGAGCTTCTTCTTTTTCATGCGCTGGATGCGGAGGGCTTCGCAGCCCGTCTGGATCATGGCATTGATCGCGGCGTCGTAATCCTCGTGTTCCTGGCGCAACCGCGCCACGATCAGCCTGATTTCCGCCTGTTCCTGATCGGCCATGCTTATTTCCCCAATGCTTGCGGAATCGCGTTCGTTCCGCCTCATGAATTCCGCAAGCTCCTATCACCAAATGACGGTAACGGGAAGTTATCCTTCATCATGAATTTGCCGCCCATAGGCCACGTTTTCGCCTTCGACAAGGGTCGAATATTATGGCACACTGATAAGGTTGATACCTAGATCCCTGGCGATGGATGGTCAGGGAACCTAAGAGGAAGGAAGGGTCATATGACTGTTCAAGCTCATCTTGAATCGCTCGAAAAGAAACATGTCGCTCTCGAGGAGGAGCTACATTCCGCACTGACATCTCCCTCTATGAATGACACCCACATTGCCGACATCAAACGCAGGAAGCTGCGCCTCAAGGACGAAATCCACCGTCTGAAATCGTCAGTTCACTGACGCAAGGTCTTTCAAGGGACAAAACCACCGATGACGGCCGGGAAGGGCAGGCGGGCCAAAAGGCCCTGGGACAATTCCCCGGTCGAAGGTGGTGATCATTCCAGCTAAAAACGGATGCGCCAACTTCAACATGTCACGAGTGGAAGTTGGCGCAATCTTCCTGTGAAATACCGGGCTTCCTGTGAAATACCGGGAAATCGCCGCAAGGGCACAGAGAGTCGCTCTCAGGCCCAGAATTGATCCAGCCACAAATTGAGCTTGTCGAAACCGCGGCTGTTGACCGCATAGATCCGTTTCGTGCCTTCGGAGGTGACGGAGACGAGATTGCTGTCGAGCAGCGCCTTGAGATGCTGCGACACGGCGGGACGGCTGATGGGCAGGCCCTGCGCCAGTTCATTGACCGTTTTCGGTGCGCGCCGCAACTCTTCCAGCAGATAGCGCCGGTTCGGATCAGCGATGGCTGCGAAGGGATCCATGATCGACATGGCAAAAAGCTACGTCAAACGCCGGGGACCGGCAAGTCAATTGTGCGCCGCAATGATGCGTTGCGGCATTTGTTCCCGGCATCGCGGCCGGAACATCCCGCAAGGTCTTCGTCATGGGCATGGTGTTCACGGCGCCGAGCGGTTTCGGCGGCCTGCCCCTTGTCAGACCGTCCTAACGGATTTACTCACAAACATCGAACGGGTGCGCCATCCCTGACGAATGAACCCGTAAACATGGAAACTCTCGATGACTGTGCCTGAAGATCGCTGCCGCCTCGTTCTCATCGTTCCCGATATTGCCGATATCGACGAGCAGGCGAAGGTGGTGGCCGATGCGTTGAGGGGCGGGGACGTGGCCTCGGTCATCATCCCGCAATACGGGCTCGATGACAGCACTTTCCAGAAGCACGCGGAAAAGCTGGTGCCCCTGGTGCAGGAGGCGGGTGCCGCAGCGCTGATCGCCGGCGACAGCCGCGTGGCCGGCCGGGCCAAGGCCGATGGCTTGCATATCACCGGCAATCTTGCCGAATTCACCGAGGCGGTCGAGAAATTCGTGCCGAAGCTGATCGTCGGGGGCGGCAATGCCACGGACAGACACCATGCGCTGGAGATCGGCGAGCTGCGGCCCGACTATATCTTCTTCGGCAAGCTCGACGGCGATATCAAGCCGGAGGCGCATCCGAAAAACGTGGCGCTCGGCGAATGGTGGGCCTCGATGATCGCTATCCCCTGCATCGTCATGGGTGGCACCGATCCGAAATCCGCGCTGGAAGTGGCTTTGTCGGGCGCCGAATTCGTGGCGCTGCGCACGGCTGTTTTTGCCGATCCCGCGGCTGCCGCGTCCATCGTCGCGGAAGTGAATGCGCTTCTCGACGAAAAAGCGCCACGGTTTGAAGATTGATAGCAAACCATGTCGTTTACGCCTCGATTCAGTCACCGGTCCTTCCTTGCTGCGCTCGCCGTCGGGCTGACGGCGTTGCCGTTGCTGGCGGCGGCGCAGTCGAGCAATGGCGATACGTCGCTTCCCGGCATCACCGCGCAGCCGGACAAGAGTGCCACACCCGCCGAAGGCGGACCTGCCGACGATACCGAGGTGCCGCCGGACGACGGTGCCTCGACGCATGGCCAGAGCATCGTGACCCGTCCGCCGGACGCTGGCACCAGCACCTTCAAGACCGGGAAGATCCAGCCCGGCGCCGAGCCGACGGCCGACAATGTCAAGCCGTCCGAAGGTGTCGGGGTCTTTGACCGCATGGGCGCGAAGCTGCCCGACCTGCCCCCGGAAAAGCCCTTCAAGGGCAAGGTCGACGAAGCCTATGGCGCCTTTCAGCGCGGTTATTATCTGACCGCTTTCCAGAAGGCCCTGCCGCGGGCGCAGCTCGGCGATCCCGCCGCGCAGACCCTGCTTGCCGAACTGATGTCCCAAGGTCTCGGCGTCAAGCGCGACACCAAGGACGCCGCCTTCTGGTATAGCAAGGCGGCGGAGGGCGGCGATGCGACCTCGATGTTCAAGTATGCGCTCATCCTGATGGAAGGGCGCGACGTGCCGCGCGACCAGAAGAAGGCCGACGAGTGGATGAGGAAGGCGGCCGATGCCGGCCAGGCATCCGCCGAATTCAACTGGGCGCAGACACTGACGGCCGACAATCCCGGCATCAAGGGCCTGCAGATGGCTCTTCCCTATTATGAGAAATCCGCGGAGCAGGGCATTGCCGACGCGCAATATGCCGTCTCGCAGCTTTACCTCAACATGCCCGACCTGCCGCCGGAGAAGAAGGTGCAGGCGCGTGCCTGGTTGTCGCGTGCCGCCAATGCCGGTTTCGACACCGCGCAGCTCGACATGGGCGTCTGGCTGATCAACGGCACCGGCGGCAAGCAGGATCTGGAAAACGGCTTCAACTGGATGCGGGTTGCCGCCTATCGCGGCAATGTCGTTGCCCAGAACAAGCTCGCGCATCTCTATATCAACGCGCTCGGCACGAAGCAGGATCCGGTGGCGGCGGCGACATGGTATGTCATTTCCCGCCGCGCCGGTCTGAAGGATCCGGAGCTCGAGGATTTTTATCAGGGCATCGAGGATTATCAGCAGAAGGCCGCGATCGACGCGGCCAACAAGTTCCGCCGGGCGCGCTAGCGCCCCCGGCGCGTTGCGGTTTTCCGAAACAGATCGCCGAATCCATCTTGAAAATGCATCCGATGATCGGCGCCGGTTACTTCTTCACGGGGTAGCCTGCGGCGGCAAGAATCATGTTGGCGATTTCACGCGGGTGGGAAATCAATGAAACGTGGCTGGCGTTGAGTTCGACGGTGGTCGCATTCATGCGCTTGGCGAGAAAGCGTTCCAGCTCGGGCGAGATCGTGCGGTCGTTCTTGGAGATGGCGTACCAGCTCGGCTTGGTCTTCCAGGCGGCCTGCGTGGTGCGTGAGGCAAACAGCGTGTCCGAAATCCGCCCCTGCACGGCATAAAGTGCCCGAGCCTTGGCAGGTTTCAGGTCGCCGGCGAAGTCATGGACGAAGGCGTCTTCACTGAGTTGAGCGAAGCCGCCGGAATGAACGAGACCCTTGCTTGCCGGCGGAGCGGGGAATTTGGCCGCGAGTGCGGCGTAGTCCTCACCGGCGTCGGGCGCGCGGGCAGCGACGTAGACAAGCGCGCTGACCTTCGGGTCGACGCCGGTTTCGCTGACGACCATGCCGGCATAGGAATGGCCGACGAGCACGGTCGGACCGTCCTGCAGCGCCAGAACACGCTTCGTGGCGGCAACGTCATCGGCGAAGGACGTCAGCGGGTTCTGCACCGAGGTGACATGCAGGCCGGCGCGCTGCAGGATCGGGATCACGTCGGACCAGCTCGATCCGTCCGCGTAGGCGCCATGGACGAGGACGACGTTATGCGCCTTGAGTGTCGGCGCGGTCGCGGCGAAGGTCGGTTGCGTTGCAAAGGCCGCAAATAATGCGGCTGCGGCAATGGCAAGCCTCGGTATTGTTTTCATCGATCGGTTTCCTTGATTGACTTTCGGGGAGGAAGCTTCACGCTCCTGAAACTCAATTCGACCGGTTCCGGTGCGGCGCAACATCATCACGGAAACGTGTCGGTGTTTGGCGTGCAGCGATAGAAAATCTGGATTGAGCCGTAACAAATGCGCTTTGACGGCGAATAGATAGTTATGGAATCGCGTGAACAGATTTGGGCCAATGCCATGAAGGCCGAGCGGCGGGGCGACGCCGCCGCTTATGAATGGTTGCTGGGCGATGTCGCGAAATCGCTGCGCATATTGGTCCGCGGACGGCTGTCGCGGCTCGGAATGAGCGCGCACGAGACGGAAGATATCGTTCAGGAAATATTGATCGGCCTGCATACGATGAGGCATCGATGGGACGCGGATCGCGCCTTTCTGCCGTGGTTTTACGCCATTGCGCGCTACAAGCTGTCCGATGCGATGCGTCGCCGACGCCGCGAGGCGCGGTATCGCAGCGACCTGACGCTGGAAGAATGGTCCAATGTGGTCGAAGCGCCGCGCGAAGACGCCGACCGGGCGCTCGTCGATCTCGATCGTCATTTAAGCGGTCTCTCCCTCGGTCAACGCACCGTCGTCCAAGCGCTGACGATCGAGGGCGCATCGGTGCGCGAGACGGCCGAGAAGCTCCAGACCAGCGAAGGTGCCGTGCGGGTGACGCTGCACCGGGCGCTGCAACGCCTGGCTTCGGTCGCCGGCGTGGCTCCAAACAAACCAAGCAAGGGCAAGATATGAAAACGGCTGATGATACGGACCTCATGATCCGAAATCTGGCTGGCGAGGCCGGGGCAGGGCAGCGACGCCCCGCTCTT
>DASWOH010000015.1:0-6103 GCA_036398815.1 Rhizobium sp. | reverse complement strand
GACATGCTCCGCGGCAAAGCCGATCGCCGAGGGCGCCACCAGCATGCCGGAATAGCCCATCGTCGTCACGACGGATATGCCGATGCCGGGCTGCAGGCCGGGAATATTGCCGGCAGCCGAAAAGGCGATCGGCACCATGTTGGAAATGCCGATGCCGCAGAGCGCAAAGCCGATGATGGCGAGTTCCGCGCTCGCGGACAGGCTCGCAAGCAGCATGCCGGCAATCGCAAACACCGTGCAGACGCGCAGCGTCTTCACCGCGCCCAGCCGGTCTCTCACGAAATCGCCGGCAAAGCGCATGGTCGCCATGGTCAGCGAAAAGGCGGCAAAGCCGAGGCCCGAAAGAGCGACCGAGGCACCCAGATCCTGGCGCAGATAGAGCGCACCCCAGTCGAGCACGGCGCCTTCCGGGACCATGCAGAACAGCGCCATCATGCCGACCAGCCAGGGCAGCGGGATCGTCGGCAGCCGCGCCTTCGGCTTTTCCGCATCGGGATGCGGCTGGTCGCTGAAGATCATCGGCCATGCGGCCGCCAGGAAAATCACGGAAAGAACGGTTGCCGCTTCGGCATGGCCAAGCACGCCCCAATGCGAAATGAGATAGCCGCCGATGGCCGAGCCGATCAGCCCGCCGAGGCTCCAGAAGGCATGGCACGACGACATGATGGCGCGGCGCATCGATTTTTCGACCGCAACCGCATTTGCGTTCATGGCCACGTCCATGGCCCCGATGAAGCCGCCGAACAGGAAGATCGCGATGACAGCCGACCAGACGCTCTGCGTGACCGTCAGCGCCATCAGCATCGGCAACAGCAGGACGGCCGACACCTTCGCCACGATCTTCGAACCGCGCCCGGCAATCTGCGCGCCCGCCAGCGGCATCATCACCAGCGAGCCGAAGCCGAAGACGAGGATCATCAGCCCGAGCTCGAATTTCGACAGCTGCAGCCGCTCGGCGAACTCCGGAATCTTCGGCGCCCAGCAACCCACGGTGAAGCCGTTCATCAGGAAAAGCAGCGAAACGGCAGCACGTGGTTTCGTGAAGAATCCGCTTCTGCGGGCCTCAAGGCCGCCATATGGCTTTGTTCCATCCATGATTTCACCTCCCGAACGCGGCCGCAGAATATTTAAATCGATTGAATTTACAACAGCGGGATCAATCGGCGCCAGTCACATTTCGTCTCCGCCTGTAAACTGTAGGCGGCAAAGACACAACCGCCGGATAAACGCAAACGGTCAGGCGCTGCGGGGCAAAAGGTCTATTGACGGCGAAAAAACAGGCTCCTATCGCTTCGAAAGCCTCCCTTTTCCGCTCGATTCTCTCTTCACCCCTCCCCTTCGGTGCTTTCGTGAAAAATCCGGTCAGCTACGGCATACTGCTCACCATCTTTGCCTATATGCTGTTCACTGCTCACGACGCGACGATCAAATTGCTGGTCGTCACCATTCCGGTCTGGCAGATCCTGTTTTTCCGCAGCGTCACCATTCTTGCCGGCTGCTTCATCTTCGAAGGCCCGTCGCTGATCACGAAGACGATCCGCTCGCCGATCATCAAGCCGATGATCGTGCGCAGCATCCTGCTCCTCGTCGCCTGGATTTCCTACTACTCGGCGGCAAGCTACCTCCAGCTCGCGGAAGTCACGACGCTCTATTATGCCGCTCCCGTGGTCGGCACGATCCTGGCGACCATCATATTGCACGAGAGAGTGACATGGCCGCGCTGGACCGCTGTCGGCCTCGGCTTCTGCGGCGTCGTCATCGCCTCCAACCCCATCGGCCTGACGATCTCCTGGCCGGTCTATCTGGCGCTGCAGGCCGCCGTGATCTGGGCTTCCGCCATGGTGCTGCTGCGCAAGACGGCGCTGCATGAGAAGAGCCTGATCCAGATGGCGATCTCGAATGTGCTGTTCATCCTGATGACCGCCGTGATGATGTATCTGCACTGGAAAACCCCGACCGCCCATGAGATGATCCTGCTGTGCCTGACCGGCCTCATTGCCGGCGTCGGACAGTTCGCGCTCTTCGAGGGCATGCGGCAGGCGCCCGTCTCGGTGCTTGCGCCGTTCGAATACACCTCCCTCGTCTGGGCCTTCATCCTCGGCTATCTGATCTGGGGCGATATTCCGAAGACCAATGTCTTTGCAGGCGCCGTGCTCATTCTCAGCGCCGGCGCGATCATCATCGTCAGCGAACGGTTCCGCCGCCGCACGGCTGCCTGACGGGACGGCCACAGGCAGAGGCCCTGCGCGGCCATGAAAGCGGCGGGAAACCGCCGCTTGCCGGAATTTGAGAAAAATATTCGCACTTGCCCATTTCTTTCGCAGTTTTCTACGCTACACCGCGTATGATTTTCTGCGATCTATGCAGCATCGAACTCGAAACGGAAAACGACAATGAACTGGTTGAAGACCATTGCCGCCGCCGCCCTCGTTCAGGCCGCGATCATCCTCCCCGCCCATGCCGGCGAAAACCTGCAGGCGATCAAGTCCGCCGGCGTGCTGAAGGTCGGCACCGAAGGCACTTATGCGCCCTTCACCTATCACGACGAGAGCGGCAAGCTCACCGGCTTCGACGTCGAGATCGCCGAGGCGATCGCGCAGAAGCTCGGCGTCAAGGCGCAGTTCCTCGAAGGCAAGTGGGACGGTCTGATCGCCGGCCTCGACGCCAACCGCTATGACACGGTCATCAACGAAGTCGGCATCACCGACGCCCGCAAGCAGAAGTATAACTTCTCCGACCCCTACATCGCCTCCAAGGCCGTGCTGATCGTCAAGGACAGCACCGGCGACATCAAGGATTTCCCCGACCTGAAGGGCAAGAAGGCGGCGCAGTCGCTGACCAGCAATTTCGGCAAGCTCGCCGAGCAGTCCGGCGCCGAACTCGTCGGCACCGACGGTTTCGACCAGTCGATCCAGCTCGTGCTCACCGGCCGCGCCGATGCCACGATCAACGACAGCCTCTCCTTCCTCGACTTCAAGAAGCACAAGCCCGATGCGCCGGTGAAGATCGTCGCCCAGCAGGCCAATGCCGACTATTCCGCCGCCATCATCCGCAAGGGCGAGCCTGAACTGCTCGAGGCGATCAACAAGGCCCTGGCCGACATCAAGGCCGACGGCACCTACGCCAAGATTTCCGACAAGTATTTCGGCCAGGACGTCTCGAAGTAATTCCCCCATCCCCTCCCCACAAGGGGAGGGGCTTCGATGCCGCGCCGTTTTTCTTCTCAAGACAACCCTTCAGCGAGCTGTAGGATCGTTATTTGGTGCCGGCAGCACCTCCGATAAGCCCCTCCCCCTTGTGGGGAGGGGTTGCGGAGGGGTATTCCACTTCAAACCGCACCAACTTCCGAGAAAGAATGCCCTTGCCGCACTGGCTCCAACTGATGGCGGATTCTCTGAGCTCCCTGCTCTGGGCAGGGCTCGTCTTCACCATTCCGCTGACGCTCCTTTCTTTCGTCCTCGGCCTGACGCTCGGGCTGATCACGGCCATCACGCGCCTGTTCGGCCCGGCGCCCGCGGTTGCGGTCGCGCGCTTCTATGTCTGGGTCATCCGCGGCACGCCGCTGCTCGTGCAACTCTTCGTCATCTTCTACGGCCTGCCGAGCCTCGGCATCCTGCTCGATGCCTTTCCCGCCGCCCTGATCGGCTTCACGCTGAGCATCGGTGCCTATACGTCGGAAATCATCCGCGCCGTCATCTCCTCCGTTCCCAAGGGGCAATGGGAGGCGGCCTATTCGATCGGCATGAGCTGGCGCCAGGCGATGACCCGCACCATCCTGCCGCAGGCCGCGCGCGTCGCCGTGCCGCCGCTGTCGAACACCTTCATCTCGCTGGTCAAGGATACCTCCCTTGCCGCCGCCATCACCGTGCCGGAGCTTTTCCAGGCCGCGCAGCGCATCGTCGCCACCACTTACGAACCCCTGATCCTCTATATCGAGGCGGCGCTGATCTATCTCGTTCTCAGTTCCTTCCTCTCGGCGCTGCAGGTTCGTCTTGAAAAGCGCTTCGCGCGCTATGGCGGTATGCTGGAGGCACGCGCATGATCGAACTCTCCCATATCGAAAAGCGCTTCGGCGACACCGTCATCCTCAAGGACATCAGTCTCAAGATACCCGAAGGCAACGTCACGGCCCTGGTCGGCCCGTCTGGCGGCGGCAAAAGCACGCTGCTGCGCTGCATCAACCTGCTTGAAATCCCCTCGGCCGGCACCATCCGCATCGGCGAGGAAACCATCAGCTTCTCGCCCGACCGCAAGCCGGGCTGGGCGGCGATCCAGAGAATTCGCCGCCAGACCGGCATGGTCTTCCAGAACTTTCAGCTCTTCCCGCATCGCACCGCGATCGAGAATGTCATGGAGGGTCTGGTCACGGTCCTGAGATGGCCGGCGGAAAAGGCGCGCGACCGTGCCATGGAGCTGCTGCGCAAGGTCGACATGGCCCACAAGGCCGATGCCTGGCCGGCGACGCTCTCCGGCGGCCAGCAGCAGCGCGTCGCAATCGCCCGCGCCCTCGCCCCCTCGCCCCGCGTTCTCCTGTGCGACGAGCCGACTTCGGCACTCGACCCGGAGCTTGCCTCGGAGGTGGTCGACGTGCTTGCCCGCCTTGCCGGCGAGGGCACGACCATGGTCATGGCGACGCATGATCTGCGTCTTGCCTCGAAGATCGCCAACGACGTCGTCTTCCTCGAAGCCGGCAACGTCGTCGAGACCGGCACCGCCCGCGACATCTTCGGTACGCCCCGGCAGGAGCGCACCAGGCGCTTCATCTCTTCGCTGAGCGCCGGCCACAGCTACGATATCTAGGTCAATTCCAGGAAAAGTCTGAAACGGTTTCCCGTCCGGAATTGCGTCAAAACAAAGAGATAGAGCGTTTCATCGTGTCGATGAAACGCTCCGGCTGCGGCGCGGCGGGTCTGCTTTACGCGGCGGTGATAACGGCCCGCGCTGCCTTGAGCGCATTGCCCCACCAGATGAGCTGGTCGAGCTGGTTCTTGGCGGCCTCGACCAGATGCGGGTAGTCGCTGAGGCTCTTGCCTTCCTTGAGCACGCCGAGATATTCGCCAAGGGCGATATGCACGCCGGTCTTGACCGAGGCAGCGCTCATTTCCACGAAGATCAAGCGCAGCTGCTCGACGGCACGGGCGCCGCCGACGCCGCCATATCCGACGAAGGCGACCGGCTTCTGGATGAATTCGCCAAGATCGATGGCGTTCTTCAGTACGGCCGTCGGCGCGTGATTGTATTCGGCGGCGGTGAAGATATAGCCGTCGAATTCGCGAAGCTTCTTCTTCCAGCGCTCCGCCGTCTCGCTTTCAGCCGTCGTCGCGCGCTCCTCGCCGAAGAAATGCATCGGATAATCCAGGAGATCCAGTACTTCCACGTCGATCTCCGGGCGTTCGCCGGCAATTTCGGCAATCCATTTCGCCGGATGCTCGGCAAACCGACCGATACGCGTGCTGCCGATGATGACTGCGATTTTCAGTTGGCTCATATGACTATTTCCCATGATTTGATGCTGACATCGGGGCAACTCTAAGAGGCAGCGCCGATACGAGGCAAGCCGGGCCGGACGCCAAAGCGCCTGAAAGACCGGCCTCGGCCATGAGAGGTCAACACGATTAAGTGATCGTCAGCCCGGATGATCCGGGCAGCATCCGGGGAAGCGGCCCTGCGGCCGCTCCCGAATTCTCAGGCTCCGTAGACGACCAGCAGGTCCTTGGCGTCGATCTGATCGCCGGCATGCACCAGCACCTCGGAAATCGTGCCGTCCTTTTCCGCGTGCAGCGCCGTTTCCATCTTCATCGCCTCGATGGAAACGAGCACGTCGCCGGCCTTGATGGCCTGGCCGGGCGTGACGAAGACGCGCGAGATGACGCCCGGCATCGGTGCGCCGACCTGCGCGGCATTGCCCTGTTCCGACTTGCGGCGGACCGCGCCGCCGGCAGCGCCATGCGCCCGGTCCGGCACCTTGATGCGGCGCGGCTGGCCGTTGAGCTCGAAGAAGACGGTGACCATGCCCTTGTCGTCGGTCGCCGTCATCGCCTGGTTGACGACGACCAGCGTCTTGCCCTGCTCGATATCGGCAAACAGCTCGCCGCCATCCTTC
>DASWOH010000014.1:0-43567 GCA_036398815.1 Rhizobium sp. | reverse complement strand
GGACGAATACGATGGTGGCGAGCTTCTGGTGGAAGACACCTATGGCACGCACTCAGTCAAACTGCCCGCCGGCCATATGGTCGTCTATCCGGCTTCCAGTCTGCATCGGGTCGCGCCGATAACACGCGGCAGCCGCTGGGCCTCGTTCTTCTGGGCGCAGTCGATGATCAAGGACGACGGGATGCGCACCATGCTCTACGAACTCGATCTCTCGATCATCGAAACCCGGCGGCACCTTGGCGACGACAACCATGCCGTTCTCGGCCTCGTCAATCATTACCACAATCTGCTACGGCGATGGGCAGAGCTTTGAAACCACGCAATTCGCGGACCGCTGGAAAACAGGAGACGATGTCCGCGCATAAGGCGGGTATCGTCGATGCCCAGCTTGCATTGGGACAGCTGGCGCTCGATCAAGGCGATCACGCGGCCGCCATCGACTGGTTTCGGGCCGCCGCCCGCAGCGGCGATCGCCGCGCCTACAACATGCTGGGCCGGTGCTTCGAGCATGGCTGGGGAACGGCGGCCGATGCGCTGAAAGCCTCCGTCTATTATCGCCACGCCGCCGATCTCGGCGACGCCTGGGCAATGTTCAACCTCGCAGACCTGCTGTTGCGGGGAAAAGGTGCGGATCGCGATGAGGGCCAGGCTTTTGATCTCTATGTGGAAGCGACACGTCTCGGCCACATCAAATCATTGAATATGATCGGTCTTTTCTATGAGAAAGGGCATTTCGTCGAAGCGGACAAATCGCAAGCTCGCGCTTTTTACCTGGCTGGGGCAGAAGGCGGTGATTGCTGGGCGCAATTCAATCACGCGCGGCTCCTGATCGAAGATGGGAATATCGCCAACGCCTTGCCGTGGCTGGAGAAAACATTCGAGAGCGGTTTTCCGGATTTCTGGGCCAGCATGGGTGAGGCTCTTTCGGTCCACAGCGACCGCCGATTGCTTGCCATGGCCCGGCGCGCGCTGAGCTCCGTGCGTTCCTGCATAAAGGAGGCTCGATCATGACCATTCCTACCGATGTCGTATCGCTTCATGACTATGAGCGCCGGTTTCACGACCTGGTTGCCGAGGCGACCCGCGCCTATATTTCCGGTGCAGCCGCAGACGGGATCACACAAAGCGAAAATCGCAAGGCTTTCGACCGTTTGAAACTCATGCCCCGCGCCCTCGTCGATATGTCCGAGGCCACGGCCCGCACCGTCCTTTTCGGTGAAACGCTCGATTACCCGATCATCCTTGCGCCGACGGCCTTTCACAAGCTGGTCCATGCGCAAGGAGAAATCGCGACGGCCGGGGCCGCTTCGCTTACCCGTACGTGGATGACGGTCAGCACCCAGGCCAGCGTCACGCTTGAAGACATAGCCGCGGCATCCTCCGCTCCGCTATGGTTCCAGCTCTATATGCAGCCACGCCGGGAAGACACGCTAACCTTTGTTCGCCGGGCGGAAGATGCCGGATACAGGGCCGTGATGGTCACGATCGATGCGATCTTAAGCGGTATCCGCAACATGGAACAGCGTGCCGGCTTCCGCCTTCCCGACCACGTTTCAGCTATAAATCTCGCCGCTTTCGAACCGGTTGAGCCGGCGCGGGCGCGTTTCGGAAGCCCGGTGTTTCAGGGAATGCTCAAGACCGCTCCGACATGGGCGGACATCGAATGGCTTTGCCGGCAAACCACGCTTCCGGTACTGGTGAAAGGCATCCTCAACCCCGCCGATGTCACGCCTGCCCTGGATGCGGGCATCTCGGGCATCGTCGTTTCCAACCATGGCGGCCGCACGCTCGATACCTTGCCCGCCACCATCGATATCCTGCCGTCCGTCACGAATGCCGTTTCCGGCCGCGTTCCCGTGCTGGTCGATGGCGGCATCAGGCGGGGAACCGATATCATCAAAGCTCTTGCGCTTGGTGCATCGGCCGTGCTGGTCGGCCAGCCGGTGCTCCATGCCCTTGCCGTCGGCGGCATCCCTGGCGTCGTTCATATGCTGACAATTCTACAGACGGAGCTGGAGGTCGCCATGGCGCTGGTGGGCCGGCGTCAGCTGAAGAATGTCGATTCATCGCTTATTTATCGCCTTGATCTCGATAGCTGAGTTGCCGATCCCAAGCTGAAGGATCAGGGAGACATCCCTTTTATCCAGCGAATGTCATTCAGCACCGGTTGATCGAGCCTTCTGCTCCCGCCGAGGGTTGCCAATGAGTCGGCGAGTGACCGACAGCATGGTCTCATCTGCTCGGCGAGCACGAAGGTTGTGTTCGTAAGAGCGGATGAATGCCGCCATTGTTCTCGATCATGCGATTGAAGTGCTCCTCTTCAACGGGCCGGCTATAAAGGTAGCCCTGAATCTCGTTACAACCACTTTCGACGAGGAACCGAGCCTGCTCCTCCGTCTCGACACCTTCGGCGATCACCTCCAAACCCAGCTTCTGGGCAAGCGAGATGATCGCCGAAGTTATGGCCATATCGTCGGCGTCGTGCGGAATGTCAGCGATGAATGAGCGGTCGATCTTGAGGCGCGACAACGGAAATCTTTTAAGCGCGCTGAGGCTCGAATAGCCTGTTCCAAAGTCGTCGACCGCGAGCTTTACGCCCAGTTCCTCCAATTCGTGCATTCTGGCAATCGAGCCGGCGAGGTCCTTCATGATCAGACTCTCGGTGATTTCAAGCTCAAGCCATGTTGGATCGAGGCCACTCTCACTCAGCGCAGTCGCCACAGTCTCGATCAGGCGCTTTTCCTGGAACTGCCTGGCGGAGACATTGACGCTGATCCTGATTGGTTCGAGCCCTTTGTCCTGCCATGCCTTGGCCCGCCTGCACGCCGTCCGGAGTACCCACTCACCGATTGGCATGATGAGACCCGTCTCTTCGGCAAGCGCAATGAAATCCCCTGGATAGACAAGGCCCTCGCTCGGATGGTTCCAGCGGATTAACGCTTCGGTCGCAACGATCCTGCCGGTTTGGACGTCCACCTGCGGCTGGTAATGCAACACAAATTCGTCGCGAAGAAGCGCCTGGCGGAGTTCGTCGGTCCGGGAAAGCTTCCTTCGGACGGTGGCGGTCATTTCCGAAGTGAACAAAGCGATTCCATCACGACCCACCTCCTTCGCCCGATACATGGCCATATCCGCGAAAGCGAGCAGGTCTCCCGCGGTTTTGCCGTGGCTCGGATAACTGGCGACACCGATGCTACAGGTCACCCTGAGTTCGATATCGTTGAGTACGATCGGGCGTGCAACTGCTTCTCTTATTACAGACAATCGGCCTAGGCAGCTCTTGAGATCCATCTGCTCAAGAATAATCACGAACTCGTCTCCCCCGATTCTGGCGAGGGAACCCTGGTCATTTGTCAGCTCGCAGATCCTGCCAGCCACGATCTTCAGCAGTTGGTCGCCGACCGAGTGACCAAGGCTGTCGTTGACGAGCTTGAAATTGTCGAGATCAAGGAATGCCAGCGCCACTTCACTCCCCATGGAATCGGCCGTCTGCATTGCAAAGGTGAGTTTTCGATCCAGCAATGCGCGGTTGGCCATCCCTGTCAGCGGATCGTGGTCGGCAAGGAACCCGATCCGGGCCTCCGCGCGATGACGGCCGATTGCTATCCCGGCCATGTGCACGGCGATCGAAACAAACTCGGAGAAATCCGATTGACTCGGCGCGCCCCCGGACGAATAGAGAGCGAGGAGGCCTTCCATCTGGCCGTCGGCGTCGGAAATTGCCAAGCAGCGGCACTGATGGTCAAGTTCAGAGATACTCGCCTGGTCAAAGGCGAGCTTGAGTGCCGCCGCGGCAACTCCGAGATCCGTGGGAACGGCACGAATGAATGTCGCATTGGCGCGCCTGCGATAGTCTTCATTCAAGGTGGGCGCGGCCGCCAGACGCAGTTCCCCCGGATCTGGCGTGATCGTCAGGAATGCAGCGTGCACACCCTCCGAGAATCCTGCAATCATTCGAGCAAGTTCTTCGAGAAAATCGGGCAGAGGCATGCCACGCGCTATCATTTCGAGCAGACGGGACTGAGCGCGCATCCGTCGTTCAGCCGATTTCTGCGCGGTGATGTCACGGGAAGCCCCGACAATGCCTACTATTGTTCCGGACGCGTCTCTGAACGGGACACGCGAGATCATCAGCCATCGTTCCCCATCGCCGCGAAACGCCAACTCCTCGCAACCGAAATGGGGTTGCCCTGTCTCCGCCACATTACGTTCCACATCCGTGGCAGCTTTTGCCGCATGGCTCGGCAGGAAATCGAAATCCGTCCGTCCGACCAAATCCTTCAGATGGGATAGCCCGTTGTTGGCGACGATCGCTTGGTTCGCAAACAGGAAACGGCCTTCCAAGTCCTTCGCATATATATAATCAGGGATTTGGTTGATCATGTTCTCCAGCCAACACTGGCGCTCGGCCAAGTCAGCTTCGTGGTGAAAGTCCTCCGACGTCCTGTGCAACATGGTTGCGTTCGGAGCCAGCTCGACCTCGGAGAATGAGATTGGCAGTTCGCCGCCCGCAATGACGCCTTTAGTCAAGGGAATTCCTCGGAACAGGTGTAAAAGACCACTCTGCTTTTCCGAGGTTATATTCGGGTGAACGTCAATTCATTACCGGGACGAAGCTGTGGTCATGGTGAACGAGTCCCTAAGGCTCCCGCCGACCCGGAAAGCTGAAGTTCACTGGACTTACAATGTCTATCTCGCTCGTCTCATGTCTTGCGTCCAGTCTTCGTCTACCGGGAAATTGAGCGACGGGGCCGCCGTGATGCAATCCGCGACCGAACCAGGTATTGCGATCATGAGACCAGACGGTCTGCTTTAACCATAAGACGGATCGACAAGCCTTCGCGATTCCATTCGCGAGAAATCTCGCCGCCGAGTTGGCTGCGGACCGTTGCCTTGGCGAGGATACTGCCAAAACCATCTCCGTCAGTGTGTCGATCGACTGGCGGGCCGCCGCTCTCGGTCCACGTCAGGACAAAGTGCTCTGCGTCCTCGATGCATGTGATATCGACGCGTCCGTCCGAGGTGGAGAGAGCTCCATATTTCGCTGCGTTCGTTGCAAATTCATGCAGCAGCAATGCAAAGCTCGTGACCGCGCTGCCGCTAATGGCGATATCGGGACCCGTAATGATGGTCCGCGATTGTCGGTTGTCGGTGCTGACATCGTAGGGCGCCACGATCGTCTGGATCAAGGCATGAAGCGTGGTTGTCTGCTCGTTTCTACTGGCTGCGTCAGACGTGCGAGGAACCGTCAAGGCATGTGCGAGCGCCAATGCGTTCAATCGGGCTGAAACAGCGGATGCGAGCTCGCCTGGTGTCGTCGCGGCCCGCGCACTTAAGGACACAACGCTACTTGCAAGACTGAACAGATTCTTGATGCGGTGGTCCATCTCCCTGATCAGCAGATATTGTTGCTCTTCAGTGCGCCGGCGCTCGGTTATATCGCGCGCGATTTTGGATGCGCCAACTACGCGGCCTTCGCGATTTTTGATCGGCGAGACAGATAACGATATTTCAACGAGACTACCGTCCTTCCGGCGTCGGATCGTTTCATAGTGGTCGATGCGTTCGCCACGACGGATGCGATCCAGGATTTCCGGTTCCTCGTTCTGTCGATCCAGGGGAATAAGCATGCGGACGGGCTGGCCGATTGCTTCCTCCGCCGTGTAACCGAACAGCCGCTCGGCACCACGGTTCCAGTTGACGATTTTGCCGTTCAAGTCCCGGGCAAGGATCGCGTCGTCGGACGATTCAACGATTGCCGCAAAGCGTTGGGCCGCCTCTTCGGCAATCGAGCGGTCGGTCAGGTCAACGAGCATATTGACTGCGCCGCCAAGGTTCCCGGCGACATCGAAGATTGGAGTTGGAAATGCGAGGAACGCGACACGTGTACCGTCCGGGCGTTCAGCGATCGCTTCAAGCCCTCTAACGGCACGTTTTTCCTTCAGTGCAATCGCCATGGGGCATTCGTCGTGCCGCAGTGGCGTCCCATCGGGCCAGTAGAGCTTCCAGGAACCGCAGAATTCGCTCTTTCCAAGTTCAGGGCTGACACCCCACATGGCAACTGCCGCCTTGTTGTAGAACGTGATCCGACCGTTTGCATCGGTTGTGTAGACGGCCTCCGGCAGCGCTTCGAGAACGTCTTGAAGCTCCAGCGGCTGATGAAGCGAACCGGGTTGAGATCCACCTCTTGCAGAAATGTCAGAGTACTCGCCGGCCATGTCATTCTCGCTGGTCGACAGATGGTTCATCGCCTCCACTCCATTCCCCGACAACACTCACCTGCCGTTGATCTACCTCATGGACGGATGGTATAATCGCCTTAATGAGGCCGAGAATGGTCTTCTTCGGTTATAGTCAAACTATAGTCTGGCAGTATCCTAGGTGGAAATATTAGGACGTCAGGGTAGGGAATTATAGATCGAAAAATACCAGGCTGACTAGTATAAATTGACCTATTTGCGACGTGTAGGCCCATTTATGGATGTGCGGCGAGCAAGCCTCCGCACCAGGTCCGCGATGCGCGGGAAGCCGTCACTTCGGATTGCCGCTCCTGGACGATGCCGAGGCGCCTGTGAAACCGCGTTCTCTGGCCCAGATGACGGCGGCGGCCCGCCGGTTCACACCGATCTTGGTGTAAAGCGATGCGACATGATTACGGATAGTATTCTTGGAGAGGTGAAGCGTCTCACTCATCTCGGCATCGCTTTGACCGCGACAGATCAGGGCGAGAATCTCCTTCTCTCGATCGCTGAGATCCAGCAACTGGACCGAAGGAGCCTTACCGCTCGACACCTGTCGTAACGTCGCGAGACGATCGACGACCGAACGGCTGAACCAGGAGGTATCGGCCATGACGCTTTCGATGGCCTCGACCAGTTCCTCTTCGCTTCGCTTGCGCTCGGTGATATCCTGCAGCGACCAGATCACGCATTGCTGGTCGTTGATCTCGACGCTGTCCGCCGACACAAGACAATCCGCTCCCGCGCCATCCTTCTGCCTCATCCGCATCGTTTCGTTGCGAACCGGAGTGTCGTCAGCAAGCTTTCTTTCCACGGCGCGCCGGGCGGCAATGTCGTCCCATAGGCGCAGCTCACTTGATGTCTTTCCAATGATCTCTTCAAGGCTATAGCCTGATAGCTGGACAAAAGCATCGTTGGCTTCCGTAAAGACGAAATCATCCCGACGTGAGATCGCCGCGGGCGCAGGCGAAAGCCTGAAAGATTTGGAAAACCGTTCTTCGCTCTTGCGAAGTGCGTTCTGCGCCTTTCGCCTTGCATCAAGATCGGCAAACGTGAACAACATGCATGGCTCCTCGCCGACGCTGATGGGCTCGCCGGCCACGATCACCAGACGGTCGCCGCCATTGGGAAGAGGAAGCAGAGCCTCCCGCTGCCGGATCATCCTGCCTTCCATGAGCTTCGCAAGGGCATCCTCGCCCGTGTCGCAATTGGCAAAAAGGCCGATCTGGTCGACAGTCTTTCCGATGACCTCCTTCCTGGCGTAGCCGGTCATTTCCATGAAGCCAGGGTTGATCCGGATGAAGCAAAGATCATCGAGACGGCAAATCAAGGCAGGCGCGGGATTGGCATTGAAGGTGCGTTCGAAGCGTTCCTCCGCCTCGAAGAGCGGTGTCTCGTCCCGGATCACGAGCGCGAGTACGTCTGGCCGAGCGCCTGCGTCGGCAATGATCAAACTGCGAACCGTGTGAATCCAGACGAGATCCGGGTTGGATGTCGGCGATATCTCGACGGTCACCTGTTCAACCGCCTCCCCGTTGAGCAGGCGTTCTACAGGATATTGACCTTCGTCGAGGAGATGGTTGTTCCGGTAGCGGAGCGTAAAGGCTCGCCGATAGCCGGCGGCATCACCGCCAAGCTCCTCGATTTCGGAAACCCTGTGCATCTGAAGTGCTGCACTGTTTGCCCAGGAGATTCCTCCTTCGGGGTCGATCAGAATGACGCCGTCACTTAAGCTGCCGACGAGCTCCAGCAGTACATTCCGGTTCACATCTGGTGGTTGCGGCTCGTCGGTCATGTAAATCCTCGCATCGCTTCTCTCAGGCTAAATAGGCGCGTGTTGCGATAAGAGAAGCGTATTGAGATTTGCTCTGGCGAACCGGAGACAATGGAGCGAAATCTTGCCCTCCAGTTAAGGAAGCAGAATGGCAGCAAGTGAAACGACAAGCGTCCGCGATCCGTCGGCTTGAGCGACGCCACCGATGGTCACTGTGCGCTTACGGTCGATATAGATGAAAGGGTACGGATCAATTTCGAGGCGAGCCGCGTTACGCATACTCTGATACTTGCCTTGAGCCGCCTCGATCCACGCCTGATGCCACCCGCTCCAGAGGAGAGGTGGCCAAAGAGAATTGAGACTTCAATGGCCGATACCCGTATTGCCGTTCTCGTGGTTGAGGACGAACCGCTGATGAGGATGGACATTGCCGGTGCACTGGAGGACGGCGGGTTTCTGGTCTTTGAGGCTGCACACGCCGACGAAGCCATTGCCATCCTCGAACAACACACAGAAATACGGGTCCTGTTCACCGACATCGATATGCCCGGCAGCATGGATGGCCTCAAGCTGGCGGCCGCTGTTCGCGATCGCTGGCCGCCCATCAAGATCATCGTGACGTCCGGCCACCAATCCATTCGAGACGAGAACCTTCCGGTCGATGGACGGTTTTTCAGCAAGCCCTACAATCCCGAAAAAATTATCGACACAATACGGGAGATGGTGGCGGCTTGAGCAAGGCCAGCATTGATCACCATCCACATCGGGCTCAACTTTTGTCGCCGCCTATGCGCCAGTTGTTCAGATAACTTCATTCCTTTGATTGTATGCGGATCAGAGGTCCAGCCGAAGAGTTATCGCCGGCAATTTTCGCGAAGTGGCTGGAAAAGAAGATAAATCAACAGACTAGGGAACGTTTACTGCCCGCAAGGGTTACCTCCTCGTAGTGGCATGCACATTGGTCTGCCGCATCCTACAGGAGTATCGCATGAAAATTCGTTCGCTCGTTTCCGGTCTGGCTCTCACTCTTCTCAGCGGCGCAGCCTTCGCTCAGACGACTGCCGCAACCGGTGCTGACGCCGCCCTGGCCGGTCCCGGCATCACGATGGGCAAGACGGCAAGCGGCCCCTTGAAATACGTCAACATCCAGGATAGCGACCTGGTCACGTCGAAGCTGGTCGGCATCGGCGTCTACAACAAGCAGAACGAAGCCATCGGTGAAATATCCGACGTGGTCATCGGTGACGGCAAGTCCGTCATTGGCATTGTTGCAAGTGTCGGCGGCTTCCTCGGCATCGGTGAAAGCTACGTGGTTCTCGATCCATCCTCGATCGCGTTGGCTGAGGACGACGGCACCTGGAAGGCTTATGTCGACACCTCGAAGGATGATCTCTCGAAGGCTCCAAAGCTCGATTACTCCAAATTGAAGAAATGATGATAACGGCCAGCTTTGAACTGGCCCTCAGACTGCTGACAAACCCGTCGATTTTTCGGCGGGTTTTGTTTTTGCGGCTTTCGGTTCTGGTGACGGATTTGTTTTTCGTGGTTTGAAGCTGGGCCGTTACCCCATACGGGCCTTGGTTTGGGCGCCTTTGTGTGTTTAAGCATGCTATGTTGGCTCTGATGCGCTTTTGATAATCGTGGCATGGGGCTGCCGACGATAAATCGTAGAATTATATAAAAATTGCCGCCTGAGACATCGGCGTGTATGAATACAACGCTCGCTCAGACGACTGGTTTTCAAAAACGATTGTAAAACAATACGGTGAAATTGCAGATTGTCGGTCGCTGCGATCAAGAGTGCGACAGTTGGTCCGCGCCTGCGCGGACTTTTAAATGGCTTGCGGAACTCACCTTGGCCAGGCCAGGAGCTTCGGGCGCCGCTAGACGGCGCCGAGATCTTCATAGCTTGAATGAAGCGCCCAATCGCCCTGACTGAATCTCTCCTTGGCAAAATTATGCTGGTGCCAATAGGGATAGACATATGCTGAGCGGCTAACGAGATTGAGCTTCTCCAGTTCTTCGGAGGTCAGTTTCAGGCTGACAGCGGCGATATTCTCCCTGAAATGCTGTTCTGTCAGCCCGCCGACGACAAGCGACGAGACTCCGGGACGTGTCAGCGTCCAGGCAAGCGACACCTGAGCAACGCTTACCCCGCGCGTCCCGGCAATATCGCTGAGCACATCGACGATTTTCCAGAGGCGCTCCTTGTCGCGGACCGGCGGTTCCGACCAGCCGGCCGCCTGGCGCGACTGCCCGGGTGTCTTGTCGCGAGTAAAGGCACCGGACAGCAGTCCAGCCGCAAGCGGACTCCAGATCATGGCGCCTAATCCCTGATCCACAGAAATCGGCAATAGTTCATATTCGGCTTCACGGGCTTCCAGCGTGTAATGGATCTGCTGCGTGACAAACCGCGGCAGGTTCTTGGCATCGGCCACGGCGAGGCTCTTCATGATATGCCAGCCAGAATAGTTCGAGCATCCGATATACCTGATCTTGCCTTGCCGCATCAGAGCGTCCAGCGCCGAGAGCATTTCGTCCAGCGGCGTCAGCCCATCCCACTCATGCATGAAGTAAATGTCGATATGGTCGGTGCGCAGCCTCTTTAAGCTTCGCTCACACTCGCGGATCAGATGGTAGCGCGACACACCCTCATCGTTGGGACCATCGCCTATACGCATGCGCGCCTTCGACGAGATGAGCACCTTTTCGCGCTTGCCTTCGAGCGCCTCACCGAGGATTTCCTCCGAGCGTCCAAGCGAATACATATTGGCCGTATCGAAGACGTTGACGCCCCCGTCGATGCAGACATCGATCAGCCTTCTCGCATCCGTAACGTCCTGCCTGGCAACCTTGGCGAAGGCACCCACCCCGCCAAAGGAAAACGTGCCCATCGTAATGGCGGAAACCTTCAGACCCGAACGGCCGAGTGTCCTGTATTCCATTGCATATCTCCTCAATGCTCAGATGTTGATGGGATCACCGGGATGGCGTCAGAGGGAAGCTGGCTGTCGGGCAATGTCAGTCGGCACCATCGTCGACGGCCAGGAACGTATATTGGCTAAGCCTCTGCATGGTTTTCTTCGAAAGGCTGCCGTCTCGGATCGTATTCTGTAAGAGACTTTCATCAGCGATGTTGAAGCTTGCCCAATCCGGCAGAGCGGCTGCGGCGAGCGGACGGAACGTTGCCACCAGATCGGGGACGGTGTGGATGAAGGCTGAGGGCGGCATCGACAATTCCTCCGCTTGAGGCCATCCGCAAAACAGGCCGTTTAATCAGCCAGCTGCTTTTTCTGCGTCGCCGGCCTTACCTGACGTCGCATTTTCTGCGCTTCGCCACGAGAATCGCTCGATCGAACAACGAGTTCCGCGCCGACGAGTATTTTGACCGGGGGCTGCGGTTCGGCCGCGTTGATGAGATCATCCAGGACGGTGACGGCCAGATAGCCGATCTTGCGCTTGGAAACCTCGATGCTCGTCAGCGCGGGTTCGATCGTCGCACTCTGCGGCAGATTGTCGAAGCCGATGATCGAGACGTCTTCCGGAATGCGGATGCCGTACTCCTTCAGTGCTTTCATGAAGCCATGGGCGATGATGTCGTTCGTGCAAAAATAACATTTGGCCAGATCGATGCCGGCCTCCAGCAGTGCGCATGTGTCGCTATAGGCGCCTTCATGTGTTGACTCGATCGAGATGACATCACCTTCCCTCACCTTCAATCCGAGCCGCGCCATATTCTTGAAATAAGCGTCGCGACGAAGCCGGAAGTTGGTCGTATCGACATGGCTGGCGACGAAGCCGATGCGGCTGTAACCGCTCGCCTGGAAGCGCGACAAAACTTTGTAGACGGCGTCCTCGTTGTTCATGTCGACGAAATTGGCATCAACGACATCATAGAAGGTGTCGATGAACACCGTTGGCAGGCCGAGGCCCTGAATAAGCCGGATGTCGTTCTCGGAAAGCTCCGTGCCGAGCGCAATCACGCCGCTGATGGGCGCGCCGGCAAGGGATTCCGCCACAGCGCTGATCGGCTGGCCTTCGAAGCTGACGATTTCCAGCGTGTAATTGCGGCGGGTCGCCTCTGCCGACATTCCGTCGATATAGTCGGAGATGAAGACGCTGTGATCGCGGTTCACGGTATGGCCGTGCTTGGAGATTTTCAGGAACCGAAGCGTATTGCCCGCTTCGGTGCCTCCCTTCACGCTCCGCGGCACATAGTTGAGACTCGCGACAGCTTCGAGGACGCGAGCCCGCGTCACGCCTGAAATATCCCCCTTGCCGTTCAATACGAGGGACACGGTGGCCGGCGACACACCCGCCGCACTGGCGATGTCGCGGATCGTGAGGGTCTTTTTCACGTTCATGCTGCTCTTAAAAATACGAAAAATGTCATCAGGAGAGGCTGTTGTTTAGTAAATAGCCTTAGCGGCTCAGCTTCACGGTTACGGCAAAATGACACGCCAGGCAATCCAAATTCAATGAAATCTCCTTGCTAAGCCGTTTTTCCTTTGCTAAAACTTTTAGTAAAGAGGATATACGTTTAGTAAACATGGGAGGAGACCATGCGCAGCACCGGCGGACAGCTAGTCATGCTTGTTGCCATCAATTGCCTGTTGCTCGTTTTGGGCGCCGCGATATCCGATGGCTCGTTCCTGTCGCTTTTCAATCTTCAATCCATGGCCAGCCAGGTGCCGGAAATCGGCCTGCTCGCGATCGGCGTGATGCTGGCAATGTGTGCGGGCAATGGCGGCATCGATCTGTCGGGCATTGCGCTCGCCAACCTGTCGAGCGTGCTTTCCGCCGTTGTCACCGCTTCTTTCCTGTCGAGCAGCGGCGGCGGGCTCGCCTTCAGCATGGTCTACATCGTCGTCGCACTCGTAGCCGGCCTGCTCGGAGGCATCATCAACGGCTTGCTGATTTCCCGGCTCAATATCACCCCCATCCTTTGCACGCTCGGCACGCAGATGGCCTTTACGGGCCTTGCCGTCGTCGTTTCCGGCGGCAAGGCCGTCACGGCGGGCAGCCCGGACCTGCTGTCGAGCATCGGCAACGACATGTTCCTCGCCGTGCCGATCAGCTTCATCATTTTTGCCGCCGCAGCCGCGCTGATCGCCGCCGCGCTGAAGTTCACACCCTATGGCCTGTGGCTGATGCTGATGGGCACCAATCCGAAAGCGGCCGTCTATGCCGGCTTTCCCCGAAACGGCGTGCTGGTGGCAACCTATGCAATCAGCGGCACGCTGTCAGGTCTGGCGGGCATCATCATCGCCGCGCGCAATGTCAACGTGAAATACGACTACGGCAGTTCCTACCTGCTGATCGCGATCCTCATTGCCGTGATGGCCGGCGTAAAGCCGGAAGGGGGCTATGGCCGCGTTGTCTGCGTCGTGCTCAGCGCCATCGCCCTGCAGCTGATGTCCAGCCTTCTGAATTTTGGCGGGCTCTCCAATTTCGTACGCGATTTCGGCTGGGGCCTGCTGCTTCTGACCTTTCTTGCCGTCGGTCGCTATGACCTCGTCGGCTTCCTGTTCCCCGGCAATCGCCAGCGGGTCGGTTCGGGTGCCACTCCCTCGGGCAACGGAACCTAAAATCGGAGGGAGTTCTATGAGGAGGAAAACATGCAAATGAAATCGAAGAGAATTCTGGCCGGATCGGTGCTTGCAGCTGCCATTCTGGCGAGCTCCGTCACCACGCTCCCGGCTCAGGAAAAGCCGGTCATCGCGACGGTCGTGAAGATCAGCGGCATTCCGTGGTTTGACCGCATGAGCACCGGCGTCGCAGCTTTCGCCAAGGCCAATCCCGATGTCGTCGCCAGCCAGAGCGGTCCGGCGACCTCGGATGCGGCGCAGCAGCTTCAGATCATCCAGGATCTGGTCGCCAAGGGCGTCAACGCGCTTGCCGTCGTTCCGATGGATCCCTCCGTTCTGGAAGGCACCTTCAAGCGCGCCATGGATCGCGGGATCGTCGTCGTCACCCACGAAGCCGACAACCAGATGAACACGAATGTCGACGTGGAAGCCTTCGACAATGCAGACTACGGCAAGGCGCTCAACGAGCGTCTGGCGCAATGCATGGGCGGAAAAGGCAAGTGGACCACCTTTGTCGGCTCGCTCGGCAGCCGCACCCATATGCAGTGGGTTGGCGCAGGCGAGGAGAACGCCAAGAAATATCCGGACATGCAGCTCGTCGATCCGAACAACGAATCCTTCGACGACGCCAACGGCACCTATGAAAAGGCCAAGGAAATCCTGCGCAAGCATCCCGACATCAAAGGCTTCCAGACCTCGGCCGGCAATGACGTGCTCGGTGTGGGCCGCGCGATCGACGAAGCGGGTCTGAGCGGCAAGATATGCCTCGTCGGCACCGGCCTGCCGAATCCATCTGCCGATCTCCTGGAATCCGGCGCCATCACGGCAATCGGCTTCTGGGATCCGCAGAAGGCCGGCATGGCAATGAACGCTATCGCCAAGCTCCTCCTGGAGAAGAAACAGATTGCCGACGGCATGGATCTCGGCGTCGAGGGCTATGACAAGGTGTCGGTCAAGAAGGGGCCTGGCGAAGGTCTTCTGGTTATAGGCAACGGCCTGGTTCTCGCCGACAAGTCCACATACAAAGAGCATCTCTTCTGATCGCACTCCCAAGTCGGCCGGGGACGTTTCCAAAGGTCTCCGGCCATCATCCGCCGCTCGTGCCTGCGGCACGCATCAGTGACAGAGGAATTCCAAGTGTCGGCAAACCCGAAAAGCGAAGCGCGCCCGAGCCGTTTCCTGGAGCTGCGGAACATCCAGAAATGGTTCGGCGGAGTGCATGCCTTGCGCGGCATAGACCTTACACTCGATCTCGGGGAAGCCTATCACCTGCTCGGTGAAAACGGCTGCGGCAAGAGCACGGTGATCAAGATCATGTCCGGCGCGATCGAACCAAGCACCGGCGAAATCGTTCTGGGCGGCCGGACATTCTCTTCTTTGACGCCGATCCAGTCCCTGAGTGCCGGCATAGAGACCGTCTATCAGGACCTCTCGCTGCTTCCGAACCTAACCGTCGCGGAAAACGTTGCGCTCGGCGAGCAGCTCGTGAGTGGCAACGGCAGACTTGCCCGGCTGTTCAATCGCACGCGACTGCGGCAGACGGCGGAGAAGGCTCTCGCCGCAGTCGGCCTGCCGACAGATCGCGCCTTCCTGGATACTGTCGTCTCCGACCTGCCGCTTGCGGCTCGCCAGTTGGTGGCGATCTCACGCGCGATTGCGACGCGAGCCAAGCTCGTCATCATGGACGAGCCCACCACCTCGCTGACGCGGCGCGAAGTCGACAATCTGATCCGCGTCGTCGAGCGGCTGCGCTCCGAAAATGTCGCGGTTCTCTTCGTTACCCACAAGCTCGACGAGTGCTACCGCATCGGCGGCAATGCTGTCGTCTTCCGCGACGGCCGATGCGTCGCCCAGGGCCCTATCGAAAACTACAGCAAGAGACAGCTTTCCGAGCTGATGACCGGCCGCCTCATCGATTCCGAGCGCTACCGGACCGGCAAGCCGGCAAAAACGGAACTGCTGGCCGTAAGCGGACTGAGCGGCCCGGGCTTCAGCGAGATGAACTTCAGCCTGCGCCGGGGCGAAATCCTCGGCATCACCGGGCTTGCCGATTCAGGCCGCAACGAGCTTGCCATGGGGCTTACCGGCATCCGGCCTGCGACCGCCGGCTCGATCTCGCTCGAAGGCCAGCATCTGTCCGTTCGCCATCCCGCCGATGCCATCGCCCACGGCATCGGCTATGTCCCGGAGGATCGTCTTGCAGAAGGCCTGTTTCTCGACAAATCGATCCTCGAAAACGAGATAGCGCTGATCGTCACCAAGCTCAGCAACCGGCTGGGGATCATCGACAAAAGCGAAGGGCGCGCCATCGCCGCCCGGCTTTCCCAGGAAATGCGTCTCAACACCAAGGATATCGACTTGCCGGTCGGCGCCCTTTCCGGCGGCAACCAGCAACGTGTGCTGATCGGACGATGGCTCAGCATCGCACCCAAGCTGCTGGTCCTGCATGGGCCGACGGTCGGCGTCGATGTGGGTTCGAAGGATACGATCTATCGCGTCATCCAGTCGCTCGCCGAAGCGGGCATGGGGCTCATCATTGTCAGCGACGACTTACCGGAACTCCTGCAGAACTGCGACCGCATCCTGGTGATGAACAGCGGACGCGCGGTTGCGGAATTCGAAGCGGATATGGCGACCGAAGACCAGCTCTACAAAGCCATGCTGACATCCAAGATGGAGAATGCCCAATGAGAGCGTCCCAGCTCGAGGAACTTGAGGACGGTTCCACTGTGAATAGCTCCTTTCGCCTGTCGGATCTCATCCGCAAGAGACCCGAGTCGATCACCTTCGCGCTGCTGATGGCGATCTGCGTGATCGTCGCGGTAGCCAACCCGGATTTCCTGCAGCCGTCCACGTTGATCGACATCGGCCGCGCCAGCGTGGTCATCGGTCTCTTTGCTCTCGGCGTCTTCATCATATTGGCCGCCGGCGGCATCGACGTGTCCTTTACGGCGATCGCTGCCTTCACCATGTACTCGCTGACGGTGCTGGTGCTCAACCATTTCCCCGGCATGCCGATAGCGGTTATCATTCTCATCGCCATTATCGGCGGGGCGCTGCTTGGCGTGATCAACGGACTGCTGGTCCATCATCTCAACGTGCCTTCGCTGATCGTGACGATCGGCACGCAATATCTGTTCCGTGGCTTCCTGCTGTCCTTTATCGGCACCGTCTGGATCATGTCGTTGCCGTCGCAGATGGGGGCGTTTGGCCGCATGCCGCTGCTCCAGTTCGAATCTGCCAATGGCGCCGTCGTCACGCTGCCGGTCTATTTCCTCATCTTGCCCGTTGCGGCCATCATCACCTGGTGGATCCTCAATCGCACATTGATGGGGCGCGCCATTTTCGCGGTTGGCGGCAACGCGAATATCGCAAGCCGCCTGGGCTACAATCTCAGGACGATCCATATCTTCCTGTTCGGCTATGCCGGCGCGCTGGCCGGACTCGCGGGCATCATCCACGTCTGCGCCAATCGCCAGGCCAACCCCTTCGATCTGGTCGGTACCGAAATCAACGTCATCGCGGCCGTCGTGCTGGGCGGAGCAAGGATCACCGGCGGCACGGGCACGGTGCTGGGCACCCTGCTTGGGGTGTTACTGGTGGTGGTCATCAACAGCGTGCTCGTGATGGTCGGCATCCCCAGCACCTGGCAGCGACTCGTGGTCGGAAGCTTCATTCTCCTGGCGGCGGCTTTCTTCGTCACCCGTCAGCGCAAACGATAAACTCCAAATCAAAGAGGAAACCATGAAGAAATTCCTGAACGACCCGGTCGATTTCGCCGACGAAATGCTGGAGGGTATCTACAAGGCTCATCCCGACGTCACCTATGTCGCCGATGACAAACGCTGCCTGGTCACGGCCAAGCCGAAAGCCGGCAAGGTCGGCATCGCAACGGGAGGTGGCTCCGGCCATCTGCCACTATTCCTGGGCTATGTCGGTGACGGCATGCTGGACGGTGCAGCCGTCGGCGGCGTCTTCCAGTCTCCGAGCGCCGAACAGATACTGCAGGTCACCAAGCATATCGATCAGGGCGCCGGCGTTCTCTACATCTACGGAAACTACAGCGGCGACATCATAAACTTCGACATGGCCGCCGAACTGGCCGATCTCGATGGCATTCAGGTCAAGCAGGTCGTCGGCAACGATGACGTCGCCTCCTCCGTGGTCGGCGAGGAGCACAAGCGTCGTGGTGTCGCCGGCATCTTCTTCGTCTACAAGGCAGCCGGCGCTGCCGCAGCTCAGGGCCTGTCGCTCGACGACGTGACCCGCATTGCCGACAAGGCCAGGCTGCGCACCCGGACCATGGGTGTCGCCCTTTCGAGCTGTGTCGTGCCGGAAATCGGCCATGCCACGTTCAGCATCGGCGAGGACGAAATGGAAATCGGCATGGGCATTCACGGCGAGCCCGGCATCAGCCGCAAGAAGCTCGCACCCGCTGACCGGGTCATCGACGAAATGATGGAGCGAATCTTCGCCGAACAGGATTACCAGCGCGGCGACGAGGTCGCGGTTCTGGTGAACGGCCTCGGCGGCACGCCGATGGAAGAACTCTATATCTTGTTCCGGCGTGTCTCGCAGCTTCTTGAGGAACGTGGTGTGACAGCCAAGCACGTCTGGGTCGGCGAATTCGCCACGTCGATGGAAATGGCCGGCGCATCCGTCTCGGTCCTGCATCTTGACGCCGAGCTGGATCCGTTGATTGGCGCACCGGCCAACACACCCTTCTTCAAACACATCGCCGGCTGAGGAAAAGACCATGGACGCCATTACCGCCTCCGATCTGATCCACCTCTTCGATGCCTGGAAGCGGCTCTTTGCCGAGCAGCGAGACTTTCTCATCTCGCTCGATGGCAAGGTAGGCGACAGCGATCTCGGAATCACCATGAGCAAATCCTTTGCGGCGGCGGCAGAGGCCGTGGCCGCCGAAGGCGAGGCTGCGGGGATCGCGAAGCTGCTGCGGACCGCCGGCGTCATCATGGCGCGGACGGCGCCCTCCACAATGGGTACGCTGACGGCGACCGGGTTCCTGCGCGCCAGCAAGGCGGTCGAGACGGCACAATCGCTCGGCACGCCCGAGATCGCCGCCTTCTGGACCGCCTACAAGGATGGCATTGCCGAGCGCGGTAAAGCCAAGGTCGGCGACAAGACGATCGTCGATGTGCTCGATCCGGTTGCGCGTGCCCTGAAGAACGCGGCTGCCGCGGGCTCCCCGCTTCCCGCGGCGCTGGCCTCGGCCGCGACGGTGGCGGAACAGGCACTCGAGGACACCAAGACCATGGTGGCTCAGCACGGCAAGGCAGCCGCCTTTCAGGAAAAGACTGTGGGCCTTCAGGACGCCGGTGCGACTGTCGGCGCACTCCTTATCCGCAAGATGAGTGACTTTGTGCAGTAGGAAATTCGCAACGTCACCCTAGCCGCGCTGACAGTCTGAGGATATTCGGCTTCGCTCCTCTCGTCTCTGCGAGGATCGAACCGGTACTACATACGCCCGTGCCGCTGCCGCTTAAGCGGGTCTTCCTCACTTTTTTGTGGCTGTCGGATATGGTGCGGGCGAGCGGATGGGTCGTGTTAGCTGCGACAGCCGACCAGGGTATTTGCCCCGATTGCGGTGGGCCCTCGCGACGCCGTCATGGCTGACCGCACCGGCATCTCCAGGATCTACCTGCGCAAGGAAAAGCGGTGATGCTCCGGCTTCGATTAAGTCGCTGGTGCTGTACTTCGTACGACTGCCCGCGCAAGATCTTCCCGGACCGATTGCCAGATGTTGCTTTACCTTTTTTCACGTCGAACTAAGCGGAACTCGGAAATTACCGCTCTGCTCGGCCATAGGCATAGGCGGTCGTCCTGGCGAGCGGTTGATGCGACGGCTTGATGCCGGTCAAGGCAATCGACGGAAACCGGACTTGCGCAGCTCAGGCAGAAATTCTTCGCCAAAGGCGGGTTGAACGAACAGGTTTTCGCCGAGTTTGATAGCGCCGGGGACAACAAGACTTTGACGGACGCGCTCGAGCATTAGGGGTTGAGACCCCTTCCACAGCGCATCTATATTGGTTTGCATCTGGAAGGTTGGCGGCGTGCAGGCGCCGATTGCCTCCCCAGGGGACCGGCCCCACACACAACGGAATGACGACGCTATGCAGGCAATCCTGAGCAGACAGGGAGCGTGCACGCTGTCGGTCGAGCGCACGCTTGCCCCGACAATTCACCAATCGCCCAAATCCCGGTTGAGCGCATCCCCAGTATAGGCGGCCTGATGCGCGCGGTGGAAGGCTCCAACGCCGATGTGAACGATGCCCGGCCAACGTAACGGGGTCTTTCGACGCCCTCCGGCAATTGCGTCTGCGCATTCAACCTGTCCATGATCACGCGAGTCCATACGTCGTATGCGATAGGGTCCGTTCGATGCCACGCAGTTCCGCCAGTCCTTTCAGCCGACCGATCGCCGGGTAACCGGGCTGTGCTCCGCGGTTCAGATCGTCCAGAATTTCCTGTCCGTGATCGGGGCGCATGAAAATCTGGTGGTCGCTGCGGTCTTCGGCCTTGCGGCGGCGCTCTTCCGAGACAATCGCTGCAATGACGGCGACCATATCGGTGTTACCTTCCAGATGCTCGTCTTCGAAGAAGGAACAGGGCGTTCCCTTTTCTTCGCGCCGAACATTGCGCAGGTGAACGAAGTGAATTCGGGGCGCTAGACGCTGCACCATGGCCGGAAGATCGTTATCAGGCCGTGCGCCCAATGACCCGGTGCAGAACGTCACCCCGTTTGCGACATTATCGACAGCCCCGAGCATGTGACGATAGTCCGCCTCGGTCGACAGTATCCGCGGCAACCCGAGCAGCGGCCACGGCGGATCGTCGCCATGGGCGCACAGGCGCATCCCCAATTCATCAGCGACAGGTACGACCTCCGACAGGAAGGCGATAAGGTTGCCGCGCAGCGTTTGCGCATCGATGGCGGCATAACGAGCAAGCGCGTCACGCAACTCCCCAATACTGTAGCCATCGGCGGAACCGGGAAGACCCGCACCGATATTGCGCGAAAGCGCGGCCTTCTTCTCGTCCGACATCGACCTGAATCTCCGGCCGGCCTGATCGATCAACGCAGGCGTATAATCCATGTTTGCGGCTGGCCGCTGCAGAACATGCAGATCGAAGGCAACGAAATCGATCAGATCGAAGCGCATGGCGCGAGCGCCATTTGGCGTTTCCCAACGAAGGTCGGTCCGCGTCCAGTCCAGCACCGGCATGAAGTTGTAGCAGACGGTGAAAAGGCCCGCACTCGCCAAGGCGCGAAGACTTTCCTTCCACGCTTCGATATGGGCCTTCCAATCGCCGGACATGGTCTTGATGCTCTCGGACACGGGAATACTCTCCACCAGTTCCCATTCCAGACCACCGGCACGGACTTCGTCTTGTCTTTTGCGGATCTCTTCCGCCGTCCAGGCTGTTCCCGTCGGAATATGGTGAAGCGCGCTGACGATCCCCTGGGCGCCTGCCTGGGCCGCGTTGCGGACACTCACTTTGTCGATGGGCCCGAACCAGCGCCACGTATGTCTCATTCCTTACCTCTTAAAATCCATGTCGGTCTGCGGTGATGGCTGCGGCCTGCGATTGAGCCTCGTTTGATGATCCGACCAGCGCCACGGCCCTCGCCGGCGATCCGGACCCACCGGAGATCGCCAACGGCAATGCAGTGAGAAAGCAATAGGGCGGCAATTGTCCGAGATTGGCGAAATTCTCACCAATGAGGATATCTGCGCCGAGCAGAATAGTGTGGGCGGGAAAATCCGTGCTGCCGTAGCGGTCGATCGAGAGGCAATCGGAACCCACCATACGAACGCCTCTCTCCCGCAAGAATTCGCTCGCCTCTTGCGATAGCCCGGGCCAGTCTCGCAAAAATCGCTCCTGCGGAGACGGATCGTTCCAATAGCGGTCCCAGCCGAAATAAAAGAAAACGGCATCACCCGGCGCGATCGGGCCATGCTGGTCTTCGAACTCCAGGATCCGCTCAACGCCGACGGTTTCGCGCGGCGCGCACTCTTGCGCGTCGATGGTCGCCATGCGGCCAAAGAACTGTTGCAGAGGGATTTCGGCAATTGATTTGCCACCCCTTATGAAATGCAGAGGAGCGTCGAAGTGGGTGCCCGAATGCTCGCTTAGGCAAAGCGAATGATTGCAGGCCACGTCGCCGCGGTCGTAACTCTCGACGACCTCCTGGCAGAATGGCGGATGAGTGGGCCAAACGGGCATTCCATCCTTCATCGGATGCGTCAGATCGATGAACCCGAGGTAGTCCTTATCGAAGACCGTGGTGAGGCTCCCGATGCTAGTCATGTCAGGCTATCCGCGGTCGCGGAGCGATTGCCACGATCAGAATGATCAGCGCGCCGGTCAGCACGAAGCGCACGCCCGCCTGCATCTGAAACGTGTTCAGCATCGTCGCCATCAGATTGAAGAACAGAGCAGCACCCCAAATGCCAACCGCATTCGCCTGGCCGCCAGCGACACTCGTTCCGCCGAGGACCACAACCGCGATCGATTCCAGCAGATAGACATCGCCCATGTTCAGCGCCGCGCCGCCGGAGAAGCCGGATAAGAGGAAGCCTGCAAGGCCCCCGGCAACGCCACAAAGACTATAAGCAACAAGGCGGACACGTCCGGCCGATATGCCGGCAAGCCTTGCCGCCGGCTCGCTCTGTCCGATTGCAAGCAGGCGCCGGCCCCAGACGCCCCGCGACAAGACAAGCATGGTCGCTGCGGTCAGGAGCATGACGACGAAAGGCATGAAAGGAATGCCGCCGACACGCCAAAGCGTGAAGGCCGACAAACTCGCCGGAGGTTTCAATGTCGCCTCGCCGCCGAGATTGAAGGCGAAGGACTGGAAAACGAAGCTCCAGGCAAGCGTCGCGATGATAGGCGGCAGCCGCAGGAGCGTGATGGCCAGGAAGTTCAGGACACCCGCGATCGCACCCACTACGATCGCAGCCGCAAAACCAGCCAGCAACATGCTGTCCTGGCCCTTCATGACAGTCATCGACACATAGGCGGTAAGCGTGAGCACCGACGGGACCGAAAGATCGATATTGCCCGGGCCTGACGCGATCACCAGCATCTGGCCGGTCCCGACAAGAACGCTGAAAGCGCCGAAAGTCAGGGCGGCGGTCAGGGTCGCCTCTGCGCTGCCGAAACCCGCATAGGCGGTTGTGGCAATCCACATGGCAACAGCGACGATGAAGCCGTAGTTCCACGGCGCGAGGGATAGACGAGAGCTCATGATTTTTTCTCCGACAGGAGGACGCGCCCGGCCAGCACGAGGAACAGGATCCCGCCCTGCGCGCCGATCTGCCAGGTTGGCGGCACTTGCAGGAAGCTGAGCAAAGATCCGGCCAAGGATAAGGTCAGGGCTCCGATGACCGTGCCGACCGGCGACACTATACCGCCATTGAACGAGCCACCGCCCAGAATGACGGCACCGACGCCGAGAAGGGTGTAGGCCGGCGCGACATTCGGATCGCCCGATGTCGTCAGTCCGGTAAGCGTAATCCCGGCAAGGCAGGCGAGCACACCGGCTGCAGCATAGACCAGAACCCTGATCTTAGTGGTGGACCAGCCTGCTCTTTCGATGGCACGAGGATTAGCGCCCGCCCCGCGAAGCACGGCTCCGTAGGACGACCGGGTAATAATTACGTGGCCGACGGCGGCGGCGATGACAGCAAGCAGGATCGGCAGTGGAACGAACGGCGGTCGCCAACTCATGAAACCTGCAAGCCAAGCCGGAGCGACGCCACCGGGCGACGGAAGGACGATAATGGCCGTGCCGAGCCAGATGAAGGACATGCCCAGCGTGACGATGATGGAGGGCAACTGACGGAGATGGATGAGCAGGCCGATGCCCGCATAAACGGCGATCGTCGCAAGATAAAGCACGATTGCCAGCAAAGGATTGGAATCCAGATTGAGCGCCGTGATGCAGGTGACGAGGCCAACGAAAGCGCCGTTGGAGAGATCGATGTCACCCAGCATGATGATCAGCATCTGGGCAAGGGCTGCAAACACAAGCGGCGTGGCAAGTTTGAACAGCAGCGTAAAGCCAAAATAGCTCATCGCCGACGGCCGGATCCAGAAGATCACGGCCAACATCAAAACCAACGTTACAGCCGGCAGTCCCACCTGCAGGGCTGCGGTCAGCCGTGCCGGCCGGCAGGCGGTTGTTGGTCGTATCATCACGTCAGCCATTTGCCCCTCCAAACGAGGCTTCGAGGATACGGCCATTATCGATCGCATCGCCCTGGATCTCCTCAACCGCGCGTCCCTCGCGGAATACGTAGAGCCGGTCGCAGTTGTTCAGCTCTTCCATTTCAGTCGTGTACCAAACGAAGGTACGACCCTGTTCGGTCTCGCTGCGGATCAATTGGTAGACCTCCTGTTTGGTACCGACATCGACACCGCGCATGGGATCGTCGAGGAATATGACGCGGGCGTCCGAGGCCAGCGCGCGCGCGAAAAGCACCTTCTGCTGGTTTCCGCCGCTCAGCGACAGGATTGGCGTGTCGATCGACGGTGCCTTGACCTTGAGACGCGCCGACCATTTGCCGGCAAGCGCTCTTGCCGCGGAAGTCGAGACAAAGCCGTGCCGCTGCAAGGCATTGAGACTGCGGATCGTCAGATTATCGGCGATCGACCACAATCCGAAGACACCTTCAAGCCCTCGATCGCCGGCGACGTAAGCGGCGGGTATCTTGCCGCCTTTTTCGAGTGCCGTGAAAATTGCTCGCAATCTTTCGCGCTGGCCATGCCCATCCAGACCGGCAAAGCCGATGATTTCGCCCGCCGCGGCCTGTACGGACCGATCGGCAGAATCCAGGCCGGGATGGTCTATCTGCCGAGGCCCGAAGGAGCGGGACTGTGTCTGCTGTGCACGGTCATGAGTCGTCTCGATGCTGCCCATCATTTCGACCAGACTGGAGCGCGACAGACCCTTGGTGCTGCGTTCGGCGACGATCTTGCCGTCGACCATGACGACGGCGCGGTCGCAAACCGCGATGATTTCGTTCAGGCGATGCGTGATCAGGATGCAGGCAACACCTCGCGAGGCCGCCTTGCGGATATAGGCCAGAAGTTGCTCTGTCGCTTGGTGCCCCAGCGATGATGTCGGCTCATCGAGAATAACACAGCGCACGGCAATGTCGGTCTCGGTAAAGGCCCGGGCGATTTCCACCATCTGCCGTGAACCGATGGAGAGTTCCGAGATTTTTGCTTCGATATCGATACCATGGCCGGGAAAGATCTCGTCGAGCGCACGGGCGATCAGCTCGCGCGCACGTCGGCGCCAGCCGAGACCACGCAACTGACGATGAATGATACGGGTGTTCTCTGCCGCCGAAAGGTTTGAACAGAGCGACAGTTCCTGAAAGATGCAGCGCAGCCCGCCGGACTGGGCTTGTGCCGCGCTCCAAAATTCGATGTCGTTTCCGGCATAGCGGAAACTGCCTGCCGTGCGCTGGACGGCGCCCGACAGGACATTCATCAGCGTCGACTTACCAGCGCCGTTATGACCGACCAAACCAACCACCTCACCGGCACGAAGATTAAAATCGACGCCGCCGAGTGCGTGGACTGCACCATAGCTCTTATGGACGTCACGCACATCGATGAGCGATTCTACCGTCATCGAGGCCGATAAGGGGATTGGTGAGTCGGTCATCGGTCAATTCCTCACTTCGGTGCTGGAACAGCCGGAAGAGCGGTCTTGTTGACATTGGCGTCGATGATCTTGGCGACGAGATCCTGCGGATATTGCGCATTCACCACACCGCCCTCCGGCACGGTTTTCAGCCAGGCGTCGAGATCAGGCTGATTGATCTGCAGCAAAGGAACCTCGACGAATTTCGGCACCTTTTTGCCAGCTAGGATCTGTTGCGCCACCCAGAACGCGACCTGCGAAACCGATGGTGTCGCACCAAGCGAGAAGGTCTCGTAGCCGGAAGCATCGTGCTCCTGCTTCCACAGCGCCAGTTCGTCCTGGCGATTGCCCATGATGATGATCGGCAGATCGCGCCTTGCGGCCTTGAAGGCTTGAGCCGCGCCATAACCGTCGCCGCCCTGGGTCAGGACGGCATCCACCTTTGGCAAGGATGGCAGGATGCCGGAAACCTCCTTTTGGGCAACCGTAGCGGTCCATTGACCGTAGACTTCGCCGACGCTCTTGTAGTCTGGATGCTCCGCCAGCGCCTTGACGACGCCGTCATGCAGCCGCTTGTCAAAACCGTCTCCGGCCATGCCGCGGATTTCAAGGATGTTTGCCGGCTTGTCGCCCAGCTTCTGCTTGATGAAATCAAGCTCTGCCTTGGCGTAGGAGTTCAGATTGTAGTCAACCACGTAGGCGCAAGGCTCGGTAACGCCGCTTGCAAAGGCGACGACGACAATACCTGCGTCGCAGGCGTCCTTGACGGCGCCGTTAAGTGCGGTATCCGACCCGGCGAGAACGATGATGGCGTCATATCCTTGCAGGATCAGATTCTGGATTTGCGATGCCTGCTCGGTGACGGAATTGTTGGCGCTAACCACGGCGGTATCGGCGATCTTTCCGTCCGCCTTGGCCTTCGCTCCCATCTCTTCGAAGCTCTTGATCATCACCTGACGGAATGAATTGCCGGCATAGGAATTGCTGAATGCGATTTTCTTGCCGCTGGTGCTACCGGTCGCAACGCCATCCTCGGCGCGGGCGGCCGCTGCAAATGCGGTGCTGACAAGCAGCGCCATCCCAAGGGCCACGGCTCTTTTCCTATAGACAGTTTTCATGGATGCTCTCTCCTCCAGCTTCCCTGTTAAAGGCCGCGCTCCTGTCGATCGACCTTGGGGTCGGCGGCTGATCGTTCGACGGGCGATTGTGAATGAACCGGAACAGCGTTCGCCAAAACGACCGCCACCTGAACACTCGCCGTCGAAGGTCCTCCCGTCACTCCCTGAATTGGACATATATACTGCCATGGTAGTATGTCAATATCGGTGATAGACTGTTCCGATAGGATATGCGATTTGCGGATGACAGCGAAGAAGGCCGTGCAATGGGGGAGAAGATGGCAAATAAACGCCGTGTCGAAGAACCAGCGACCGAAAAAGGCGTTGGCATGGCGCCTGTCGGCGACGCGCTTGAATCGATCAACATTCGCCAGCCCATTGCCCCGCAGGTTTACGAGCGCGTTCGGCGGGCAATCACGACACTTGCGATGCTCCCATCCGAAGCTTTGAGCGAAAAGGAGCTGTCGCTGCAGTTGGGCGTGAGCCGTACGCCTGTCCGTGAAGCCTTGATCCGTCTAGCCGACGAAGGCCTAATCGATATATTGCCGCAACGCGGAAGCTTCGTCGCGCCCATCCGCATCAAGGATGTGGAAGAAGCGCAGTTCATACGGGAGGCGCTGGAAGTGGCTGTGGTCAAACGTCTGACCGGGCAATGTTCGCCGCAATTCTTAGCTGACGTTAAAGCCAACCTCGCCCGGCAGGAAATTGCAGTGGCGAACGAAGACGGCGATCTCTTTCTCGAGCTCGACGAAGCCTTTCACCGAAGCTTTTGCGAAGAGGCGGGACTCTCCAAGAGTTGGCGGGTGATTCAAACCGTGAAACTTCAGATGGATCGCGTGCGCTATCTCAGCCTTCCCGATCCAGGTCATTTGCAGACCCTTCTCGTACAACACTGGGAAATCGTCAACGCTATGGAGCAAAAGGCGCCGGAAGCGGCGAGCAGCGCCATGGCAGCCCATCTCCGGGAGGTCCTTCGAACTGCGCACTGGCTGAGAGTTCAACGTGCGGATCTGGTAGAACGTTGATGAGGTCCGAGACCTTGCTGCTATTTGCGCTACCGACTCATTTTATCCTGCGTCTTGAGAGGAATTGAACCGTCGACCCGCGATGATGTTGCAGGGGCACCGTAAATTTAACTCTGCAAAGACAGGATTTGGGAGGCGACCTTGGTGCAGGCGGCTTGAAGGCATGCGATTTGGCGCCACGCTTCCGTGACAATTGCTCGCAGGCCGCGATGATGGGCGGATGGAATGTGGTGTCGGGGAATGTGAAAGGGGTTGGTGATCGGGTCATAGATCGAGACGAAGCGCTGAAGCTGTCGTGGTGACTTGAAGCGGTTCATGATCTTCTCCCGCCTTCGGATCGGCTGATGGGAATTTTCCGCCCGGTTGTTGAAACCTTTGTGGGAACGGTGTTCGACACCCGGCATGATCTCTCGCTTTGCCGCTCCGTATGATCTCGGCTTGCCGGTGATCATCACGCGCGGCCCGCAGCCTTGCCCTTTCAGAAGCTTTCTCATCAACCGCTTCGCAGCCCTGGCGCTGCGGCGGCTTTGCACCAAATCATCGAGAGCGAAGCCGTCCTGGTTGACGGCACGACAGAGCCAGTGTCTCTTCCCCCCAATTCGGAAGATGGGCGTCATCGTTAGTCGAGTTTCCCATTTCGGTGAAGCTGGCGCAGCTCTAATGGCACACGCCAACTTTGGATACGAACCGCTGTGCGGTATTCGTGGGCGACGGATTCATTACCGCTCTGAATTACAATGCCCCCTTCGGAGCAGGCACGCAGATCAGGATAACTTTCTACTTGATCTATATAATTTAGTGTTTTCAGCCTCGGCCTGCGGGCTGCCTCGGATAGAATGACCATTCTACTTATCGATGGCATTCTTCCGGGGTTTGAATGACAGGTTACATCGTTAGTCGGCTGGTCAACGCCGTCTTGGTCGTTTGGGCCGTATTCACGTTATCCTTCATACTGCTGTACCTGCTCCCGAGCGACCCCATCTCGCTCATGCTTTCGTCGGAAAGCGGCGGCGGTGGCTCGGCTGTTGCTTCATCCGAGCAATACAAGGCGCTCGCGAGCCGCTACGGCCTCGATCGACCGCCGCTCGAACAATATGCCTATCTCCTGACGAAAGCCGCCAGCGGCGACTTTGGCATCTCCATGCAGTCGGGTAAGACGGTCGTGGCGCAAATCTCCGAAGCGTTGCCGGAAACGCTTAAGCTGGCGGCACTGAGCCTGATGATAGCACTCGCCGTCGGAAGCGCCATTGCTTTAGCCGCGAGCTACAGGCAGGACGGCTATACCCGCACCTTCCTGCTTGCCCTGCCGCCGGTGTCGATGTCAATTCCGACATTCTGGATCGGACTTGTCCTGCTGCAGATCTTCGCCTTCGAACTGCGGCTGGTGCCGTCCCTCGGCAACCGCGGCTTTTCCTCGTTGATCATGCCAGCTCTGACGCTGGCCGTCCCGGCTGCGGCAACGATCGCACAGACCCTTTCCAAGGGATTGGACGATGCGGCGGCGCAGCCATTCGTGCGCATGCTGAAAGCCAAGGGTGTCCCGCGCAGGACGATCTATCTCCACCATATCCTCCACAATGCCGCGATCCCGGCTTTGACCGTCGTTGCGCTGCTCATCGGCAACATATTTGCCGGTGCCGTCGTCACAGAAACGGTCTTCTCCCGCGTCGGCATCGGCAGGCTTTTGCAGAACGCCGTCGACGTCCAGGATATCCCGCTCGTTCAGGGTCTCGTCGTGCTGACGGCAGCGGCCTACGCGGTCGTCAACCTCGTCGTTGACCTGGTTTATCCCCTGATTGATCCGCGCATCCGACGGGGTGCCAGCGCCGGCGGGGACTCGGCATGATCGATACCGCAACGTCCGCCGGCGAGACGGCCACCTCGCAAGCCCAGGACCTCCCGCAACACCGTGCCTGGCCGCATCGCTCGGTCACGATCAGACGCTTGCGTATCGGCATCGCGATGCTCACCGTGTTTCTGGTTGCGATGTGGGCTTTTTTTCCGAGCCTGTTCACCAGCATCGACCCCTTCGCCGGCAATGTCCTGACGCGGTTGAAACCACCGTCGGCGGACCATTGGTTCGGCACGGACAACCTCGGCCGCGATCTCTACGCTCGCGTAGTCTATGGGACCAGCCTGTCGTTGAAAGCCACGGTCATTGCGTTGACGCTGGCGTTTCTGGCAAGCAGCGTCATCGGCGTGACGGCGGGTTATCTCGGAGGCATTGTCGACGAAGTCGTCATGCGGGTGATGGATGTCCTGCTGGCCATCCCCAACCTTCTGATCTCGCTCATGCTGATCTCCGCCATCGGCTTCGGGACGATCAACATCGCAATCGCCGTCGGCATCGCGTCGATCGCCTCCTTTGCCCGTGTCATGCGTTCAGAAGTCCTGCGCGTCTGCACCTCGCCTTACGTCGAAGCCGCCCGCTCTTATGGTGCCGGGTGGTTCGGCGTCTGCGTCCGCCATGTGTTTCCGCATGCACGGGGTCCGGTTAGTGCGCTCGTCGCCATCGAATTCGGTTCGGCCGTTCTGTCCATCTCCGCCTTGAGTTTCCTCGGATATGGCGCCGTCCCCCCGACACCCGAATGGGGCAACCTGGTTGCCGAAGGGCGAAGCTATCTTGCCACCGCATGGTGGCTGACGACCATTCCGGGCCTGGTGATCATCGCGACCGTTCTCGCCGTCAATGCGATCGGCAGAGAACTGAATCGCTCGCCGGAGGCGTCGCGATGAGGCAGTTGATATCCTCCCCTACCGGAACCGAGGCGCTGCTCGAGATTACTGGGCTGAACGTCAGCTACCGCAGCGGCATGTCAACAGTCCAGGCGATCAGCAATCTCGACCTGACCATGTCGCGTGGCGAGTTTGTCGCGATCGTGGGTCAGTCCGGTTCCGGGAAGTCGACGACCGCCTATTCGATCATCGATCTTCTGCCAAACGCGGCCAAGAGATCGGCCACGACCCTGCGCTTCGATGGCCTTGACCTGATAGGACTGTCTGAACGGAAGATGCAGGCCATTCGAGGCAAGGAGATCGGTTTCGTCCCGCAGGACCCGACCGTTTCGCTCGACCCCGTCAAGACGGTCGGCTCACAGATCGTCGAGGCGCTCAGCGTCCATCGCGTCGCCACCGGTTCCGCGGCTGTCGAACGTGCGCTTGCGCTGCTCGACGACGTCGGAATCGACCGGCCGAGCGAACGTTTTGCGCAATACCCGCACGAGATCTCCGGCGGCATGCGTCAACGCGTCCTCATCGCCATCGCCCTTTCCTGTGAGCCGCAACTGATCATCGCCGACGAGCCGACGTCGGGGCTCGACGTAACCGTCCAGAAAAAGGTGCTGGACCGCGTCGAAAAGCTCACACGCGAGCGATCGACGGCAGTTCTGTTCATCACCCACGACCTGGGGATCGCAGCCGATCGGGCCGATCGGATCGTCGTCATGAACGAAGGCCGCATCGTCGAGCAGGGTGCGGCGGAAGACATCATCCGTGCGCCCAAGAAAGACTATACGCGCGCGCTTCTCCGGGACATCCCGCCGCGCCCCGGCCACGGCATCGCAGCGGCGATCAAATCGGAAGATCCTGTCTCCGCCGCCCCGCTTCTGGAAGTGAAAGGCCTCCACAAGCACTTCACCAGTGGCTGGTTCCGGAGATCGATACAGACCAACGCGGTCGACGATGTCAGCTTCACGCTGGAAAAGGGTCGCACGCTTGCACTCGTCGGAGAATCCGGCTCCGGCAAGACGACGACGGCGCGCATGCTCGCCGGTCTGACGCGCCCCAGCAAAGGAGAGATACTTTTGGAAGGCGAGCCAGTACGTGATGCGGCCGGCCGACTGACGTCCCACTATCACGAGATCGTCCAGTTCGTTTACCAAAACCCCTTTTCCAGTCTCGATCCCCGCTGGCGTATCAACGACATCATCGGCGATCCGCTGAAGGTCAATCGCATTGGAGACGCCCGGTCGCAGAAGCAGCGGGTGATCGAGCTGGCCGATGCCGTGTCGCTCCCATCAAATCTGTTGCAAAGGCGCGCAGCAGAGCTTTCGGGCGGGCAGTTGCAACGCGTCGCGATCGCCCGCGCCCTCAGCCTCCGACCGAAGATCCTCGTGCTGGATGAACCGACGTCCGCACTCGATGTGACGGTTCAGGCCCGTATCTTGGCACTGCTCAAAGAAGTCCAACGCGAGTTTGGCCTGTCCTACCTGTTCGTCACGCACGACCTGGCCGTCGTCAACGCGATCGCCGATAGTGTTGTCGTCATGAAGTCTGGACGGCTGGTTGAAGCCGGTGACAAGCACAATCTGCTGCACAATCCGCAACAAGCCTACACGCGCGATCTGGTGGCGGCGATCCCCGGCACCATGCTTCAGCAGGGCCTGCAGCATTCAAGGTCCGAAACGGCCGCTTCCCATCACCCAAATTGACAATTTTCCCCATTCGAAAACTGGAGAGCAGAATGTCCTTCCCATCCAAACTCGGTGCCGCGGCAAGCGTTCTCGTGCTGCTTTCGACGGCAGCTGTGCATGCGCAGACGCCCCTTTCGGGCGGACATCTTACCTACGGTCTGCCCAGCTTTCCGCCGTGCCTGGACCGTGTTCAGTCAAACCCCAATCCGGCAGTCTTCCAGCAAGTCGTCGACAACCTGCTCGACCAGGACCCGCAAACCGGCAAGATCGTTCCTTACCTCGCCGACAAATGGGAAATCGGTGACAGCGGGCGGACTTATACGTTTCATCTGCGCAATGGCGTTACCTTCAGCAACGGCGAAGCCTTGACGGCGCAGGTTGTCGCCGACAACTTCAATCTTCTCTGGAAAATGGGCAAGGATGGCACTGCAGTTACGGCGGCGTCTTTCCTGACCGGTTTCAAATCGGCTGTCGCCACAGACCCGAGTACGGTGGTTATCAGTTTCGAACAGCCGAATGCCGGATTCGAGCAGGCGACCACCGAAAAAGGCCTCGCAATCCTGGCTCCTGAGACACTCAAGGCTGCACTGCCGGATCGTTGCGCGAAGGGTGTCATCGGAAGTGGACCTTTCGTCATTTCGGACATCGCGTACAACGAAAGCGTCACACTGAAGCGTCGGGAGGATTACAAGTGGGGATCGGCGAACTTCAAGCACCAGGGGCCAGCCTATCTCGAGACACTGACCTTGCGTTCCATCCCGGAGCGCTCGGTCCGGGTCGGCAGTTTCGTCAGCGGCGAGATTCAGGCGTTCTTCGACGCCAGCACAGACGACCTCCCGAACCTCGAGGCATCCGGTGCTACGATCGTCTCCGGAACGAGTTCGGGTATCGCCGGGGTGCTGCTGGTGAACACATCTGATCCGCTGCTCGGTGACAAGGTCGTCCGCCAGGCGTTGCAGGTCGCCATCAATCGCCAGGAAATCGTCGACGGTCTGTTTGCAGGCCGTATCAAGCCGGCGACAGGCACGCTTTCGACCAACCATCCGGGCTATCTCGACCAGTCGGCCAACCTGGTATTTGATCCTTCACGGGCCGCCGCGCTTCTCGACGAGGCTGGCTGGAAGAAGGGCGCCGACGGCATCCGCACCAAGGATGGCAAGCGGCTTTCCATCAAGATCAACTATTCCGGCGCCTCCGAACAGCCCGTCTTCGAGCTCATCCAACAACAGCTACGCAGTAGCGGCATCGAGGCGACATTGGTGGCGCAGAGCAGCGCCGAACAGATCGAGGCCCGCAAGGCCGGCAACTGGCAGCTCGACTGGCGGACATGGGGTCGCGCAGACGTTGATGCGCTCAACTTCGTCTACTCGACCGCCCTCTCCCAGAACCGCGGCATGACCGCCCGTCCCGAGCTGGATGCCAAACTGAAAGCGATCGCCGCAGAAGCCGATGCCGGCAAGCGCAAGCAGTTGGCGGACGAGGCGCAACAGGAGATCGTCGGCGAGGCATACGGGTTGCCCATCCGCGAAGTGACGCTGCTCGTGCCAGTCGCGCAGAACGTTCATGGCTTTTCCCTGACCAACGATCCGTTCCGTCCGATCTTCTACGACACCTGGATCGACGGACAGAGCAACTGACCAGGTTTGTACGAAGGGCGTTGGCTCGCACCGCCCTTTCCTCTTCCATCCTCGATCGTCAAAGTGATTCAAATGCCGAAATTTCATCTCGCTTTTTTCACCAATGCACGGCCTCACGGATGGGGCGTGAACGGTCCGGTTCCGTGGTCCGGGCATGATTCCCGCCCCGAGGTCTGGGAAAGCGGCTCGTTTCTCGTGGATCTGGCGCGCGCTATCGAGCGGGCCGGTTTCGACTACCTCATGCTCGAAGATCACTCGGTGGTCGCCGATCGCTACAAGGGCACGACCGAAGTCGATCTGAAGCATGCGATACGCGGGGCCCGGCTCGACCCGCTTCCTGTCATTACCTATCTCGCCGCCCACACAACGAGGCTCGGCCTGGTATCGACACTGTCGACCTCGTTCTATCCGCCGTTCCTTCTTGCCAGGTTGATGGCCACCGTCGACCACCTGAGCCGTGGCCGCGCCGGATGGAACATCGTCACCGGCGGCGAAGACGAAGCCGCGCAGGCATTCGGCATCGGCGAGAAAATGCCGCCGCATGATGAGCGTTATGATCGCGCCGACGAGTTTGTCGATATCGCCACGCAGCTCTGGGACGCCTGGCAGCCCGACGCCGTCGTTCACGACGAAGACACCGGCACCTATGCCGACCATACAAAGGTGCGCAGCTTCGATTATCATGGCGAGTACTACCGCTCCCGAGGGCCGCTCAACATATCGCGCTCGCCGCAGGGCCGACCGGTGTTTTGCCAAGCCGGCAGCTCGCCGCGCGGCCGCGCCTTCGGCGCCCGGCATGCGGACACGATCATTGCTGCGACGGCCGGCGACGACCCAATCGCCGCCGCCAAGGAATTCCGCCAGGATATCCGCCGCCGCCGGATCGAAAACGGCAGCAACCCCGACGATTGCAAAGTGCTGTTTCCAGTCCTGCCGGTTCTGGCGGACACCCAGGAGGAAGCCGAAGCCATCGCCGCGCGTCTTCCAAAAGTCGACCAGAATGCCATCGACCGTGCACTGGCGGGGCTCTCGGCCGACAACAACATCGATTTCTCGCAATTCGACCTCGACAAACCATTGCCTGAGATCGACACCGAGGGGCACCGTGGAACCCTTGCCGCATTTTCCAAGCAGGGCAGGACCCTTCGGGAAATGGTGGAGGCCCGCCTCGGTCGCTCCACCAGGACCCTGCAGTTCGTGGGAACGCCGTCCTCCGTCGCCGAGCAGATGGGTGAGAGGATCGACGAAATCGGTGGCGACGGATTTCTCATTCATGCATTCCCGCTGACCCGCCGCTACATCGCCGAGATCACCGACGGCCTGGTGCCGGAACTGCAGAAACGCGGCCTCGTTAGAAAGACCTATGAGCACGAGCATTTTCGCGACAACCTGCTGAGCTACTAGCGGTGTCGTCAAATCCAAACACGGGAATAAGAGGACGATGAGCGAACATCACGACGAGGCCGACCGATGGAAGCATGGCGGCATCCGGCTTATCAAAGGCGATCAGCTCGCCCCCAAGACCGCACGCATGTTTCGCCAGACGGCGATCAACCACGCCCGCGTCGGCGCCGATAAAATCTGGGCGGGAACGGTGGCAATCGAGCCGAACGCCAAGACCGGCGTGCACCATCACGACGCGCTGGAAAGCGTGACTTTCGTGGTTCGAGCCCTCACAATCACCAGTAGGCCACAATGACATCAGACGCCACATCCACCCGAGACGATCTCCTCGACCGGGTGGGCGATATTTTCTATGCCAGAGGCAGTTATCTCGTGGGGATGGCTGAGGTGGTCAAGCACTTGCGCACGACCAGGGCGACCTTCTACCGCTATTTCGACAGCAAGGAGGCTCTGGTCGTGGCCTATCTTGGGCAGCGCGACGTCCAGGTGAGAGAGAATCTGGCGAAAATTACAGCCGGTCGCATCGGCGAAGACCCGGTTCTCGCCGTGTTCGCCAATCTGGAGGAAAAGACACAGGCCGAGAGTTTTCGGGGTTGCGCCTTCCTGCTTGCAGCAATTGAGAACCCACACTCCCAGGACATTCAGCAGGCCGCGCGCAACCACAAGATCCTCCTGAAGGATTTCTTTCGCAACCTTGTCGGTGGCGAGGATAGGCTGGCCGAGCAACTGCTGCTTTTATATGAAGGAGCTCTGGCAGGCTCCGTCCTGAGACGCGAAGCCGCAGCCGCCACGACAGCCAAGTCGATCGCGGCAAAGCTGCTTTCAGACCGAAGATCCCTTCCGGAAGGCTGAACCAAGATCAGGTCTGGTCGACGTCGATCAATCCGTCCGTTTCATTGTAGCGCACGACCGTTCCGTAACCCTCACTCATCTTGGCGATGTCGCTTGCGATCTCGCGCGCAAGTTCTGGCGCTGCACATGCCGGAAGCCCCCGCTCAGAAGGCCGCTTCCTGTTGAGGTCGAGATCGAGTGGCAAGAGACGCACTCTTATGCCGCCCTCTCCGATATCGAGTATGGCCAGAGCCGATTTCGAAAAGCGTGCGTCAGCATAAAAGCCGATCGTGTCCCCTGCTTTGTCGCGGGCGCGCGACATGTGCAGATGCGACGGCAGCGCGTCCTTTGTGAAGCCGTATGTCTCATACATCTCCGGCGTCATACGCTGCATGCCGGCCTCAAACTCCATCATCAGGCTTCCGAGGGAATAGAAAATCGGTTTGCCCTTGTAGAATTCGATTCCGCGCAACATGTGCGGTCCGTGGCCGATGACGGCAGTGGCGCCCGCATCAATCGCCCGGCGCGCAAACTCCTCGATGAAGGGTGCCGGTCGCGGAGAATACCAGTTCTCCTCCGTCCCTTCATGCGCATGCAGGCTCAGCAGCACATGCTCCGCCCTGTTTGCTGCATCTCGAATGTTCTCGATAATTGCGGACGCATCCTTTTCATTCACGTAGTAGCGGATGTGCGCCTGTTCTCCGCGTTCGAACTGAAGCGAGCCCTCGAATACCGATCCGAACGGAATCCGGTTTTCACCTGGATCGTTCATCACCTCGACCTGCATGACCTCCTTGCGACCGGCCGCGATGCCGAGCATTTCATCGATCTTCCGGATCTGCTGAAACTCTGCTTCCGGCAAGACATAGGCGCGTCCCCATCTCAACGGATTGAGACCGGCGCGGGCCGGAATTCCGGTGCCTGCAGTACTTGCAGCAAATTCAGCCGAGCGTGTCGTGCTCGTGGACACGACGGCAATGCGTCCGTTCCGATGATCGAGGAATTGCGCCATGCGCGCCTCCTCCAGGCTGCGGCCAATGCCGCTATGCATGATCCCGCGCTCCTCACAGGCCTCTATCGTATCGATGACGCCCTGAGGTCCGAAATCGCCGGTGTGGTTGTTGGCGAAAGACAGCAGCTTGATGCCGATCGAGGTGAGCTCTTCGACGGCTTCAAAGCCGACGGCCGTCATGAAGCGGCGCGGCGCAGGAGGCGTTGTTCGGACCGGGCAGATGAACTCCGCGTTCGCGAAGGCGGCGTCGCAATCCGCAAGCGCTTCGAGCAAGTTGGGATCGAGCCGTTCCGCAAGATTTCCTCCAGAAAAGAGCGCATCACCACCGACCACCAGACGCATAAGTTTACTCCTTTAAACCTTCGGATCACTCGAATGAAAGGCCTAGCCATTCAGAATGGCTACATAGCGGAATAACAAGCCTCGATCCTCCAACGTTTTTTTCAAACATCTGGAAATAATTGGAAATCCATTCCTTCGACTTCGGCAGGTTCCTAGCATAAGAGTGACTAGTAGAACGATCGTTCTTGTGGCCGTTTATCCCGTAAGAACAGGCTTAGCAATAGGATAGCGTTCATGCACCAACCAACCGGCCTGCCCGCCTCCAGACCTCTCGTCATCGCCTGCAATCTCGATGAGGAACAGGTAGACCGTTTGCGCACGCATGGCAGCCGACCCGACGTCATCGCCTACAGCAATACGGCGAAGGCATGGGAGGTTCCAAAGCACGCCGATGTTCTCTTCACCTTTTTCAAGGGCTGGGCAGGCGCGCCCAAGGAAAAGCCCGTAGGCTGGCCCTATAACCTGAAATGGGTTCAGATCGCATCTGCGGGGATCGATGCCTTCCCGGACTGGGTCTTCGAAGCGCCACTTGTGACCACTGGCCGCGGCATATCGGCCGAAGCGATTTCGGAATACGTCGTCGCCGCAATCTTTGCCCATGAAAAGCAGCTGTTCGACGATCTGCTGGTTCATTCGGCAGACACATGGCTGAAGCGGACACTTGGGCTCGTCTCCGGCAAGTCGGTTGGACTTTACGGTTTTGGCGCAATCGGCAAACGTACGGCCGAGAAGCTGGTGGCGCTTGGCATGCATATCAGTGCCGTTCGACGCGGCGAGCCGGAACAGGACACAGGAAACGTCCACTTCCACAACTCGCTTGAAGAAATGGTCGCTGGCATCGATCACCTCGTACTGGCCGTGCCCCTGACACCGCAAACACGCCAATCGGTGAACTCCAAGATCTTTGCCGCATCAAAACCTGGGCTGCATGTCATCAATATCTGCCGCGGCGAGGTCCTCGATGACACAGCGCTCCTCGAGGCAATGGAGGAAGGACAGGTCAGTGCTGCAACGCTCGATGTTACGGCACCCGAACCGCTTCCCGCGGACCACTCCTTCTACACGCATCCGAAGATCCGGCTTACGCCACATATATCCTGGTCATCGGAAGACAACGCTTCACGGATTGCCGCAAAGCTTCACGGAAACCTGGATCGTTTTCTGAACGGCGATCCGCTCTTGGACGTCGTCGTAGCGGGACGCGGCTACTAGCCGATAACAACAAAAGAAAACGAATGGGAGGCGACAAGGTGAACAGTAGCACGGTCGAGCGGGACAGGACTTACCTGCCCCTCGGGTTATTCTGTATTCTGGCGGGACTGGGCGCGCTCTTTGTTGCCCGCGACTACGACACCGGCACGGTCATCAGTATGGGGCCGGGCTTTTTCCCCAAGTCGATATCTGGGGGATTGGTGCTTCTGGGCGCATTGATATTGCTCTTTCGCAGTCGCGATCTGCCCGAGGAAGACGACATCGCCAAGGCGCCTCCAAAATTCACGGCACGCCTTCGTATCATCGGCTGCGTGACGGCTGCCATCCTTGTTTTCGCGCTAACGCTCGTCCCGCTTGGTTTGCCGCTCGCCACCTTCCTTATGGTCGTGATTGCCGGTGTCGGCCATGAAGCGTCCAGCCCGAAAGCCGTCTTGATCACAGCCCTCGCGCTCGCAGCCTTTGCAACGGTTCTCTTTGCATGGCTGCTCAGGCTGCAGATCCCGATTATGCCACAGGTGTTCTCATGATCGGCGGCGTCGATGTTTTCAGCGGCATTGCGCTCGGTCTCAGTGTCGCGCTGACCCCCACCAACCTCTTCTTCTGCCTGGTCGGCTGCCTCATCGGCACTCTGGTCGGCGTTCTGCCGGGGCTCGGACCAACGGCAACGATCGCCATCCTTCTTCCGATGACCTTTGGTCTTCCGCCCGAAACAGGTCTCATCACCCTTGCCGGCATCTACTACGGCGCCCAATATGGCGGCTCGACAACCTCGATCCTGCTCAGGCTTCCCGGAGAAGCCTCGTCGGTCGTCACGGCTCTTGATGGTCACGCGATGACGCGCAATGGCCGCGGCGGCTCGGCGCTCACGATCGCCGCTGTCGCATCCTTCTTTGCCGGTACCGTGGCGACTTTTTTCATGGCGGCCTTCGCCCCGGTCCTGTCCGCCGCCGTGCTGAAATTCGGCGCACCCGAATACTTCATGTTGATGTTTCTTGGTCTCATTACGTCGGTCGTGCTGGCACAAGGTTCGGTGCTGCGTGCGATAGCAATGATCTTCCTGGGGCTCCTGCTCGGACTTGCCGGAACAGACGTAAACTCTGGGCAGTATCGCTATGACTTCGGCTTCATGGAGCTCCTGAACGGTGTGCCTTTCGTGCCGTTGGTCGTGGGTCTGTTCGGAATTGCCGACATTCTCGTCACGCTTGAAAATGCCGTCCGCGACGAGAAGCCACCGGTCCTGAACCCAATCAGCAGCCTCTGGCCGACTAAGGCGGAGGCACGCCGGGCAACGCCGGCGGCCGTACGAGGCACGTTCATCGGGCTTGTACTTGGCCTCCTTCCGGGTGGCGGAGCGCTTCTTTCCTCCTTCATGGCATACACTGCTGAAAAGCGGGTTTCGAAGACACCTGAAAAATTTGGCACCGGCATGCCGGAAGGCGTTGCAAGCCCTGAGGCCGCCAACAATTCCGGCGCGCAGACCGCGTTCCTGCCGCTTCTGACGCTTGGCATTCCCTCAAATGCCATCATGGCGCTGATGGTTGGCGCCATGATGGTCCATGGCATCGTGCCCGGCCCGCGCATCATGACCAGCCAGCCAGATCTGTTCTGGGGCCTGATTGCCAGCATGTGGATCGGCAATCTGATGCTGCTCGTCATCAACCTGCCGCTCGTCGGTATCTGGGTTCAGTTGCTGAAGATACGCTACCAGTACCTCTTTCCGACGATCCTCACCGTCAGCATCGTCGGGATCTACGGCGTCGACTTTACGACATTCGATATCTACCTAACGGCAATCTTCGGCCTGCTCGGCTATTTTCTGCACAAGTGGCGCTGCGAACCGGCTCCGCTGATCCTTGCCTTCGTGCTTGGCCCGATGATGGAGGAGTATTTCCGCCGGTCGATGCTGGTGGCGCGTGGCGATCCGATGATCTTCGTCAACCATCCGATCAGCCTCGTGATGCTGATCGCAACGCTGCTTCTGCTCTCGAGCCTCTGCTTCCCGTTCATCCAGAAAATGCGGCAAAAGGCTTTTGCCGAATAATATACAAGGAGGAAAACCATATGACATCGGGCCTGACAAGGCGCGGATTTCTGTCCGCTTCCGCTCTTATTTCCGCATCGGCGCTTCTCGGTAACAAGGCTTTTGCCGCGGACTATCCGTCAAAGAAGATCGACTACATCATCCCCTATAACGCCGGCGGGATGAGCGATAATATCTCCCGTCTGCTCGGGGAAAAGCTGATGGCCGCGACCGGTCAACAGGTGATCAATGACTATAAGCCCGGAGCCGGCGGTGCGATCGGCGCCAACTACTTTATGGGGACGCCGGCGGACGGCTACACGCTCCTTCAGTCGACAAACAGCTTCTACGGCATCATTCCCCTCGTCACCAAGGTCCAATACAAGCCCTTGAAAGATCTCGTCCCGCTGGTTCTGATCGGCGACGCGCCGATGGTCATTGCGGTCAACCCAAGCGTTCCGGCAAACAACCTTGCCGAACTCATCACATATGCCAAAGCCAATCCTGGCGCGCTTTCCTACGGCACATCAGGCAAGGGAACGGTTGGCCATCTAAGTGGCGAATGGCTACAGAAAAAGGCAGGCATCGAACTCCTGCATATACCGTACAACGGAACGCCGGCTGCGCTTCAGGCAACGCTTTCCAATGAAGCACAAATCGTCTTTGGCCCGGAGAGTGCGGAGCATATCGCCGCCGGCACCTTGAAAGGCATCGCAGTCCTCGGGGAAAAGCGCTGGCAGAAACTGCCCGACCTGCCAACGACGGTGGAAGCCGGAATTCAAGGCTGGGCGCCGCGCAGCTGGCACACGGTTTCCATCCAGGCGGCGGCGCCCGACGACGTCAAGAGAAAGCTGAGTATGCTGATCAACGGCATTCTCGAGCAACCGGACGTCAAAGAACGTATCGTCGGTTTCGGCCTCATCCCGGCAATTGCGTCTTATGACGATGTCCAGAAGCGTGCCGAGGAAGACTACGAGCAGTTCGGCGCGCTCATCCGTGATGCAGGCCTTGCGATCGCCAACTAAATGCCAAACCATTGGGCGGTGCGATCGAAAGCGCCGCCCATCAAGACACCGGGCGCGAGCCTAGCCACAAAGAACGATTATGACCAAGACAATCGACTATTTTTTCGGGATCGGCTCACCTTGGGCGTTCATTGGGCTAGAGCCATTTATCGAGCTTGCCGCGCGCTTCGATGCGGAGATCAAGCCCTTTGTCATTCCATTGATTGAAGACAATGGGGCCATCTACTCGCGCAATCGCCCAGAGGCTCGTCGTGCCTACTGGACGAAAGACCTGAAACGCTGGGCAGCCTTGCGAGGCAAGACCCTGGATTTTGACAACAGGGCGGAACTGTCCGATCCGACACCCGCCGGCCTGATGGTGATTGCTGCTCAACTCGACGGCAAGGACTGGCTCGGCCTGACGGCGGCTCTGCAAGAGGCATTCTGGACGCAAGCCAAGGACATCGGAAATGCCGATCTGCGCAAATCCATCGCCGATAAGGCCGGATTTGATGGAGCAGCGTTGGAAGCACGCGCCCAGGATGACAAGGTCCAGAAAACCTGGAAGGAAAACGTCGATATCGCCAAGGCTGCCGGCGTTTTCGGCTTTCCAACCTTTCGGTATGAAGGCGAGCTTTACTGGGGACAGGACAGCCTGCCTTTCCTCGAACACCATTTGAACGGCGAAAAGCTGATCGCCTGATTCTGGCCTGCCAGCGTTGCAGAGCAGGTGGAGATAGTCCGCGATATCGTTCAGGATAGCGGCGGCAAGGACTTCGAAGCGAGCACACCTGAAGACAGAAACCACCTCTGGAAGGCTCCTCACAACGCCTTCCATGCTGTCGTCTCACAGCGACCGAATGCGAATGGTTGTCTCGTGCCACGTGCTCCCGGACATCATCGTCGATTGGTCACCACTGTGATGGCTTTGACGGGCCTTTTATCGGCTCCGCGGTGACACACTGCCCAAAATGCGATGACGCTGCACACGACGGCATCGGCGTGAAAGCGTGCATGCATTTCCAACGCGGCACCTAGAACCATCACGTCTTTGGCAAACCTTCGGGCCGAAGCGCCTTTTTGAGCGCGGCAATGCGGAAGATGGCGTTGGAAGCACCATATCCTTTGTAACCACCGCGTTGGACGATTTCGAAAAAGAAGCCCTCCCCATACGTGCGGCTATAGAGCTGGAAGAATTCTCCGTGCTCGTCACGATCGTAGAGAATGCTCTCCGCCTTCAGCCGCTCGGTCAACTCCGGATCGAGACCGAAGCGTGCTTCCACGTCGCCGTAATAGTTCGGCGAGATCTGCAAAGGCTGAAATCCGTTCTTTCGAAGGGCCTCGGCTGTCGCGAAGATGTCCCCGGTTTCGAAGGCGAGATGCTGCATGCCGGAACCGAATTTTTCCGCGATGAAGTGACCGGCAAGCGTGCGGCGATTCTCCGCCCCGTTCAGCGTGATCCGTAGCGTGCCCGCGTCATTCTCCACCGCCTGGCTGCGCACTACGCCGGCCGGATCGATAATATCCACCATCGGCGTCTTGTGGCTCTCGAAGATCGAGTTGTAAAACAATAGCCAGGTCAGCATCTCGTCATAGGCAACCGTCTGGGCGATATGGTCGATATACAGGAGGTGAGCGGGCGCAACCTCCACATCGTCCTCGACGGCCAGAAAATCGATCTCGGCGAAACGACCAAGCTCACTCCTGTCGTCGATGAGATAGATCAAGCCACCGCCAACGCCGCGGATCGCCGGCATCTCCACTTCGCCCGCGGCAACCGGCTGGCCGAAGGGCTCGGCGCCGAGAGCAACCGCCCGGGCAAGCGCCGCCTTCGCATCGTCCACGACGAATGCCATCGCATAGGCCGAGGTGCCGTGCACGGCGAAGGAGGAATTGGCAAATCCCCCGCTGTCGGTATTGACGAGAATACGGATATCACCTTGCTGAAACAGGCTCACCGCCTTCGTCCGATGCACGGCGACCTTGCGGAAGCCGAGCGTGTGCAGGAGGCCGACAAGATCGCCCGCATCCTCCTCGTCGGCGGAAAACTCTACGAAGCCCACACCTTTGACAGGGGCTCGGTCGGGCATGGCGGCGACGGTCAGTCCGCCGGCATTGGGGTTACGGCGCACCTGGTCGCCGAGATGGATCAGCGAGCGATATCCGTCGGCGGCGATCGCCCGGGGCGAGCCGCCGCGGAACTGATCGTTGAAGATCTCCAGCGAGAAGTAACCGTCATAACCGGTCTCGGCGATGGCCGTCGTGA
>DASWOH010000013.1:0-1553 GCA_036398815.1 Rhizobium sp. | reverse complement strand
CTCGACCCACAAGTCGCCGAGCACACCGATCCCACGCCGCCGAGTGCCCGAATTCGGAGCCTTAAAGGCGCGCGCATCGGTTTCGTGGACAACAGTAAATTGAACGCAGAACAGTTCATTGAACACGTCGCCGCCAAACTGGAGGCGGATTACGGTGTCGAGGTCGTCGTCAAGCTCCGCAAGCACGCGCCGAAAGATCATCTGAAGCAGGAGGATCTCGATCGGCTCAGCCAATGCAATGCCGTCATCCAGTGCTTCGGTGATTGCGGCACATCCACGTCGATCACGGTCGCCGATGGTGTTGCCCTCGAGGCCCAGGGGATTCCGACGGCAACGGTCATCAGCACCGCCTTCAGCAGGGCGGCCCGTGCTCAGGCTGCAGGTCGCGGCGTTCCGGATCTGCCGATCGTCGAGATCCCGCATCCCATGCACACGGCGACGGCGGAGCAGGTTACCGAGCGCGCCGCAAATGCGATTAAGACCCTCGAGAAAGCGTTGACGGAAAAGATCTCGCCCTCGAGCCAGGCTCTTCCCAGCGCAGCAACGCTTGCCTCCTCCATGTCCGCCGCCGACGATGCAGAGTTCTTCTTTGCCGCTGGCTGGACGGACGGTCTGCCGGTCGTTCCTCCGACCACCGAAAAAGTCAGGGCCATGTTGTCAATGGTCGATCGAGACCCGGACGAGATGATCGGGCCGATCCCGCCACGCATGCGTCGTGCTTCTCTTCACAAGATCGCAATCAATGCAGTGCTCGCAGGCTGCCGCCCGGAATATTTCCCCGTCGTGCTCGCTGCGATCGAAGGGATGCTCGAAAACGACTGCCAGCTCTATGGTATCCAGACGGCGACGAATACGACGACGCCGATGACCATCGTCAACGGTCCGATCGTGCCGGAACTCGATATCAACGCCGCCGGCAACGGCTTCGGCCAGGGATGGCGCGCAAACGCAACCATCGGCCGCGCCATCCAGCTCGTCATGCGCAATATCGGCGGCGATATTCCGGGCGAGACCGATATGGCCACCCATGGATGGCCCGGAAAGTTCACCTTCTGCATCGCCGAAAATGAGGCCGAGAGCCCCTGGGCTCCCTTCCATGTCGATGCCGGCTTCAGGCTGACCGACAGCACGGTCACAGTGATCGGCGGCTCGTCCCCGCAGAATATCTTCACCTACGGCTGCGAAACCGGACCTGAGATCATGGATCAGATCGTCGGCGCGTTGACGGGACTGGGTCACAATAACATCATCTTCCCCACCGGCCCGCTGCTGGCTCTTGCTCCGGAACATGCCGCAGCACTTGCCCGTGACGGCTATTCCAAGCAGGATGTCAAGCGCGAGATCTTCGAGCGTGCCCGCATCCCGCTGTCACGCTTTGCCAAACGGACGATCAAGGGACTCCACCACCGGCGCTCGAACTGGTTCGATCTTGGCATCGACGCCGACGTAATCGGTGTCGCAGACCATGTCGAGGACGTATACGTGATTGTCAGCGGAGGAGCCGGCATTCATTCACAATTCATTCCGACTGCCTTCAGCTTCAAACCCGTGAC
>DASWOH010000012.1:0-7944 GCA_036398815.1 Rhizobium sp. | reverse complement strand
ACCGACTTGAAGGCATCGTTAACGGTAATCGTCGGATCACCGAAGTGCTCGACCTGCTGCAACACCGGATCGGGCAGACGGTTGGCGAAGGTGTCGCCCGCGAGCAACAGCACCGGCAGGCGATTGGCCATGGCGACGCCTGCGGCAGTCACCATGTTGAGCGCCCCCGGTCCGATCGAGGTTGCTGCAACCATGATCTGTCGGCGGCGCTTTGCCTTGGCAAAACCGATGGCGGCGAGCGCCATCGACTGCTCGTTCTGGCCACGCCACGTCGGCAGCCTGTCCTGAACGGTTTCCAGCGCCTCGGACAGGCAGGTGACGTTACCATGGCCAAAGATCGCGAAGGCGCCGGCAAAGAGCGGTACGCGCTCGCCCTCGATCTCGGTGAACTGATTGCAAAGGTAACGGACAAGGGCCTGAGCCATGGTCAGGCGCACAGTCTTGCGGGTCATCTCGCCTCCTCCTGCGGATGGGAATGTCATGTTGTTTCGGAATACATATTGACAAATTGAACGATTTGCAATGATTATTGCCGAATATCTAGGGAGGAAATTGAATGCTGAAAATTGCAGTGCTTGGCGTCGGCCGCATTGGTCGCATGCATGCGGAAAATATCGCCGCTCATCCGCGTGCAGCGCTTGCGGGCGTTTTCGATGTGCATATGCCGGCGGCCGTGGAGATATCGGAAAAACTGGGCGTTCCCCGCTTCGATTCGGCCGATGCGGTGTTTGCGTCCACCGGCGTCGATGCCGTGCTGATCGCCACCTCGACCGCAACGCATGCGGACCTGATCGAACAAGCCGTGGCGGCGGGAAAACCTGTCCTATGCGAGAAGCCGATCGACCTGTCGCTCGATCGCGTCAATGCCTGCGCAACAAGAATTGCGGGGAGCAATGTGCCGGTTATGCTCGGCTTCGTCCGCCGCTTCGACGCCGGACACAGCGCATTGCGCCAGGCCGTCAAGACTGGCAAGCTCGGCGACCTGCATCAAGTCATCATCACCTCCCGCGATCCTGGCATGGCGCCGGACGCCTATATCGAAGTCTCGGGTGGCATATTCCGCGACATGACGATCCACGACTTCGATCTTGCGCGGTTCATTCTCGACGAAAAAGTGACCGAGGTCTCCGCGACCGGTTCGCGTCTCGTCGATCCGGCGCTGATGGAGCGCTGCAACGACTACGATACGGTGACCGTGGTGCTGAAAACCGCATCGGGGAAGCAAGCGATCATCAACAACTCGCGGCGCGCTGTCTACGGCTATGACCAGCGCGTTGAGGCATTTGGCAGCGGCGGCATGGCAATTTCGGAAAATCACACGCTCAACAATCTGCGGCTCTACACCGACAGCCACACCGATCAAGGCGCACCGCTTATGAATTTCTTCATCGAGCGCTATGGCGATGCATTCGCCGCCGAGATCGGCGCCTTTGTCGATGCGGTCGAAGAGAACAGGACGCCTGCGGTCAATTTCGAAGACGGCCGCCAGGCGCTTATCCTCGCCGAAGCGGCAATCCGCTCGATTGCTGAAGGGCGAACCGTGAACACCAGCGAAATCGGGTGAACCATGTACGCACAATTCGGACTTTTCATAAACGGTCGCTGGGCAGCCGGCACCGTAATGGGAGAGGTTATCTCTCCGGTCACTGAAAAAGCTCTGGGCATCGTGCCCCTGGCCACCATCGATGAAACGCGCTCGGCGCTCGACGCTGCCGCGAGCGCCCTGCCGAAACTGCGCGCGATGGGCGGTTTCGCGCGGGCCGATGCGCTGCATAAGGCCGCCGACGAGATGATCCGTCGTGCCGACGAGGCGGCAAGGATGATCTCCGCCGAGACCGGCAAGCCGATCGCCCAGGCGGGCCGGGAATGGGGGCTGGCCTGCGATCAGTTTCGCTGGTTCGCCGAGGAGGCGCGCCGCATCTATGGCCGCATCGTCGACAGCCGCGTGCCCGGCGGACGTTTCGAGGTGAGCCGCGAGCCCGTCGGCATCGTCGGCGCCTTCACCGCCTGGAACTTCCCCGCTGCCCTGCCGGCGCGCAAGCTGGCGCCCGCTCTTGCCGCCGGTTGCCCGGTCGTGTTGCGGCCCTCGTCGCAGACGCCGGGCGTGGCGATGGTGATGGTCGATTGCCTCAGGGCCGCACACCTGCCGGACGGGGCCGTCAACCTCGTCGTTGGCTCGACCGGCAACACCTATGCACCGATCATGGCCGACAGCCGGGTGCGTAAGGTGTCGCTGACCGGTTCGACCCGCGTTGGCCAGCAGATGATCCGCGACGCTGCCGATACGGTCAAGAAAGTCTCGATGGAACTCGGCGGCAACGCACCGTTGATCGTCTATGACGACGCGGATCTGCAGACGGCGCTGGACCTGACCGTGCCGACGAAATTCGCCAATTGCGGCCAGGTCTGCGTCACGCCCGACCGCATCTTCGTCCACGACAGCCTGCATGACGCCTTCGTCGATGGCTTCGTCGCGCGCACGGCCAAAATCAAACTCGGCGACGGGCTCGATCCCGAGACCGGCATGGGACCGCTGATCAATGCAGGCCGGCTTCAGGAGATCGACGGCATCGTTCAGGACGCGGTTCGCGCCGGCGCGACGATCGTTCACGGCGGCAAACGTCCGGCCCATCTCAACAGCGGCTTCTTCTTCGAACCGACTATTCTCGTCGGCGTCACCGACGACATGAAGGTCTTCGCCGAGGAGAATTTCGGACCGATCGCCGCGATCACCCGGTTTTCCACCGAGGACGAGGCGCTGACCCGCGCCAACGCCTCGGAAATGGGCCTTTCGGCCTATGCCTTCACCCGCTCGCCCGATCGCGCCAGGCGCACGGTGGCGGCTCTGAAATCCGGCATGGTCGGCATCAACAGCTTCGCTTTGGCGGCTTCCGAGGCGCCGTTCGGCGGCACAAACCATTCGGGCATGGGAAGAGAGGGCGGCATCGAGGGGATCGATGACTATCTCGACACCAAGCTCGCCCAGATCGTCTTCTGAGGACCCGACATGTTCACCAACAGGCTCAAGCAGCAATGGTCCGAAGGCCGGCCAGCCATCAACGGCTGGCTGTCGATCGGCAACCCTTTTACCGCAGAGATCATGGCGGCGCAGGGCTATGATTCCGTGACCATCGATATCCAGCACGGCGCCCTCGACTATTCTTCCGTGCTGCCGATGTTTCAGGCCATGCGGGCCTCTGGCGTCACGCCGATGGCGCGTGTGCCGTGGCGCGAGCCAGGCATCATCATGAAGGCATTGGACGCCGGCGCGCAGGGGATCATCTGCCCGATGGTGAACTCTGCAGAAGAGGCCGCGGAGTTCGTCAGCTATCTCCGCTACCCGCCGCACGGACAACGCAGCTTCGGCCCGACGCGCGCGGCCTTCGCCTATGGCAGCTACGGGCTTGCCGCAAACGGCGAGATCCTGGCGCTTGCGATGATCGAGACGCAGCAGGGCGTCGACAATCTGGACGCTATCGCCGCCACGCCCGGCCTCGACGGCATCTATGTCGGCCCCGCCGATCTGACCCTCGGCACACAGGAGGGCCGGCTGCCGCCCGGCTTCGACCGCGAGGAGCCGGAAATGATCGATCTCATCAAGCGCATTCTTACTACCTGCAAGGCGAATGGCATCCACGCCTGCCTGCATTGCGGCACGCCGGACTATGCCGCCCGCGCCATCGGCTGGGGCTTCGATCTCACCACCGTCTCGGGCGACAGCCGCCTTCTGGCCGCCGCGGCCGCCGCCTCAGTCAAGACATGGCGCGACCTGACTGGTTCCGCTCCTGCCGAGGCCACGAAAGGAGCCTATTGATGCCGCACCTTCTGGCCGCCGGGAAACTCCATCCCTCTGGCGAGGCTCTGCTGCGCGACCTTAAGACGCGAGGCTTTGCCGTTGATTATATCGAGGAGGTCTCCGAACCGTCCTACGCGCCGCTGATCGCGAAGGCCGACGCGCTGGTGATCCGCACGCAGCCGCTGTCGGCGGCGACGATTGCGCAAGCGGAACGGCTGAAGGTCGTTTCGCGTCATGGCGTCGGCTACGACTCGGTCGATCTTCCCGCCCTCAACAGACGTGGGATCGCTTTGACGATTGTCGGCGACGTGAACTCTGTGTCGGTCGCCGAGCACGCCATGATGCAACTCCTCGCCGGAGCAAAACGTATGCTGCTCGCCGATCGGGCCGTGCGCGAGCCTGGCCAATGGGGCTGGCGAAACAGGCTGGAGCAGCAGGAGATCTCGGGCAAGAACCTGTTGATCATCGGTTATGGCCGGATCGGGCGTCATCTGGCCCGCATGGCATCGGGGTTCGGGATGCAGATCCGCGCCTATGATCCCTTCCTCGAAAAGGCCGGCTGGCCCGAGGGAACGGTCAGGCCCGTTCCGCTCGACGAGGGACTGGCCTGGGCCGACTGCATCTCGGTCCATATCCCGAAAGCCGACAGTCCTGCGGTCGGCGCAGCCGAAATCGCCCGCATGAAGCCGGGGGTCATCCTCGTCAACACCGCGCGCGGTGGCGTCGTCTGCGAACAGGCGCTTGCCGACGCCCTCGCATCCGGTCAGGTGGGTGCTGCCGGCGTGGACGTGTTCGACGATGAGCCGCCATCAACCGGCTCTCCGCTTTTTGCGCACCCAAACGCGATCCTGTCACCGCATATCGCCGGGCTGACGGCCGAATGCGGTGAACGCATGGCCATCGCTGCGATCGAGAACGCTGTCAATTTTCTCGCGGGTACAATCGACCCGCAGCTTGTCGTCAATCCGGATTTCGCACATGTCTGAAAAACCCCTCCTCCGTATCGGCCTGATCGGCACCGGCTTCATGGGCAAGGCCCACGTCTTCGGCTTTGCTTCGGCGCAAAAGGTCTTCGACCTGCCTTACCGGCTGGAGATGCACACCGTCGCCGATATCACCGAAGAGGCGGCCGCCCGCGCGGCAGCCGATTTCGGCTTCGCTCATGCCAGCACCGACTGGCGGACGTTGGTGTCCAACCCCGAGATCGATATCATCGACATCACCGCGCCGAATGCGCTGCACAAGGAGATGGCGCTCGCCGCCATTGCGGCCGGCAAGCATGTCTATTGCGAGAAGCCGCTGGCGCCGCTTTCTGCTGACGCACGCGAGATGGCCGCGGCTGCGGAAGCGAAAGGCGTCAAGACGCAGGTCGGCTTCAACTATCTGTGCAATCCGATGCTGCGCCTTGCCCGTGAAATGATCGCTGCCGGTGAACTGGGCGAAATTCGCGGCTACCGCGGTCTTCATGCCGAAGACTACATGGCAGATGCGTCCGGCCCCTTCACCTTCCGCCACGATCCTGCAGGCGGCGGAGCGCTGGCCGACATCGGCAGTCATGCGCTTGCAACCGCGGAATTCCTGCTCGGTCCGATCAGCGAAGTCATGGGTGACTGCATCACCGTGATCAGCGAGCGGCCCGACGGCAGGGGCGGCACACGCAGGGTGGAGGTCGATGACGTCGGACGCGCCTTCCTGCGCTTTGCCAACGGCGCACAAGGCTCCATCGAGGGCAACTGGATTGCCACCGGTCGCAAGATGCAGCATGATTTCGAGGTCTACGGTACGAAGGGAGCGCTGGCCTTTACACAGGAACGCTTCAACGAACTGCATTTCTATTCGAACGCCGACCCGGCCGGCCGTCGCGGCTTCCGCAGAATCGAGGCCGCACCCGACCATCCGCCCTATGGCCGTTTCTGCGTCGCGCCAGGGCATCAGCTCGGCTTCAACGAGCTGAAGGCAATCGAGATCGCGGGCTATATGCGCGCCATCGCCGGGGAGATCCCCGAACCCTTCGGCTTTGCCGCTGGCCTGCGCATCCAGCAACTAGTCGAAATGATCCAGCGTTCGTCATCCATGCGTCAGTGGACGAGCGTTCTCGCCTGACGAAGCCGCGCCGCCAGCCTGGTCAATCCGATGCGTTCATTCATTTTGTTTGCGTTTTGCAACAATTATTGCAAGATCCGGCCATGAAGCACCGCACGCAATCAGACGATGCCCCCAAGGATTATGAAGAGCTGATCCGTCTAATCCATGAACGTCATGCTCAGATGAGCAAGACCTACCAGCGGATTTCCGTCTACCTGACACAGAACCCGAATGAAGTCGCGGTGCAATCGGTCAACACGATCGCCGAGCGTTGCGGCATGCACGCATCGAGTTTCGTGCGTTTCGCACAGGCGCTCGGCTATAAGGGTTTCAAGGAACTCCAGCTTCTGTTCCAGAAGCGCCTGACGACAGCCGCGCCGGGCTTCGAAGCCAGGGTGCGTGCGCTCGGAGACGAGTTGCAGAACCGCGAGGACCGGTCCGAATATGGTTTCCTGCACGATCTTGTGGTGCGCGACATCGCGTCCCTGCACGAGTTGCTGGAGCGCATCAGCGCTGAGGACCTTGCGATAGCAGCAGATGCGATCGAAGGGGCCGAGACGGTCTACCTGATCGGCCAGTTGCGTTCTTCGCCGGTGGTCGATCTCCTGCGTTATATCCTGACCATGCTCGGCAAGCGCTGCATTCTGCTCGACCCGGGCGGCGGGCTGGCCACGCATATGGCACGCACGATGCGGACGGAGGATGTCCTCATTGCCGTCTCTTTCCGCTTTTACGCGACAGAGGTCGTCAACATCGTCGAGGAGGCGGCGAAGACCGGCGTGCCGATTGTCGCCATCTCCGACAGCACGCTCTCCCCGCTCGCCAAATCGGCGAAGGTCCTGTTTGCCGTGCCCGAGCACGACTATACCTTCTCGCGTTCACTTGCAGCGCCGATGTGCCTGGCGCAGGCACTGACGGTCGCCGTCGCAGCCCGCGTGCAGCAGGACGAAACGGCGCCGCGCATTCCAACCGTTACCGGGATCTGAAAGGCCTCAAAGCCCGCCGATGCCGCTCCGGATCAGCTTCACAGCCATCAGAGCGTGAACATAGGTCGTCGGATAAACGATCCGCACTCACCCAAAAGGCCCACAACGGGAGTGCTCCGGGCCAACAGAATTCCAACACAGCGAGTTTAAGCCTTGCTTGCAGCGGGCCTTTTGCCGGTAGACGTCAGCGACGGCGGCGGCTACGATGATCACGCCTTTGACGATCTCCTGATGATAGGCGTCGACACGCAGGAAGGTGGATGCGCGAGGCGAGGTTCCGGCACTTCGCCTCGACAACGGCAAAATCATCACGGAGATCACCGCCATCTGCGGCTATCTCGACGAGGTAACCAAAGGCGGACGCCGTCTCTTCGGCGGTCGTTCAGCCTTTTCTTAGCTCCGGCCAGCTGGGTCCCGCCACTGGGCGATCAGGTCGACCGCAAGCGTGCTGACGATGAAAGCGGATGCGGTAAACCTGGTCGTGCCGATAACTACAGGAAATATTTTAATATCAGATACTTACCAACACGAGCGACACCGTTTCGATCATGCTTTTAGGTGAGCGACAGCGCGACGCATGAATTCATAGCCAGCCTCAAACTGGTTTTCTTCTATATATTCGTCGGCCTTGTGCGCTTGGGAAATACAGCCCGGACCCTCTCCGCTTGAACAGAGCATTGTCGGACCCAAGAGGCCACCTCCGATCCATAGATCCCCGAACGCATGTTCTTGATCAGGACATCAATGTCGCCGCCCGCTTCATCCGTGTTCTCGATCTCGGATCGCGTCGCCATCATGAATGCCGGCCGTATCATGCAGCTCGATACGCCGGAAGCGCTCTATCAGAAACCGGCCAACGCCTTCGTCGCCCGCTTTGTCGGCTTCGAGAACCTGCTGGCAATGCGGGTCGTCGGCCGCAACGGTGCATCCGTGACTGCCGAAGCGGCGGGCGGGGTCCGGATGACGCTCTCGCAGGATGATTATGGAGCGATTCCCGACGATTTCCTCCTCGCCTGCCGCGCCGACGGCCTTGCGGTTCGGCGTGAGGGGGAGGGCTTTCCTGCGGTTCTGGGAACA
>DASWOH010000011.1:0-24805 GCA_036398815.1 Rhizobium sp. | reverse complement strand
CTCCATCCTGAGCCCAGCGAATGATCGAGCCAGGCTGCGACCGGCGGCCGTGAAGCTGGCGGGAGACGGCTCCGGGCCGTTCCACGGCAACCGCCGCCAAGCGGATGCCATCCCCGAAGACATTCGTGGTCGCCATAGCGGCCTGCGTGTCAACGATCCACCTCATCGCCGGCAAGATCGGACACGCGCACCGACGCTCCTTTTTCTCACAGGAAGCGCGCACAGTCACAAGACAAGCGTGTCCCGATCTTCCAGATCCGCTTGCCACGCTCCAGGTCTTTGTTTTTACGCATGTCGCGCAATACCGCTGCGCACTTTTGCGCGACATGCGCCAGGGGATCGTCGGACTGGCTATCCTTGGAAGTCGAGGACGATGCGTCCTTGAATGTCGCCGTGATGCATGCGGGTGAAAACGTCGTTGATGTTTTCGAGCTTGTCCGTCGCGACGGTCGCCTTGACCTTGCCATCCCCGGCGAAATCCAACGCTTCCTGGAGGTCAAGGCGGGTTCCGACGATGGAGCCGCGCACGGTCACGCCATTGAGCACGGTGTCGAAGATCGACAGGGGGAAATCGCCCGGCGGCAGGCCGTTGAGCGATACCGTCCCGCCGCGGCCGACCATGCCGAGCGCTTGCTCGAAGGCCTTGGGCGAGACGGCGGTGACAAGCACGCCCTGGGCGCCGCCCACTTCCTTCTTCACGAAGCCGATCGGATCGGCCTTGCGGGCGTTTACGGTGAGCGCGGCGCCGAGGCTTCTGGCGAGATCGAGCTTGGAATCATCGATGTCGACCGCAATCACGTTGAGGCCCATGGCTTTGGCGTACTGGACCGCCAGATGGCCAAGGCCGCCGATACCGGAGATCACCATCCAGTCGCCGGGCTTGGTATCCGTGACCTTGAGACCCTTGTAGACCGTGACACCGGCGCACAGGATCGGCGCGATATCGACGAAGCTCACATTGTCGGGAAGGTGTCCGACATAATTGGGGTCGGCAAGCACATACTCGGCAAAACTGCCATTCACGGAGTAGCCCGTGTTCTGCTGCTCCTCGCAGAGTGTTTCCCAACCGCCAAGGCAATGCTTGCAATGACCGCAAGCGGTGTAAAGCCAGGGTACGCCGACGCGGTCACCTTCTTTGACATGTCGGACGCCCGAGCCGACGGCGACGACGTGTCCTACACCCTCATGGCCTGGGATGAAGGGCGGCTTCGGCTTGACCGGCCAGTCGCCGTCGACGGCGTGAAGGTCCGTGTGGCAGACGCCCGTCGCGGCGATCTTGACGAGAATCTGCCCCGCACCTACCGTCGGCACCGGAACTTCCTCGATGATGAGCGGCTTGCCGAATTCGCGGACGACCGCCGCCTTCATAGTCTTTGACATTGAAACCTCCTGGTTGACTGGAACTGTTTTGAAGAATTGCCTGCGGGGTCCGTGAGCGTTCCCTTCAGCGATAGACGATGCCGCCATCGGTCAGGATGGCCTGCCCTGTGATGTAGTCGGAATCCGGACTTGCGAGGAAAGAGACGAGGGCCGCGACATCCTCGGGCGTCTGGGCGCGGCCGAGCGCGATGCCCTCGACATATTTCTTGTAGGTCTCGCCCTTGGGTGCGCCCGTGAGTTCCGAGAAGCGCTCGTCGATCTCAACCCACATGTCGGTGCCGACGATGCCGGGGCAATAGGCATTCACCGTGATGCCGGCGCTGGCATATTCCTTGGCGGCGGCCTGGGTCAGAGCGCGCACTGCGAACTTGGTCGCCGAATAAACGCCGAGCATGGCGAAGCCGTCATGGCCGGCGATCGAAGAGGCATTGATGATCTTGCCCTTCCGGGCGTGCGCCTTGAACTTCGCGGCCGCGGCCTGGATGCCCCAGACCACGCCGTCGACATTGATCCTGAAGATGCGATCCATATCCTCGGGCGTAACGTCGGAGAGCGGCTTGACCTGGGCGATGCCGGCATTGTTGACGATGACGTCGAAACCGCCGAGATCCTTCTCCGCCTTGTCGATTGCCGCATAGACCTCGTCGCGCTTGCTGACATCGGCTGCGATCGTCGTGACCTTCCGGCCGAGCGCGGTGATCTCCCCGGCGACATCGGCAAGCTTTTCCGCCTTGAGATCGACGAGGGCGATATCCGCACCGTCTTTGGCCAGGCGCAGCGCGATGCCGCGGCCGATCCCTTGGGCTGCCCCGGTGACGAGGGCGACTTTTCCATTGATGGACATGGGATGTCCTTTCTTCTTCCAAGTGCGTTCAAAATGGAGTGTGGACGTCTGGCGGCGAAATCACGCCGCCGGACGTCTGCGCGTTGCTTAGAAATGAGCGTCGATATCGACGACATCGATGAGCTTGTGGTTGATGAACTCCTTGAGGCCGAGGCCGATAAGCTCGCGACCGTAACCCGAACGACGAATGCCGCCGAAGGGCAGGTCGGCCTCGACCTTGGTGGGATGGTTGACGAAGACCATGCCGGTCGAGATTTTCTTCGCCACTTCTGCGCCATGGGCGAGGTTCGAAGTGAAGACCGATCCGCCGAGACCGAAGGGAGAATCGTTAGCAATCCGCACCGCATCATCCTCGTCCTTGGCGCGGAACAGCATCGAGACCGGTCCAAAGAATTCCCAGTAACGGGCTGGATTGTCCTCGCCGACGTCGGTCAGGATCGTCGGCTGTACGAAGGCGCCCTGATTGGGAACCGTCGGACCAATCTCCTCGGCCTTGGCGCCGAGCTTCACCGCTTCGCGGATCTTGTCCTTGACCTCGTCGGCAGCGCCTCGCGAGGAGAGCGGCGCCAGCGTCGTCTTCGGATCGAGCGGATCGCCGGCGACCAGCCCCGCCACACCCTTCCTATAGCCATCGAGGAACCTGTCGTAGACCGGATCGACGATGATCATACGCTTCGACGAGACGCAGACCTGCCCTCCATTCCAGTGACGGCCGAACACGGCCCATTTCGTCGTCTTCTCGAGATCGGCGTCGGCCAGCACCACGAAGGCGTCGGCACCGCCGAGTTCCATCGTCGACTTCTTGAGCGCCTTGCCGGCCTGCGAGGCGACAATCGATCCCGCGCCCTCCGAGCCCGTCAGCGCGACGCCATGGACGCGATCGTCGTTGAGGATGAGTTCGATCTGCGAGCGGGTGGCGTAGAGATTGCGGAAGGCGCCTTCGGGAAGCCCGGCTTCCTGCATCAATTTCTGGAAGGCGGCGGCGCTCTGCGGCACGTTGGAGGCGTGCTTGAGCAGCAGCGTGTTGCCGGCGGAAAGCTGCGGCGCGAGGATGCGGGCGATCTGGTAGTAGGGGAAATTCCACGGTTCGATCGCCAACAGAACGCCGAGCGGCTCATGCACAAGGATGGCTTCACCCTCGGCCGGGTCCAGAACAGGCAGCTTTTCGGGCTTCAGCAGACCCTCGGCATTGCGGACGTAATACTCGAAGATTTTCGCCGAAAGCTCGACCTCGGCCTTCGCCTCCGCGAGGATCTTGCCTATCTCCAGCGTCAGCAGCCCGGCATAGGCGTCGCTATCGCGGCGCAGGATGTCCGCGGCTTTCTGCAGGATACGGCCGCGCTCGGCAAAAGACGTGGTCTTCCAGGCCAGGAAGGCGTTATGAGCCTTGCCGATGGCGTCGCGCACTTCCGCGTCGGTGGCGTCGGCAAAGGTCTTGATCGTTTCGCCGGTATAAGGATTGATCGTTTGATAAGCCATGTCATTCTCCTTGGTTTTGATGGGCAGCAGCGGAACTGGTTCGAGCCAGAACTTGCGATTCAGGCGGCCAGATCCTTCACCGCCTGGACCATCTGGGTGAGCACGGCCTGGGCATCCCCATAGACCATGCTGCAGTTCTCCCCGTAGAAGAGGAGGTTCTCGACGCCGGAATAGCCCTTGCCCTGTCCGCGCTTGACGACGTAGACCTGACGAGCCTGATCGGCATTGAGGATCGGCATGCCGTAGATCGGCGAGGATTTGTCGGTACGCGCCGCCGGATTGACGACGTCATTGGCACCGATCACCAGGGCGACATCGGTATTGGCGAAGTCGGCATTGATGTCTTCCATGTCGAAGATGATGTCGTAGGGGACACCGGCCTCGGCGAGCAGCACGTTCATGTGGCCGGGCATGCGGCCCGCGACCGGATGGATCGCGAATTTGACGTCGACGCCATCCGCCTGGAGCAGCTTGACGAATTCATAGAGCTTCTGCTGCGCCTGGGCGACGGCGAGGCCGTAGCCGGGGATGATGACGACGCTCGAGGCATAGCGCATGGCGATGCCGGCATCGCTGGCGTCCGTAGACTTCATCTGCCCTTGCACCTCGCTCGTGCCGGAAGCGGCGACATCGCCGAAATTCGAGAACAGAACATTGGCGAGCGAGCGGTTCATCGCCCTGGCCATCAGGATCGTCAGCAGCGTGCCGGCCGAACCGACCACCATGCCGGCGATCATCAGGGCCGGGTTCTGCAGCGCATAGCCTTCCAGGCCGACCGCGAGGCCGGTGAAGGCGTTATAAAGCGAGATCACCACCGGCATGTCGGCGCCGCCGATCGGCAGCGTCATCATGATGCCGAAAGCAAGCGCGCCAAGGAAGAACAACACGGCCAGAACAGGCAGAAGCGGGCTGTCGAAGAAGACGATGACAGCAATACCGAGCAAAACGGTCGCCAGAAAGGCGAGGCCGTTGACGATCCGCTGGCCGCCGAAGCGCCAGGGCTTGTTGATCTTGCCGTCGAGCTTCGCCCAGGCGATCATCGATCCGGTAAGCGAGATCGAGCCGATCAGGGCTCCAGCCACGGTCACGGCAAGGATCAACGCGCTCGGCGCGGCGCGTGCCGAGAGCTCGACCGCCGCCACAGCCGCAGCAGCGCCGCCGCCCATGCCGTTGTAGAACGCAACCATCTGCGGCATGGCCGTCATCTCTACCTTGCGGCCCCTCCACCAGGCCCAGCCGCCGCCGACGACAAGGGCGATGATCGCAAGCGTCAGATTGGCGGTCAGATAGGGCCGTGCAGCGTCGGGCAGGTCGAAGATTGCCAGGAAGCTGGCCACGATGGCGATCACCATGCCGACACCGGCGACGACGATCCCCGAAAGCGCCGTTGCCGGCGACGACATGCGCTTCAGTCCGAAGATGAACAGGGCTGCAGCGACAAGGCCGCTCAATCCCAGAATATGTTGAGCAAACATGTCAGTTCTTCTTAACCCCGCTGGACTTGAACATGGCGAGCATGCGGTCGGTCACCACATAGCCGCCCGCCGCGTTGGCTGCTCCGAGGGCGACGCCGAGAAAGCCGACGATCTGGGCAAAGAGCGAAGCCGCGTCGATGAGCGCATGAAGCGCGCCGACGACGACGATGCCGTGGATGAAGTTCGATCCCGACATCAGCGGCGTATGAAGGATCGAAGGCACCCGGCTGATCACCTCGTAGCCGGTGAAGGCGGCCAGCATGAAAATGTAGAGAGCGATGAGCCAGGTCATGGATGTGTCGATTGCCATATGCGAATCTCCTTATGCGTTCTCTGCCGCAAGCTTCGTCGTGGCCTCGAGGCTTTCGCGAACGGCTTTGTTCCGGATCTCGCCCGCATGGGTGAGTGTGGCGCCGGCGATCACCTCGTCCTCGAAATCGAGGGTGAGCGCGCCGTCCTTGACGATCAGCCCGATCAGATTGAGGAGGTTCTTGGCGTAAAGCTCGCTCGCATGCTGGGCGAGCGCGGACGGTACGTTCAGCGGGCCGACGATCGTGGCCGGTCCGACGGTCACCGTCTCGCCGGGTTTCGTGCCCTCGCAATTGCCACCACCCTCGGCACCGAGATCGACGATGACGGAGCCGGGCTTCATCGCCGCGAGTTGTGCGGCGCTGATCAGCTTCGGTGCCGGCCGCCCCGGCACGGAGGCCGTGGTAATGATCATGTCGGCCTCGGCGATGTGCTGGCTGAGCGCCTTCTCCACACGCTCCTTCTCGTCGACCGTCAGTTCGCGGGCATACCCGCCTTCGCCGCGCGCATCGACGCCGGTATCGACGAACTTCGCGCCGAGCGACTGCGCCTGTTCCTTCGTTTCTGGACGAACGTCATAACCTTCGGTAATGGCGCCGAGCCGGTGCGCGGTGGCAAGCGCCGAAAGCCCGGCGACGCCGAGGCCCATGACCAGCACCTTCGCGGCTCGTAACGAGCCTACCGCGGTTGTCATCATCGGCAGGATGCGCGGCATGTGTACCGCGCCGAGGAGCGGCGCGTAATAGCCGGCGAGCGCGGCCTGGCTCGACAGCGCGTCCATCGACTGGGCCCGGCTGATGCGCGGAACCAGCTCCATCGCCAGGGCGGTTACCTTGCGCTCCTGGAGCGCCGAGACCAGTTCGGGATTGTTGGCGCCATAGATGAAGGAGGCCAGCACCGCGCCGGGCTTCATCGCGCGGACGGTTGCGGCGAGCGGCGACTGGACGGCGAGCACGATATCGGCATCGGCTACGAGTTTGCCGGGATCGGCGACGACCGTCACATCCGCGTAAGCGCTATCAGCGAAGGTTGCCGCTTCTCCGGCACCCGCCTGCAGGCTCAGCGTCGCCCCTAGACGCGCAAGCCGCGGCGCGACAGCCGGCGCCATGGCGACGCGCCTTTCTCCTTCCGTGGTTTCCTTGAGAATGGATATGTTGATAGTCATGAGTGCAGACCGCCTTTCATTGATGACGCGGCATCGACCCTCCCATTGCCCAAAACCTATCACGCGCCCCTCGACCCACTTTGATCCAGATCATGCTGCGGGTGGTTTCCGCGTTGTTCCGGTAAGTTCAATCCAACTGCTTGTGCTATGCCGTCGGAGTGCCGGCATCCCCGGATGGCCCGCTCGCGGATGAGAGGGGATGCCGGCCCGCGATCGAGCGCCGCCGATCAAGCTCGATGACGGAAGGAGAGGTTCATCAGGGCCATGCCCGATGGTCGAGATTTTGGGCGAATGGGGAAATTATCGGAAGGTTGCCGACGGTTGATGGCGAAGCATGCGACCGATCAGTTCGGCGGGCGCGCCGGACGACCGTGGAAACGAAGAGGCACCGTCATGCCCGCGGGGGCTGTGGGATTTTCGATGAAGCCAAAGGATCTGGCTTCATCCCGCCTGAAAATAGGAGGACGGATTTGTCCGTTCACATTTCCGCTTAGCAGGAGCGGTTCGCCCGGAGAAGGCGAAAAAGTCAGTTGCAAGCCGGGCCAAGACCGCAATTCCGGGCGGAAAACCGCCGCGCACTTTTCCTGGAATTGCTAGCCGGTATATCTTGCTTCGAGCAGATCCAGCTCCCGTATGAGCTTGCGCGCCGTATCGCTGCCAAGCTCGCGACGGCGCATCTTGCGGAAAAGCTCCTGCCGTTCGGCGCGCAGCGCGGCAAGCCGCAACTCGCGTTCGATCTGCTCGTTACGTCGCAGAAGGATGCCCGCCTCCCCCTCGCGGCTGCGACTTTCGATACGCTGACGATAGAGCTCCATGATCCGGGATGCAGCGGCAACATAGAGATCGGCATCCTTGCGCCCTTCCGCCAGGCGATGCTGCACACGCTCGATTTCGGCGATGGCTGCTTCCGCGGCACCGATGCGCGCCGCGTCTTCCTCCGCATCACGGCTCGCCTCCGCCGGCATCTGCAATCCCTTCAACAGGACAGGCAGGCCAACGCTTGCGGCGATCAGGGAGACGATGATGACGCCAGCGGCGAGAAAGATCGCAAGGTCGCGCGCGGGAAAGGGTGTGCCGTCATTCATCGCCAACGGCAGGGTGAGCACACCCGCAAGCGTAATGGCACCCCGCACCCCGGCAAACGACATCGCAGCAACGATACGCCAGCTCGGAGAAGAACGATGCCGGCCGGTGCGAAACAGCGTCAACTGCAGGGAAACCCAAACCCATACGAAACGAAGCAGCGCCAAACCCACATTGATCGCAATGACATAGACCGCCAACCACCATGCATTCTCATGACCCGTCAATTTAACCGTCTCGACCGAGCGGGAGAGAATGCCCGGGAGCTGTTCACCGAGAAGAACGAAGATAATGCCGTTGGCCGCGATCTGGATCATATCCCAGACGGTGTTGCGGCGAATGCGCGTGACGGCCAAAGCGTTACCTGTGCTCTCCGCGAAGCTCATCGTCACGCCTGCCGCCACTGCCGCGAGGATGCCGGAACAATGCAGATGCTCGGCGAGAAGGTACGATGCAAAGGGGATGAGCAGGCTGATGAGGATCTGCGATCCCGTTTCCTCGCCGATCCGACGGGTGATCCAGTCCTTCGCGCGGGTCACACCCCAGGTTACCGCAACGCCGACAAAAATCCCTCCAAGCGCAACCCATAGAAACGTCAACGTCGCATCGTAGAGGGAAAACGTTCCCGTCAAGGCGGCGGCGATGCCGAAGCGCAGGCAGACCAGGCCGGAGGCATCGTTGAGGAGCGATTCCCCTTCGAGGATGTGCATCATCCGCTTCGGGATCGGCACGCGTTGGGCAATGGCAGAGACGGCAATCGGATCGGTCGGAGACACGACGGCGGCCAGGGCGAAACAGACCGCCAGCGGCATGGCCGGGATAATCCAGTCGATGAAGAAGCCGACGCCGACAACAGTGAAGACGACCAGGCCCAACGACAATTCCAGGATGGTCGAGCGATCCTTCAGCAATTCTTCCGCCGGGATACGCCACCCGTCGAGAAAGAGGAGCGGCGGCAAGAACAGCAGGAAGAAAATATCGGGTTCCAGCGTCACGCGAAGGTCTGCAACAAGCCCCACCATTGCGCCCAGCGCTATCTGCACAAGCGGAAGCGGCAAGGAAAACGGCAGACTGCGGGAAATAGCCCCGCTCACCACAACGGCGAGCAGCAGGACGAGGACAATCGTTATGGTATCCAAGGTCTCTGTTAAACCTGTCTTCGACTTCTGTCTTTTAGTACCGCCGGACAATAACGGCTCTGTCGATTCGGACAACCTTCCAATTGAAAGTCGATGTGTCGCGACGGTGGACGAAGCGAAGCGGTTCAGCGCCCGGCGCCGGCTAGCTCCCCTCACCAGATGCGATCATTAGTCCGTGATCAGGATGCTCATAGCCGCCATTTTCCGCCAGCGTTCACATAGCGTTCACATAACCCCTTTCATTCTGGTCGGGGCATAATTCTAAGTCATTTATCAACGGCATGCGGCCACCTGTTACGAACGCAGGGGGGAAGACATGAAACGGTACGAAATCATCGATGGGCTGCGCGGATATTTCCTCGTCTTCATGCTTATCAATCATCTGATATTCGTCGGCGGCTACTGGATGCTGCTGATCAATCATAACCAAATCGTCTTTGTGGAAGACGCCCAGGGCTTCGTGTTTCTATCCGGCTTGTTGATCGGCATGGTCTATGGCCGAAGGATGGAGAAATCCGGCTACGACACCGCCAGTCAAAAGATATGGGCTCGCGCCTTCGAGCTTTACCGATATGCCATGGGAATCGTGATGGCGGTGCTCGTGGCGCAGATGATCCTGCCGGATGCCTATCGGGTCTGGAACCAATGGCTGGGCTTCACGACCTTCGATGATCCACTTCGTCTTGCAGCAATCGCCGCCCTGCTGTTCCAGCCGACGTTCATGGATATCCTGCCGCAATATATCGTCTATATGATCTTCGCACCGCCGATCATCTGGCTCTGCCTCAAGGACAAATGGGCTTATGTCGCCGTCAGCTCGATCATTCTCTGGATGGCCGGGCAACTCGGCCTGCAACGTCTGGTGACGGAGGCGGTCAATTCCTGGATCATGGGCAGCGATCAACAGGGTATCCGCGTCAGCTTCAATTTGCTCGGCTGGCAGATCGTGTTTTTCTCCGGCCTCGTTCTGGGCGCGCTGACGACGATGCGGAAAATCGACTGGTCCAGGATATTCAAACCGGAAGCGACGCTGATCCCGAAACTGTCGCTGGCCATTTGCCTGTTCTTTCTCCCGCTGCGGATCGCGACGGCACACGACTTGCTGCCGCAGTTCGTACTCGACAAATTTGCAACCATGGAAATCCGGGCAGATTTCGGGCCGGTCTATCTCATGAACTTCCCCACCGTCGCTATCGGGCTTGCATGGCTTCTGATCGCCGGCCCGCGTCACGAGCGGCCATTCGTTCGGCGCCTGGCCGCCGGGGCCACATGGCTATTCTCCCTCAGCTTCCTGCGGCTTCTTGGCCGACATTCGCTTCACGTCTATGTCTGGCATGTCGCGATCGTCTACATGGTCTTCTATGTCGACCAGATGACACCGGAATTCTCGCAGCTGACGAAGACAATCATCGCGCTGATGTCGATCGTATTGCTCTCTCTTCCGGCGCTTTGGCGCGAGCGCGATCGTTTCATTGGTGGTCCGCCGCCAAAGTTCGCCAAGGGATAACGGCGGTAGCGGCTGAGACCGGCGACGCTTCGCTGCGGCACCGTTTGCATCGCGCCGGACATTCGCGACCAAGCCCGTTTGGCGGGGCCGGCCTTCGCAATATCTTTGCAACCACAAGAAAACATGATAGCTATGCTCATATTAAGCGAAAAAGACGGGCAGCCGCAAGATCCCGCCCGGAAAGCCATTGGAGAAGCTGGCTGAAATGAGATGCTTCATCGCAAAGCCTCGCCAGACAGGCATGCTGTCCTTCCTCTCCGGCGCAGGCGGTTTCTGACATTGAGTTATTGGCATTCCATGATTTGGCACACCGAAGGGATTCGGGTGACTGCGCCGGTCAAGTGGCGTTGTTTAGACGGACTGGTGAGTGTCTTTTGGGAAGCCGAGAGCCAAGCGGGCGCCAATGGCTACTACCTGTCGGACGATCCGCGCATCATGTTTTTTTTCAGCGACGTATCGTCTCGAATTCGAATTTCAAACCGGAACGGCGAATTTCTGCAGCATTATCGTCCAATGACGCGAGCGGTCTATGTGCCCGCCGGTATCCCCATGTGGACCAACAGCAATTCCACGCACCGTTTCTCACATCTCAATCTGCACATGCACAAGGATCGATTGCTGCGATTTTTGTCGCCCTCGGTAGGAGCGTCGGCTGCGCTGACGGCCCTGCGCAGTCCGGTCGAAATTCAGGATGTCGGGGCTATCGAAACGCTGGCCGGCTTGCTGCTCGACGAAGTCTCGAAACCGTCGAAACATGCAGTCTACGCAGAAAGCCTGGCCGGAAGTATCGTAACGGGCCTTCTTGACATCCCGGACCAGGCAAGCGGGCGAGCCGGCGGCAGGCTTACGCAGGCGCAAATGAACAAGCTGATTTCGCGCATCGATAAACTTGGCGACTATCGCCTGACTGTTGCGGAGATGGCCGAGACGGTCGGCCTGTCGGAAAGCTGGTTCTCCAATGTCTTCAAACAGACCACCGGCAAGACGCCGCTTCAATGGCAGCTTGGAAAGCGTACCGACCATGCGAAGAAGCTCTTGCTGGAAAGCGGGCTTGCCGTGGCCGATATCGCCGCCCAACTCGGTTTTTCCGATCAGGCGCATCTGACCAAGGTCTTTCGCCAGATCGTTGGCGCCACCCCTGCGGCATGGCGTCGTATGCAGCAGGAACAGTTAGGGCGTCCCACCCGACAGGGTTTCGGGTGAGACGGGACCATCACCAGGTCTGGCGGAGCGTTGCCATGACGGTGCGGCCAGGATTATAGAAGTCCGCTCCGAAGCCGCCATAGGCAACGTGCTTTTCGTTGAACACATTGCTGACATTCAGCTGGAAACTGGTGTTCTTTTGAATTTTGTAGGTCAGTGACGCATCGAAAACGACATTATCCTTGGACTTCGAGGTATTGTCGTTGCTCAGATAATAAGAGCCCGTATAGCGAGCGCCGAGCCCGAACGTCGTGTCTCCGCGCAAACCTTCAGCCGGCAAGGTATAGGTGACCCAGGTGGAGGCGAAATGCTTCGGCACCAGGGCGAGGCGGTTGCCCTCGGTGCCGTCGCCGCCGTTGTTGACGATCTTGGAGTCGATGTAGGAATAGGATGCGATCACGCTGATATTGTCGGTGACCTCGGCCTTCGCTTCGAGATCGATGCCGCGATGGCGGACCTTGCCGACGGTGGATGGCAGCAGGGTCGCCGGATCGGTGACCGTGATGTTTTCCCTCGTCAGGTCGTAGACCGCGGCGCTGAACAGGGCGGGGAAATCGGTCGGGCGGTATTTGACGCCGATTTCATATTGCTCGCCGGTTTCCGGCTCGACGCCGGTCTGCGGCGGCGCAACGGAGTCGGCATAGCTCGCATAGGTCGAAAGCTCGTCGGTGATCTTGTAGGCCAGGCCGAAGCGCTTGGTGAATTTGCTGACGTCACTGGAGCCGCCTAAGCCATAAAGCTTGTCGGTTTCGCTCAGGTCGAGCCAGTCGTTGCGCAGGCCGATGGTTGCGATGAGCTTGTCGAAGAAGGTCAGGTCTTCCTGGAAATAGATCGCCTTCGTCTTCTGATCGCTTTTGGTGCTGGCGATCAGCGGCACGGAGCCGGGTCTGCCCGTATAGACCGGATTGGTCCAGTCGATGTCGGGAGCAGGACCCCAATAGGTCTTGTTGTCGATATCCGTCGTGTTGTACTCGACGCCGAGCATGCTGCGGCTGTCGATGTTTTCGAAATTCGCCTCGTAAAGCAGATGCGTATCGATGACGAACTGCTCCGTGGAACTGTCGTTGCCGAAATAGGCGCGGCTTGCGGAGGTCGAGCCGTCAGTCGGCGTTGCCGAGATATAGGCGTAGCCGAAATTGGTGTTCGCCTTGCTGTAGCGCGCATTCGTGCTGAAGCTCAGGCCGTCGCCGAAATCGTGGTCGAACATGACGCTGACCGAATTCCTGTTTATGCCGCGATAGTTGTAGTCCGGCTCACCGAAAAAGCGGCTGCGGTCAAAATGCGAGCCCACGGGCTGGCCGCCGCTTCCGGGAACGCCGTCCTTGTCCAGATGGTCGAAGACGACCGACAGGCTGGTGTCGCCGCTGGGACGCCAGGTCAGGCCGCCCATGATGAAGTTCTCGTTGTCCTTCGAATAGTCGTATTCGGCATCGGATCTCTGGAACTTGCCGGTGATGCGGTACGACAGCGTATCGTCGTCGGTGATGTTGTCGCCGAAATCGACGCCCGCTTCGGCGTGCTTGAAGGAGCCGCCGGTGGCATAGGCTTCGCCGAAGCGTTCGCTCTTCGGCCGCTTGGTCACGAAGTTCACCGCTCCGCCGGGATCGGAAACCCCGAAGCCTGTCGAATTCGCGCCCTTCAGCACCTCGACGCGTTCGTAAGCGTAAGGTTCCTCGCGCAGCCCCCCGAAGGGCCGGCCGATGACCAGCCCGTCGCGATACATATAGGCATCGAAGCCGCGAATCTTGAAATAGTCGAACCGGTCGTCCGAGCCGTAAAAGTCCGTGTTCACACCGGCGGTATACTGCAAGACCTGCTCGACCGTGTTGGCGCCGCGCTCCTGGATTTCCTTGGAGGTGATGACGGAGACCGAAGCGGGCGTGTCCAGGATATCCGTCGGCATTCTGCCGCCGCCCGTGGTGCTGGTCGCCACGATTGACTTCGAATCGTTGCTGGTGTCGAGGACGCTGGTGTTGCCGCCGCTCTGAAGGACGATCGGCTTGAGCGTCGTGGCATCGGCCCCCGAATTGTCGGCCTCCTGGCCGAGTGAGAGAGTCGGCGTGAAGGCGACGAGAGCCGTACAACCGAGCAGGACCGCATTCCGGTAGCGGATAAGGGCCTGCCGCGAGCGACCGCTTGTTCTTTCGATGTCCATGTTCACGTTCCAGAAGTTAATGTGGCGATTGCTGGCTTTCCGCAGGAGTGCGCCGGGATTGGAGCCAGGTTTGAGGATCATCCCGAACGCATCCCCGGTCCTCCGACATGGGCGAGAGATCTCCTCCCGGCCTTGGCAGCCATGATGGTTTGGTTTGATTTACCCCTGGGGGCTACTAACTTGAGCCTGTTTATCCAGTATTGTAAATTTCCGGGGTTTTGTAGGATCCGATGGAAATCTCGATGCTCCTGCCCGTCAGCGCCTGCATCCCCGTTGACGCGGCCCGATGAACCTGAGACTGGAAGTCCACTTAAAAACGTCAGGTGGAGTTTTGCGCGATGCTGCGGTTGTTTCTTTCTGCCATACGGGTGGCGGCGGCATGCGTCTGGATTATTGCGATCAATGGCGTTTGGGCGGGGGAAGGCACCTCCTATCCGATGACCATCGAGCATGCTTTCGGCACGACGGTCATCGCCAGGAAGCCCGAACGGGTCGCCACGGTCGCCTGGGCGAACCATGAAGTGCCATTGGCGCTTGGAATCGTGCCTGTCGGCTTTGCCGCGGCTAATTTCGGAGACGATGACGGCGACGGGCTGTTGCCCTGGGTGTCCGAGAGGCTGGGCGAGCTTCATGCCGGCAAACCGGTGCTCTTCGACGAAGGGGACGGCATCGATTTCGAGGCGGTTGCCGCCACCCATCCCGATGTGATCCTGGCGGCGTATTCGGGCCTCAGTCAGTCGGATTACGACACGCTGAGCCAGATCGCGCCGGTCGTCGCCTATCCGCAAGCGCCCTGGTCGACGGATTGGCGCGAGATGATCCGCTTCGACAGCGCCGGGCTGGGTATGGCCGCCGAGGGCGAGGCATTGATTACGGAGATCGAGGCCGACATTGCCAAAGCGGTCGCCGGGCACCCTGAGCTCAAGGGAAAAACGGCCATGTTCATAACCCATCTCGATCCGACCGATCTGAGCACCGTCAACTTCTACACCACCAACGACACTCGGGTGAAGTTCTTCGCGGATCTCGGGTTGAAGTCACCGAAAAGCGTTGTGGAGGCTTCGGCACCGGGGCGGTTCGCGGGCTCGGTCAGCTCCGAGCGTATCGATTCGTTCGACGATGTCGATATCGTCGTAACCTATGGCAATCAGCAGTTGCTCGATGCGCTGAAGGCCAATCCGCTCACTTCCAGGATGCCGGCTGTCGCCAAGGGGGCTGTCGTCATGCTGGGCAGGAATCCGCTCGGTACGGCGGCCAATCCGACGCCGCTTTCGATCCGCTGGGTATTGAAGGATTATGTGGACCTGCTTGCCGAAGCGGCCAGAAAGTCCAAATGACAGCCGATAGCCGACAATCATCCTCCCGGCCGGCCGTCTGCGGGCGGTCGAACCGGAGCCGGAGCGTCTGGCTGAGCGGGCTGGTCGTGACGCTTGCCGCGCTATGCGCGCTCTCGGTCACGACCGGCACACGCGAGGTGTCCTGGGTGGACATCATCTCGGCCCTTGCCGGAGGGGTCGACAATATCGGCCAGGCGGCGGTGGCCGTGCGCATCCCGCGGACGCTGCTTGCGTTGCTTGCCGGTGCCGCACTCGGGCTTGCAGGTGCGATCATGCAGGGCGTGACACGCAACCCTCTCGCCGATCCGGGTATTCTGGGCGTCAATATGGGAGCCTCGCTCGCGGTCGTCATCGGTGTCGCATGGTTCGATATCGCCTCCGCGGATGCCTATATCTGGACCGCGATCCTCGGAGCCGGGTGTTCAGCGGTCTTCGTTTACACCATAGGCTCTTTGGGGCGCGGCGGGCCAACTCCCCTCAAACTGGCGCTGGCCGGCGCCGCGACATCGGTTGCTTTTTCTTCGATGGTGATCGCCGTGGTGCTGCCGCGAAACGATATAGCCGGCGGCATCCGCTCCTGGCAGATAGGCGGCGTGGGTGGAGCGACCTTCGACCGCATTTCCCCGGTGCTCCCGTTTCTTGCAGTCGGTTTCGCAATCAGCCTTCTATCGGCGCGCAAGCTGAACTCGCTGGCTTTGGGCGATGAACTGGCGGCCGGGCTTGGCGAGCGCGTTGCCGTGGCCCGTGCGGTTGCCTCGCTCGGCGCCATCCTCCTGTGCGGGGCAATCACGGCGGTATGCGGGCCTATCGGCTTTCTGGGACTGGTCGTGCCGCATTTGTGCCGTCTGTTGGTCGGCGTCGATCACCGATGGTTGCTGCCGTTCAGCGCACTGGGGGGCGCCTGCCTGCTGCTCGGTGCGGACGTCGTCGGGCGTATCGTCGCCAGACCGGCCGAGATCGACGTCGGTATCGTTACCGCCCTCGTGGGCGCACCGTTCTTCATCTGGATTGTCAGACGCCAGCGAGTCCATGAATTGTGACGACGCTTTCCCCACCCATCGATCTCATCGTTGAAAACCGCCGCCGACGCGCCCGCAAGCACTCTCTTGTGATCGCCGCTCTATTGACGCTTGTGGCCGCGATCTTTGCTGTAACCCTGGCGCTGGGACAATCCTTCACGCCGCCAAAAGACGTCATCCGCGTATTGCTCGGGGAAAACGTACCAGGCGCAGCCTTTACAGTCGGGCAACTGAGGCTGCCGCGGGCCGCACTCTCGGTCCTTGCAGGGCTGAGCTTCGGGCTCGGCGGCGTAGCCTTCCAGATCATGCTGCGCAATCCCCTCGCCAGCCCGGACATCATAGGCATCAGTTCAGGCGCAAGCGCGGCGGCTGTGTTTGCCATCGTCGTGTTGTCGCTGAGCGGCCCGGTCGTATCAGTCCTGGCTATCGCCGCCGGTCTGGGCGTGGCGCTGCTGGTTTACGCCCTTTCGTTCCGGAACGGCGTCGCGGGAACGCGGCTCATTCTTGTCGGAATCGGCGTCTCGGCGATGCTGGAAAGCTTTATCGCCTATATCCTCTCCCGCGCACCGGCCTGGAGCCTGCAAGAGGCGATACGCTGGCTGACCGGCAGCGTCAATGGCGCGCAGCTTGGCCAAGCGCTGCCGCTTCTACTGGCCCTGGTCGTTTTCGGCGGGATTCTCTTGAGCCTTGCGCGTGATCTGGAGACGCTGCGGCTGGGCGATGACACCGCCGCCGCCCTGGGTGTCCGGGTTGCGAGGACCCGTATCATGGTCATCGTTGCGGCAGTCGGCATGATCGCGTCTGCGACGGCGGTGACGGGTCCGATCGCCTTTGTCGCCTTTCTGTCCGGTCCGATTGCCGCCCGTTTAGTGGGAGGCAACGGATCGTTGCTGATCCCCTCGGCTCTGATCGGTGCAATGCTTGTGCTGGCGGGCGATTATGGCGGCCAGTTCCTTTTGCCAAGTCGCTATCCGGTCGGGGTGGTGACCGGCGCATTGGGTGCTCCCTACCTGATTTTCCTCATCGTGCGCGTCAACCGGACCGGAGGCTCGCTATGACCGTTCACTCCCTTACCGTCAGCCGGCTTTCGGCGGGCTACGGCGATACCGATATTTTGCATGAGCTTGATCTCGCCGTGCCGCCCGGCAAGATCACCGTGATCGTCGGCGCCAATGCCTGCGGCAAGTCGACACTTTTGCGCACGATGTCTCGGCTCCTCTCACCGCATCGGGGGCATGTGTTGCTTGACGGCAAGTCGATCCACCGAACTCCACCCCGAGAACTGGCTCGAACATTGGGGCTGCTCCCTCAATCGCCGATCGCGCCCGAAGGCATCGCAGTTGCCGACCTTGTCAGTCGCGGGAGACATCCTCACCAGGGCCTGTTTTCACGCTGGACGCGCAAGGACGAGGAAGCCGTGGAAAGCGCACTCACGGCCACCAAAACCGTGGAGCTTGCCGAAAGGCCGGTGGACGAGCTTTCCGGCGGGCAACGCCAGCGGGTCTGGATTGCCATGGCGCTGGCGCAGCAAACGGAGGTTCTGCTGCTGGATGAACCGACGACATTTCTCGACATCAACCACCAGGTCGAAGTCCTGGATCTATTGACCGATCTCAACCACTCCCGCGGAACCACTGTTGTCATGGTGCTGCATGATCTCAATCTTGCAGCGCGCTATGCGGACTACCTTGTCGCAATGGCGGCGGGGCGTGTGCACGTCTCCGGAAAACCGGAAGATGTGCTGACGGAAGAGAACGTGCGGCAGGTCTTCGGCCTCGAAAGCCGCATCATCACCGATCCCACCTCGGGCAGGCCGATCATGCTCCCAATAGGCCGGCATCGGATGATGACAGGGCGGGTTCGTTGACTATGGGGATCGCCCCTTCCTTTCGAAGACGCCGAATTCCATGTCGCCGTTTGAATGGAGAAAAGCCGGCCTTACGGCGATCACATGAGCTGGCATTGATGAAAACGCCGTCCGCACCGAGGGTTCTCAGAAGGGAGAGCAGCCATGAACGCAGTTCACGAATTCAAACTATCCGGTACAGCCCTGCCGAAGGACGCCGGACGCTTGCTCGACGAAATCTGCGAGCACTTCGTTGAGCATTCCGATGTCCAGCGAATCGAGAACCTTGTGTTATTGAAAAGCGAGGCAGGCTGCGCGCGCATTCGCGCCGACAATGTCCGGCTCCTGATCGAACTCACCTGCCCGACGGAAAAGATGCTTCAGTTGAGCCGCACCATTATCGCCGAGCACCTTTTCTACTTTGCCGGCGAGGATCCGCTCGAATTGACTTGGTCAAGTCCTCCGCCTCCGATGCCGAATATTCACGAGGCCACGGTGGTCTCGGCGGAGAATGTCACCCCTCATATGCGGCGCGTGACGTTTGCCTGCGCTGACGTCACGCCTTTCGTCGGGGGTGACATGCATGTCCGCCTCCTCGTCCCTCCAAAGGGCAGGTCCCCGGTTTGGCCGGGACTTCGCGAGGATGGCCGCGTTGCCTGGCCGGAGGGAGAGGACGAACTTCTGGTTCGCGTCTATACGATCCGCGCTGTCGATATCGAGCGCCGGGAACTGTGGATCGACTTCCTGCAGCATCCGGTTCCCGGCATCGAGACCCCCGGAGCCGACTTTGCCCGGGATGTGCGGCCCGGAGAGAAGGTCGCGCTGCTCGGACCGGGAGGCGGCGGCCTCCCGGCGGCGCAATCCATTTTTCTGGCCGGAGACGAAAGCGCTCTTCCCGCCATCGCTCGCATTGCGGCCGAAGTGCCGCCGGGCACGCGGATGCAAGCGATCATCGAGGTGCTGGACGAGGCGGAAGAGCAGCCGCTTCCATCCGCGGGATCGCTCGAAGTCCGCTGGCTGCACCGAAGGGATTACCCAGCCGGAGCGACAGCCGTTCTCGCGGAAGCGGTCAAGAATGCGATTGCCTTAATCGATGACGAAACCTTCGTCTGGGTCGCCTGCGAAAGGGAGGATGTGCGTTCAATCCGCACCTTCCTGAAAAACCGCCGGCATGACAGGAAACGGATGTATGTGGCCTGGTATTGGGAACGGGACCACGCCTAACGCAAGTCCCAACTGCCGGACCCCACCTCGTCTTGAGAGGACGTGAAGTGTCGCGCCATGTCGGCAAAGCTCAGGATGCCGATGCCGCCGACCCCACTGATGGTATGGCAACAGGCTATGCCGCGCGCCGCCATTCGACGGTCCAGCCGGAAAGGCGGCCCTCGATGGCGCCGCTGTCCATCATGCATCGGACTTCAATGGCGATTCGCGGGTCAACGACGTCAATGAGCATGCTCGCTTCGAAGGAGCCTGTCCCCTGCGGACAAACCCGGAGCTTGCCGAGCATTTCCCCGGAATGAACCTCTATGGTGAAGATCTGACCATAGCAGTCCTCATCGATGTCGAAAGCCAGCTTGGCGTTCCAGCGACCGGGGGGAAGGTGAAAATAAGGGCCATAGATGATGCATCGCGCGCCGCCGGTAAGATCGAGCGAATCGTCAAGGCTTCCCCCCGGTCTGTCACCCGAAAAGAACGCCGCTCGCGGCCAGGAGATAGGCTGACCGGAAACATCGCCGCGCCCGATCTCCAGGGGAAGAAGAACCTTCTTGACCGCCTCGCGCAGGGACCCGCTGAGTTCTGATCCGTCTTCCCGCGGAGGCACATACCCGGCGATGACCGCCGCGGCCGCCTCCTCCAATTTCGGAGGTGTCACCGGTAATTTTTCACCGGATGCCGTCATGCCAACATGCTGCAGAGCACTGGTTATCTGATCGAGCGTGAGATCGATATTGAAATGCTCGTCTATTCTCTTCAGCAGCATATCGATGCCGCCCCGCCCGCCAACATCGTTGCGGCGCATGACAAGTGCGGCGGACGCATGCGCGAATGGCTCGAGGCAGGCAAGGCTTGCCGAGACGGCCCTGACCAGGGCGAAATCCTGTTGCCCGGTGGAGCGCGCGAGATAGGAAACCGCATCGACCGGATTTTCGAGAAACAGCATGAAGGGCAGGTTCACCCGCAAAATCAGCTCCGACAGCTTCGCCTCGGGAAACTGGGAGACAAGGACGGCATGCTCCTTCGTCCGGCTTTGCACATGCTGTCTCAAATCCTCGACGGTATCGGTCGAAATGACTGCATATTCGCCGAATGCCTCGCGTGCCGCCGCATGAAGCGCCGCAACGCCCCAGGATGACATCACGCCTGGCATGCCGAACGCGAAGAGGATCGTCATGCAAGCATCCTCCCTGATCTATCCATGGAAGAGAGAGTCATAGAGCTCGCCCACCCTTTGATGATATCGGTCTGCGGAAAAACGAGCCGCCTGCTTCGGGCCGGCCTCGGCGAAATGCGCGCAAAGCCCGTCATCCTGCGCGAGGCTGGATATCGCCTTACGCATGTCATCCGTACTATACGGATCGACGAGCAGAGCAGCCTTGCCGGCAATCTCGGGAATCGATCCTTCCGTCGAACTGAGTACAGGGGTTCCCAACTGCATGGATTCGAGCACCGGCAATCCGAAACCCTCGTAGAGCGAGGGGAAAAGCACGGCCCGCGCTCCTCTGATCAGGCTGATGAGCAAAGGATAGGAGACGAAATCGAAACGCTGGATCTGGCGTTGCGGAATGATCCGGTCGTCAGCACGCCGATAGAAACGAAAACGCTCGTCGTTGATCAACTCTTGCGCTGCGTCGCCTTTCCAACCAGGTGCGCCGACAATGATCAGCGGCAGATCCACCTTGCTGGCGAGATAGGCTTCGATCAGGCGCGCGATATTCTTTTTCGGCTCGAAAGCGCCGAAGAACAGGAGATACCCCTTCCAATCCAGATGAAAGATGCCGGCGAGCTCGTCGGCCACCACATCGTCCGGCTTCGCGCGGAGCGCGTCCGGTACGTGGACGGCCTGGTAGGTGTTGCTGACGCGCTTTTCATCGACGCCCAGCACCTTGATGATGTCGGCGCGAGAGGTTTCGGAGACCGTGATGATATGATCCGCCCGTTTCACCAGGGACCGCAGCATCCTGTAGTGATAGCGCTTGTCATCCTCGGTCAGATAGGGCAGCCGCAGCGGCACAAGGTCGTGGATCGTGTAGACATTCAACGACCTCCTCGCGGCCATCGGCATCGGGTAGGTGCAATGCAGGAGATCCGGTTGGTTCTCGAAGCTCAGGGCGAGATTGCTGCCATAGCGCTTGAAATGATGACGCGCGAGATTGAACAGATCGTTCGAGGCGTAAAGCAGCCCGGAATCGCCGAGCTGCGTTTGAAGCGACTTCAGGATGACCGTACCATTCAGAGGAATAGGAACGGGCTTCACACCGAATGGAGCGGCGACCCGGCGCCGCAACCAGCGCCGGGCGGTGAAAAGCGGCCCGGTCGGACGTTCGCTGCTGTCATCGAACAGGATGACTTCGCGCAACATCGGATCGCGCGGAATGTTTCCTTGAATGCCATGGACGACGCCGGTCCGATAGCCGAGGGCCTGCGCCGTCGACATCAGGCTCCGGGTATAGGTTGCAACGCCCGTGCCTTTCTTGAGCGAAAGGTTAAGACCATCGTAAAGAATCGTCTGACTCACTCTTGCCTCTCCCACCATCATCATCTGCTTGGACAGCGGCCTCAGGCCGGCGTGTCGCGGGAAAGGACGAGAAGCGCATCGTCGCCCCCATATACGGTCAGAAGCTGTTCGCGCGTGACCGGTAGTGATTCGCCGCTGAAATCGAGACGACGGAGCGAGCCGTAGATGGCGGTCAACCGATCGAGAAAGCCGCCCGCGTCGACATAGCGGCCAGCGTTGAACTCTACGACGATAATCGGCTTGTGACGGGCGATCGTCTCGCTCATCCCCTCGAATATGGCCTCCTCCGCCCCCTCGGCATCGATCTTGATGAAATCGATCCGCTCGGAATTTGCACAAAGCCGATCGAGCGTGGTGACCGGAACCTTGATCACCCCGCCGTTCTCGACCTGCGGAACAAATTCGTCGGCAACGATCAATGCGTTCTTCGGCTCGCTGTGGGGAACATAAAGCGATGCCCAACCCTTGCTCATGCTACCGAGGGCGACAGCTTCGATCTTCGTTCGCCTGGACAGACCGTTGAGATCGACGCTACGGTTCAGGAAATCCGCCGCGTGGGGATTGGGCTCCACCGAGATAAGCTGGCCCTCATCGCCGACAAGCTCGGCCAGAAGCACGGAATAATATCCGAAATTCGCACCGACATCGACGGCGGTCATGCCACGTTTGACGTTGCGGGCGCAGAACAGCGTGAGCCAGATCTCCCAGAAACCGTCGAGCAGGATGTGCGAACCGAAGCCTCTGTCGCGCGTGTCCACATAGAGCTTGTAGCGGCCAAGGACCCGCACCAGAGCCGTGTGATCGCCGAGATAGGTGCTCGTCACGCGCCGAAGGATGGCTGCCTCGGCCTCGTGCCGATCGAACGCCATGAGTTCATGCAGATGAAGCAGCGTCGATGAACTCATGTCAGCTCTCCGTGACCGACCGACGCGTAGAGCAGTCTGCAAGCCCGATATCATCATGATGGCCCCTTTCCGCTCGTGTTCGCATCTCGACATCCTTCATCTGTAAACCAGGAATTACGCAGTCTTCATCAATTCGCCGCTGCTGCTGATATACCAATGGATGTGGCGGAGAGAGCCGGTGAGGTGACACCCTGGAACAAGGCCATGAATTTCTGCACATCAACGGAACTCGCGTTGGAAACATAAATGATATCGCGCGGCTGAATTTCGAAACTCTGCATCGCAAGCAATGTCGCCGCACTCTTCAGATTGAACCGATAGACGATCGGAACCGGGCCGCCTCTGCGCAGAAGCGGATTGTCGGGAGGAACAACACGGCGTGCGATATCAAGCGGCTCGTAGCGAAGCAGGAATACGCCCGTCACGTCGGCGCGGCTGTCCTGGAGGCCACCCGCACGCGCCACCGCGTTTGCCATGGTGACGCGTTGCGAGCTGAAGGCCACTTCCCCGTTTTGTCCGGTCGCGCCAAGAATCGTAAAGGTCCTTGGTTCACGCACCACCGTCACCACATCCTCCGGGCGCAACCGTATGTTCTCGCGCGGTGACTGGACGATCGTTTCGAAGGGGAGAGCCATGGTCGCGCCCCTTCTCGTCAAATAAACAACGCTCTCATTGACCCCCGCGCGCAATCCGCCCGCAGCGGCAATCACGTCCAGGATGCGATCCCCCGCCGGCGAAAGCGTCACGCGCGCACCGCCGGCGACTTCACCGGTCACGGTCACGGTGTTGGCCGTGCTCTGCTGCACCGTCACCAGAGCCTGTGGCTGCACCGCCTTGCCGGCAAGCGCCGCCACCACCATGCTCTCTACCTGCGCCGGCGTGCGTCCGGCGGCATTGATGCGGCCTACATAGGGAATGCCGATGGTCCGGTCGCTGCTCACGACCTGGGACGGAATGGTCACGGAGCTGCCGGAAGCCTGCTGCTGCTGGCCGGTGCTGCTCACGGCCGTGCCGAACAGGCTGCCGGGCGGCGCTTCCCAGAGGCTGACGGAAATCACGTCTCCCACAGCGATGCGCAAGCCAGGATCGCGCGGCCCCTCACCAAATTTGGCGGCAAGGCTCGGCCGCGGGCGCTCCACGTTCCTTATCGCCGACTGTGAGTTGACGTCGACCAACGCGAACGGGGGCGCGGCCTGCCGGGCCGCCTCCTCCAGGACCCGTGACGTTTTCGGACCCGACTCGGGTAACGCACAGCCTGTCAAAAGGCAGGCCAGAACGCAAAAAAATCCAGCTTTTAAACCCATTACCCAACCCGAGCGGCACGGAGGCAGTTATAATTCATGCTGATCTGCAGGCGCATCATGCCGTCCCGGCCCCGTCGCTCCGCTCCCGGGTAAAACGGAGGATCGACGAGGGACTGAAACCATACGCATGCTTGTACAGAACCGAGAAGCGCCCCGGATTCGAGAACTGAAGGCCCATCGCAAGATCGGTTATACTCTCAGCCTGACCGCCTTTGATTGCCCCATGGGCGGCGGCAAGACGGTAATTGCACAATACCCCCATCGGCGAGTCCCCTCGATAGGTCCGGAACATTCGCTGGAGCGCCCGCGAGCTGCAGCCGGCAGCATTGGCGAGATCCTCCAGCATGATCGAATTGTGCAGATTGTCACGCATGAACGCTTCCGCCCTCAGAAGCTGCCGGGGCGCCGTTTCCAATGCGCCGCGACTGAACGCATCGGACAGATTGTGCGGCAGCTTCGCGAAGAGCTTGACCAGCACCAGCTCGTTATAGGCTTTCGCGAGCATGACCCGTTCCGCCGGACGGGCCGACATGAGATCCTTCTCAGCCTGGCGAAGCGTCTGGTACAGCCTCTGCGCTCCACCCTGGCGAAAACTGACCGCAGACAGAGCGAATTCCTGCACATAGGGTCTACCGGTCAATTCCTCGAAATTCTGACGCAGCACCGCTTCCGGAACCTGGAACATCAGCCAGGAACTCCGCGGCTTGATCACGACCCGCTTTCCCATCCGGTCGCTGATGCTTGCGACATTATTGGCGGAAATACGCACCAACCTGCGCGTCCGCCTGTCGTGCACCTCCACCTCCCCCGCGAGGACAAAGACGATGCTGACGCGAGGCATGTCACGCTTGGCAACCCCCTCCAGGCCACCTGAATGCTCAGCGCTGACTATGGACGCTGATTGGAGAGGCTGCTT
>DASWOH010000010.1:0-5007 GCA_036398815.1 Rhizobium sp. | reverse complement strand
CTCGGAGGCAGGCGCGCGGGCAAGCTTCGAGCCTTCCGGCACGAAGATCTGCTCGAAGGCCTCATCGATTTCCGACTCGACCGGATCGAGCGTCACGACGCAGGCCTGCACCAGCCTTGTCCTGACATTGCCCTTGATCCTGATGCCGTCGCGCTTCCAGCGCGCGATCCTGAGATCCGCCGTCAGGCTTTCCACCGAAAGCACCTTCCAGAGCGCGGCGAGCCCTTCAAGCTCGGCCTTGTCGGCTTCGAGATGCACCTCCACCGGATTGGCGGAGATATGCCCGACCTTCACCGGATAGGAAAAGGGCGTCTCCGCATCGAATTCTGTCTTTTTCATCTTCCTAGATCCTATGCCGGCTCAGGCAGCATTGCCGAGCCGGTGGCTATTTCCGTCTCCGAGACATCCGCGAGGCGACGTTCGGCCGTCATCATCCAATCGGCCAGACCATCCATCGATGGTGCGCCCTTACCCTGCTGCGGGTAGATATTGCGCCGGAGCGCCGCTGCCAATCCGTCGCGATCATTGCCGTCCATTGCCGCCGAATAGGATTCCAGCCGGCCGTAGAACATGCCGGCAAGCTTCTTCATCCGCTTCGGCACGCTGTTGTCGCCGATCCCGAGTTCGCGGATCGAATAATCGATATCCTGGAAAAAAGCATCCACGATTTCCTGCGCAAGCTCCTGACCGCTCGTCTGCGAGGAGCGCGTACGGCGAAAAAACAGGATCATCACCACAGACAGCATCTCGAAACGGCCCATGACGGTGTCTGGCACGTCGAGCCGCTCGTAGAAAGTGGGGGTGCGGGCTATCGCCGTCAACGCCGCATATTGCCGTTCGACGATGATGCGATTGTGATTTCTTTTGCCAAAGAGCCCGAAGATCATGAAAATTCCCAGAATTGGCTCATTCTGAACGCCGCTCGGCCCATGGCCTTGTTGCATCAATCAAAAAGCTGGTTTACCGAAGCAGGCGCGAATTGCAATGCCGTTTGTGCCCGCTTCGAGGACCCGCCCCCGACCTGTCGTTTACGCATTCCGCTGCGATCGGTGATGAAGAGTGCCGGACAAACATCAAGACGGCCTCCGCTATCGCGGAAAGGCCACAATGATGTGCACAGCAAGTCAGGGCCGTTCGGCCAGAGGATTGATTACATTAGGGGAGATGTCGTTGAAGAGACGGGATTTCAAGTCTGACAGAACTTTCATCAGCAATACCGCCATCGCCCTTGTGATCGCGACCTTGGGGCTTACGAGCTGCCAGACCGGCGAGGTCATGAATGGCGGCTATATCTTCGATCAGCAGTCGCTCGATCTCGTGCCGGTCGGCTCCAGCCGCGAACAGGTGCTTTTGTCGCTCGGCACGCCCTCGACCACGGCGACCTTCGACGGCGAGGTCTTCTACTACATCTCCCAGAAGCGCGACCGTCCCGTCGCCTTCATGAAGCCGCGGCTGATCGACCAGACCATTCTCGCCATCTATTTCGACAAGGACGGCGTCGTGAAGCAGCGCGCCAACTACTCGCTGAAGGATGGCAGGGTCTTCGACATGGTCTCGCGCACCACGCCGACAGGCGGCAAGGACCTCACCTTCCTGCAGCAGATTCTCCAGGGCGGCGGCTCGGGCGCTGCGGGAGCGAAGAACTTCCTCAACAATCTCAATCCGGGCCAGTAAGCCGGAGAGACGAAACGAGAAAACCCGCGAGGCACAAACCTCGCGGGTTTTTCTTTGTCCCTTGCCGGCCCGCCGTCAGGCGAGAACGGCAAGCAGCAGCAGGGCGACGATATTGGTGATCTTGATCGCCGGGTTGACGGCCGGGCCTGCCGTGTCCTTGTAGGGGTCGCCGACGGTATCGCCGGTCACGGATGCCTTGTGGGCCTCCGATCCCTTCATGTGGCGCACGCCGTTCCTGTCGACGAAGCCGTCCTCGAAGCTCTTCTTGGCATTGTCCCATGCGCCGCCGCCCGATGTCATCGAGATCGCCACGAACAGGCCGTTGATGATCACGCCGAGCAGCTAGGCGCCGAGCGCCGCAAAGGCCGAGGCCTTGGAGCCGGAAATGATCAGCACGCCGAAATAGACGACGAGCGGGGCCAGCACCGGCAGCAGCGAGGGAATGATCATTTCCCGGATGGCCGCCTTGGTCAGAAGGTCGACGGCGCGGCCGTAATCCGGCTTTTCCGTGCCCTGCATGATGCCGGGTTTCTCGCGGAACTGCCGGCGCACCTCCTCGACGATGGCGCCGGCCGCGCGGCCGACCGCCGTCATGGCGATGCCGCCGAAGAGATAGGGAATGAGGCCGCCGAACAGCAGGCCGGCAACCACATAAGGATTGGAAAGCTCGAAGGAGATCGCGCCGACATTGGCGAAATAGGGATACTGGTCGCCATGCGCGGCGAAATATTGCAGGTCGTTGGAATAGGCGGCGAACAGGACCAGCGCGCCGAGGCCGGCCGAACCGATGGCATAGCCCTTGGTCACGGCCTTGGTGGTGTTGCCGACGGCGTCGAGCGCGTCGGTCGACTTGCGGACCTCCGGCGGCAGATGCGCCATTTCGGCGATGCCGCCGGCATTGTCGGTGACCTGGCCGAAGGCGTCGAGCGCGACGATCATGCCGGCAAGGCCGAGCATGGCGGTGACCGCGATGCCGGTGCCGAACAGACCGCCGAGCTGGTAGGTCGCAAGAATGCCGCCGACGATGACGATTGCCGGCAGGGCCGTCGATTCCAGCGAGACGGCAAGGCCCTGGATGACGTTGGTGCCATGGCCGGTCACCGAGGCCTGGGCGATCGAGACGACCGGGCGCTTGCCGGTACCGGTATAATATTCGGTGATGACCACGATCAGGGCGGTGACGACGAGACCGACGAGGCCGCAGACGAACAGGCGCGCGCCGGTGATCTCGAAGCCGGCGACGGTGCCGATCGATCCCCAGCCGATCGTCAGCGAGGTGGCGGCGGCAAAGCCCAGGATCGACAGGATGCCGGTGGCGATCAGCCCCTTGTAGAGCGCGCCCATGATCGAGCCGTCGCTGCCGAGCTTGACGAAGAAGGTGCCGATGATCGAGGTGATGATGCAGGCGCCGCAGATCGCCAGCGGATAGACCATGGCCGATTGCAGGACGGGCGTGCCGGCAAAGAAGATGGAGGCGAGCACCATGGTCGCGACGACCGAGACGGCATAGGTCTCGAAGAGGTCGGCAGCCATGCCGGCGCAATCGCCGACATTGTCGCCGACATTGTCGGCGATCGTTGCCGGATTGCGCGGATCGTCCTCGGGGATGCCGGCTTCCACCTTGCCGACGAGGTCGCCGCCGACATCGGCGCCCTTGGTGAAGATGCCGCCGCCGAGACGGGCGAAGATCGAGATGAGGGAAGCGCCGAAGCCGAGCGCCACCAGCGCGTCGACCACCTCGCGCGAGCCTGCCGGATAGCCCATCACGCTGGTCAGCACCAGATAGTAGACCGAGACGCCGAGCAGCGCGAGACCGGCGACCAGCATGCCGGTGATCGCGCCCGACTTGAAGGCGATCTCCAGTCCGGCGGCAAGGCTGCGCGAGGATGCCTGCGCGGTGCGGACATTGGCGCGGACGGAAACGTTCATGCCGATGAAACCGGCAGCCCCCGACAGCACCGCGCCGACCAGGAAGCCGATCGCGGCAGCGCCCGACAGCAGAAGCCAGGCCAGGATGAAAACGACGACGCCGACAATGGCGATGGTTCTATATTGGCGCGTCAGGTAGGCCTGCGCCCCCTCACGGATATAGCCGGCAATCTCCTGCATGCGGGCATTGCCCTGATCCGCAGCGAGAACCGACCGGGTTGCCCATATGGCGTAAACCACCGACAGCAACCCGCATAGGATAACGCCTAAAAGAATGCTCATTTCGCTTTTTCCTCTCCCCAAAAGCCGGAAACCCAACGGTCTCCGGAGCGCACGTCGCAGACCGCCTTCCCCCTCCAAGGACGGCAATCGTGGCGCAAGGCGAGATTGCGTTTGCGATAACGTCGCGTCAAGAGCGCCGGCGCGTAAAATACCACCTGGCTTTGAAAGAATATTCGAAAATAGGGGAGATGGCGCAAAAGGCTGGTTTTGCAGGCGTTTCGGCCGGAATGTCAACGGCCGGAACGGTTTGTGGAAAGAGCTGCGGGCAGTGTTTTCTCACAATCCGCCCGCGGCAAATCAGCCTACTTTCTTGCCTCGCCGCGGACCTGCTTGGCGATGCGGTCGAGAACGGCGTTGACCAGCTTCGGCTCGTCCTCCTCGAAGAAGGCGTGGGCGATCTCGACATATTCGGTGACGATCACCGCAATCGGCACATCCTTGCGGTCGAGAAGCTCGAACGTGCCGGCGCGCAGGATGGCACGCACGGTGCTGTCGAGGCGGGAGAGAGCCCAATCGTCCTGCAGGGCGGAGCCGATCAGCGGATCGAGCCTGACCTGTTCGCGCACGACGCCGGAGACGATCGAACGGAACCAGGACGCATCGGCCTTGAGATAGGTTTCGCCGTCCAGCTCCTGGCCGAGGCGATGCGCCTCGTATTCGGCGACCACTTCAAGCACGCCGGAACCGCCGATATCCATCTGATAAAGCGCCTGAACGGCAGCAAGGCGCGCAGCCCCCCGCTGGTTCGCCGTCTTGGCCGGTCGCTCCGCATCCTGATTGGTCATTTCTTATGCACCCAATTTGCCTTATGCACCCAGTTTCTTCTTCAGCGCGATCATCGTCAGCGCCGCGCGGGCGGCAAAGCCGCCCTTGTCCTTTTCTGAACGGCGGGCGCGCACCCAGGCCTGATCGTCGTTTTCGACGGTCAGAATGCCGTTGCCGATCGCCAGCGATTCACTGACCGCCAGATCCATCAGCGCCCGCGACGACTCGTTGGAGACGATATCGAAGTGATAGGTCTCGCCGCGGATCACCATGCCGAGGGCGACATAGCCATCATACTCCGTTCCGCCATTGTCGGCACCATCGAGCGCCATCGCGATCGCAGCGGGAATTTCCAGC
>DASWOH010000009.1:0-12546 GCA_036398815.1 Rhizobium sp. | reverse complement strand
TCCAAGCAAAACTGCCTTTTTGCGCCACGAAATTGCCTCGTGGCGTGGTTTGGCATGTCTGGCCTCTTGTTCAGCTGCGATCAGGTTGCGGGCCTTTTGGTTTCAAAACTGACGGCTCGGGTTTTCGCCTCTACCGCCTCTCGGGCAGCGCCACAGAATAATTTGGGGCCGATCTGATCTGACCGAATACGCATCTATTCGGACGGAACAGAGTGGGTGGAGGGCGAAGCCCGACCCACGGCCCTGACGATGACTGTCAATGGTGATGGGTGGTCTTGGCGCGACCGAGGACACGGGGCCTCCCATCACGCCGCGATGGCGGCGCTTGCCGGTTGACCGGCATCGGCAGGGATGTTGGGCGGTCCTAAGGATATGAAAAGTCGTCAGACGCTGCGTGAGCCGGGCAAGGCCCGGTCGAGGGCGGTGGCTGTCAGGTGAATGACTTGGCCAGCGCTTACGCGGGTCTCCACTTGCATTCAGACCGGGAGTTCACTCGTGTCTTTTATTTTCTGCATTGGGATATCGGACTTGATGTCTCTGATGCTCTTGATCCGCCCAAGCTGCTCAACCCGGAAGCGCCGGTAGGCATCAAGGTCAGCGGCGACGACCTTCAGCAGGAAGTCGCAATCGCCCGATAGCATGTGACACTCGATGATTTCGGGCAGCTTCATGATGGCCTTGACGAAAGCCGCGATTGTGTCCTCATCCGGCCCTGTTACCCAGACACGCGCGAACACGGTCAGGCCCATCCCCACTTTCCCCGCATTCAGTTGCGCGGCGTAGCGCTCGATGACACCGGCTTCTTCGAGCAGGCGGACGCGCCGCAGGCATGGCGATGGTGAAAGGCCCACGCGCTCAGCCAGTTCGATGTTCTGAATCTTCGCCTCGCGTTGCAGCGTGCGCAGAATGGCGCGATCTATCGAGTCCATCGACTGTGGCATGTGATTGCGCTCATATGACAGAAATCTTCGCTTGATACTAATATAGAGCAAAACGGTATCTGACAACGCAACCCATTCGTCTTTTTCGTGGTGTATATGGATTGTCAGTAACGCCAATGGCGCAGCAGCACCTTTTCGATGACATTACCAGCCGCGCGCCCCAGAGTTCAGAGATAGGACGAACATGACATTTCTATCTCAGCGCAGCGCAGTTGAGCCGTTTCGCGCCATGGACGTGATGGCCGAGGCATTTCGGCTTGGGCGTGAGGGTCGCTCGATCACCCATCTCGCCGTCGGTGAGCCGGGCGCTCCAACACCGATGCTTGCCCGCGCCGCAGCAGCGGCTGCCCTTGAACATGGCCGTATTGGCTATACCGAGGCCCTAGGCACCCCCGCCTTGCGGGCGCGCATTTCCCGATACCCAACGTCACCGAGGACGCAGACCTTGGGGTGCGCCTCGCCCGGATGGGCTGGCGGTCTGGCACCATCGACAGCGTGACGTGGGAGGAGGCCCCGCTGCGGGCGGGCGTCTGTTGATGCGCACTGAATACATCTTCGGCATGCTGTCGATTGCGAATGCCTGCCCTGCGGCGGTTCCCTCAATCAGTTGCTCGCCCCAAATGCCGAGGTCTCCCGACCACTGGTCGCTGTTGGTAATCCGCTCAGCGGCTGTCTGGAAGTCTACGCTTTCGTCTTTGTCGCGCGCAAATACCCAAGATCGGTCGGTTGGGTAATCAATCCGGTTCTTAGGCTGACTTGCGTGACCGTAGCTGCGTGGCCGCGTAGTCCCCCAGTCCCCGTAAACAATTCGAGGGCGGTTCGTCGCGCGCTGAACTTGGGCGACCAACTCCCGATTGCTAAACGCCTCCTCCTCCGTCCCGTCATAGGGGGTGAAATCCTTGGGAAAGGAGGTGCAAGAAATGCCTACGGGGATTGTGGGCGGGATTGCCGAGAAGAAGTTGTTTGTATAGCCACTTGCAACCGCTGCGACCAAAAGCGGGTTCTCAACCCAGCCGAATTCAAAGACAACGGCGTAGTCGGTGGCCCCTTCCTCAGCCAATTCCGCCACCAGAGCGGGCATCCACTGCGGAATGCCCGAACCGATACCCTCTGCGAGGTTCATCCTGAGACAGAAGGTTCGGTTATTCTGCCGTGCCCATGCGATTTGATCGCGCACCCTCTCAATCGGCTGGTAGGCCATAAGCAAGCAAGGATTTGCGTTCGGGTAGTCAGCCAAGAGGCCCCACCATGCTTCAAGGTCTGCTGGCTTGTTTGCCAGCCGCCCCCAAAGCTCTTTTGCCTCATTGGGCTTGTCGTTTATGCGGTAGTAAGTGTCCACGTCCAAGAAGTAGGGTCGGGAAGGATAGGCTTCCTCAAACTTGTCAAGAGCGCGTGACAGCGGTGTCGTTGCCAGCCAATGGGCCAACAACACAACCGGCGTCAACCGATCTTTTGTGGTGCCGGGCAGGGCGTTGCACATCCTCGAGTCATAGTTAAGCTCGCTAAATACGTATAATTCGAGGCATGGGGGCGTTCTTGCGCATTGTCGACAATACCTCGACCCTGCTCGGGGATGATCTGAAGCAGGAGCTTTCGGGTGCGACCAAGTTCCGCGTGGCCGCGGCTTGCTTCTCTATCTACGCTTTCGAGGCGTTGAGGTCTGAGCTGGGCAAGTTGTCTGAGTTCGAGTTCATTTTCACCGCTCCGACATTCGTTCCGAATGGGGCAATCGATCGGATCAAGAAGGAACGCCGCGAATTTTTCATCCCTGCGGATCGTGCAGGCAGCGCCCTTTCTGGCAGTGAATTCGAGATAAAGCTGCGCAACAAGATGACCCAAAGAGCGGTCGCGCGTGAGTGTGCGGACTGGATACGGCACAAGGCGCGTTTCATGTCCAACGCCACCGCCTCGCCGATGCAACAGTTCGCGCATGTTCAGAAGCCCGGTGCCGGAGCGGCGTATATGCCTTTGTCGGGCTTTACGGCTGTAGATCTGGGATACCAGCGCGGGGACGCGATCTCGAACTACACCCAAGTCATGGATGAGCCGCACTTCGCGCAAACATACCTTAGCCTCTTCGATCAGATATGGCACGACCATACGAAGGTGCGCGACGTGACCGCCGAAGTGCTGGAGCATATCGAGGCGGTCTATCAGGAAAACCAAGCTGAGCGGGTTTACTTCATGATCCTGTTCAACCTGTTCAGTGATTTCCTCAGTGAGATTGACGAAGACGTCCTTCCCAAGGACCGCACCGGCTATCAGGACAGTCTGGTTTGGCAAAAGTTGTTCAATTTCCAGCGCGATGCTGCCGTCGGGGTCATCAACAAGCTGGAGACTTACAACGGTTGTATTCTGGCCGATAGCGTCGGTCTGGGCAAAACTTTCACAGCGCTGGCCGTGGTGAAATACTACGAGTTGCGCAACAAGGATGTCTTGGTCCTGTGCCCCAAGAAGCTGGCCGACAACTGGAGAAACTACAACGCCAGCCTGACGACAAACATCTTTGCCAAGGATCGGTTTCGGTATGACGTGCTCTGTCATACGGATCTTTCCCGCACCTCTGGCGAGTCCTTCGGCATGCGGCTCGATCGGGTGAACTGGGGCAACTACGATCTGGTCGTGATCGACGAGTCTCACAATTTCCGGAACAACGACGTCTATAAGGATCGTGAGACCCGCTACCAGCGCCTGATGGACAAAGTCATCAAGGCCGGGGTGAAAACCAAAGTTCTGATGCTGTCTGCCACGCCGGTGAACAACCGCTTCACCGATCTACGCAACCAGTTGGCACTGGCCTATGAAGGGCAGTCGGACGCCCTGAGTAAAAACCTGAAGACCAAAACGAGTGTCGAGGAGATTTTCCGCCGCGCGCAGACGGCCTTCAACGCGTGGTCGATGCTACCGCCGGAACAACGGACGCCGGCTTCAATCCTCCGCGCGCTTGACTTTGATTTCTTTGAGCTTTTGGATGCGGTCACCATTGCAAGGTCGCGAAAGCATATTGAGACGTTCTATGACACGGCTGATATTGGTAAGTTTCCTACCCGCTTGAAGCCGCTGTCGCACCACTTGCCGATCACGCACCGCCCGGATGTCATTGGCTTCAACGAGATTTTCGCGCAGCTGAGCGCATTGAAAATGGCCGTCTATGCGCCGGTCAACTACATCCAGCCCAGCCGCCTCAAAAAGTATGAGGACAGATATGACACGAAGACCGAGGGTGGAAAGGGCACTCTGAAACAGGCCGACCGGGAAAAGAGCCTGCAAGCCTTGATGACAACAAACCTGCTCAAGCGGTTGGAAAGCTCAGTTCATGCTTTCCGAATGACGCTGGGGACCTTGTCGGGAAATATCGGTCGGACGCTGGATGCCATTGAGCGGTTCGAGGCCTCGGGGGGCGACGCCATGATCGAGGAACTGGAAGTCGACCTGGAAGCGGAAGCGATCGAGGACGACGACTTTGCCGACTTTTCGGTGGGGAAGAAGATCAAGATCGATCTGGCCGATATGGACATCAAATCCTGGAAGCACGAGCTATCCGCCGATCATCACATCATTCAGGGTTTGATTGCGGAGATGGAGCGCGTTGCCCCTGTCGATGACGCGAAACTCCAGCATCTGATCGCCGAAATCGCGGGCAAGATGGCCACCCCCCTGAACCCCGGTAACCGCAAGATTGTCGTCTTCACGGCTTACGCGGACACGGCGAATTACCTGTTCGATCAACTCGCCCCACATTTCGCGACTGCCCAGAACATTCACACCGGGCTCGTCACGGGTTCTGGCAACCCTAAGACGACGCTCAAGAAATACTATGACTTCCAGTCCGTGCTGACCCTTTTCGCCCCGCGCGCCAAGGAGAAGGACAAGATCATGCCGAATGATCCGGCGGAACTGGATATCTTGATCGGCACCGACTGCATTTCCGAAGGGCAAAACCTTCAGGATTGCGACTATCTTATAAATTATGACATCCACTGGAACCCTGTCCGTATCGTCCAGCGCTTCGGGCGGATTGACCGGATCGGCTCGCCAAACACCCAGATCCAGCTGTCCAACTACTGGCCCGACATCAGCCTTGACGAATACATCAACCTCAAGGAACGCGTCGAAAACCGCATGCACATCGTCGATATGGCGGGCACCGGTGAAGACAACGTGCTGACGTCGAAAAGCTCGGACGTGGCCTACCGCAAAGATCAGCTGCAACGTCTCCAGAATGAGGTGATCGAGCTGGAAGACGTCAAGACCGGCATTTCCATTACCGACCTTGGCCTGAACGACTTCCGGATGGACCTGCTCAACTACCTCAAAACCCACGACGACCTGCCAAGCATGCCGCAAGGGCTGCACACGGTAATCCCGTCCGACCCCAAGCGCGGCCTGCATCCGGGCGTGATCTTCACGTTGCGCAACATCCATGACAGCGTCAACGTGGGCCAACAGAACCGCCTGCACCCTTACTACCTGGTCTATATCGGCCAGAACGGGGAGATCATTGCAGACCAGACCCAGGTCAAACGCCTGCTTGATCTGATCCGGTCGGGCTGCAAGGGAAACACCATTCCATTTCGCGACCTTTGCACCGCTTTCAACGTGGAAACGCAGGACGGTCGCAAAATGGGCACCTATTCGGGCCTGCTGAACGACGCCATCCGCTCGATGATCGAGGTCAAGGAAGAACGCGACATCGACAGCCTGTTTTCAGGCGGCCATACCACGGTGCTGACCCAGACCATCGCTGGCTTGGATGATTTCGAACTGATCGCCTTCATCGTGGTGCGCGCCCCATGACGCTTTACCAATATCCGCCCCAAACTGCTCTGAAACGCGTGATCCCCAAGACCCGCATCTATGACGGAGCCACGGCCAGCACGGCGCTGCGGGATCGTTTCGTGCGCGAGGTGGATCAGATCACATGGGCGCACAAACTGGCATCTGATACGCTGAACCTTGCCCCCACGTCCGCCGTGCCGGAAATTCAGGTGTTCCGCATCACGCTTAAGGGAGACGCGCTGCATGACGACATCCTGCGCGCCATTGACCGCGCCATTCCCTTTCCGCTGCTGTTCGAGCTGGTGGCGGGCGACCGCGTCCAACCCGCCGCCGCCTACAAACGCCCATCCGAGGCTGATCGCGGCAAATGGGTGCTGTCCGATCCCCTGCGCGGCGCGTGGACCACGCTTGCCGCCCCCCGCGCGCCCTTGCCGGTGGCGATCAACATGGGCGCACTCTATGACCGCCTTTTGTCCGCGCTTATGCCTATTGATCCGATTGCGGGCGAAGATGTGGAGACCCGCCTTGCGCGACTGTCGGCAATCAGGGAAAAAGAGCGTGAGATTGCGCAGCTTCAATCGCGGCTGCGGCGCGAAAACCAGTTCAACATCAAAATCACCCTGCATGGCCAGCTGGCCGAGGCACAGGCGCAGTTTGAACATTTGAAGAAGCCTGATTAACGGGCGGTGGAAAGGCAAAGATGAGCACCGAGATTGACAAGCTGAAAATGCATTCCCCTGACCTGACCCAAGACAACATCGCGAAAATTCGTGTGCTGTTTCCCGGCTGCGTCACCGAACGCGCGGACAAGGATGGCCACATCACGCTGGGGGTGGATTTTGATCTGCTGCGGCAGGAATTGTCGGACAGCATCATTGAAGGGCCACAAGAGCGATATCATCTGGATTGGCCGGGCAAGCGGCAGGCGCTGATCACCGCCAACGCGCCGATTGCGAAAACTCTGCGGCCCGTCAGGGATGAAAGCGTGAATTTCGATACCACCCAAAATTTGTTCATTGAGGGCGACAACCTTGAGGCGCTGAAACTGCTACAAGAGACCTATCTGGGCAAGGTCAAGATGATCTATATCGACCCGCCCTATAATACGGGAAATGATTTCGTCTATGATGATGACTTTGCCGAGAGTGCGGCAGAGTTCCTGGCCAAGTCAAATCAGGTGGACGAAGCAGGCAATCGGTTGGTGGCTAATACAGCCAGCAATGGGCGGTTCCATTCGGACTGGCTATCGATGATGTATTCGCGGCTTAAGTTAGCCAAGAACCTACTGTCGGACGATGGCGTAGTATTCACGTCTATTGACGATGCAGAGGCCGCAAGCTTGAAGCAGATTCTTTCTGAGGTCTTCGGTGAGGACAATTTTATCGATACAATAGCGGTTGAGATGTCAACCACATCTGGGCCCAAGACCGTTAATGCCCAGCAAGGAACTATCGTCAAGAATGTCGAGTTTGTGCATGTTTACCGCAAATCTGCAAAATTTGATAGCAAGCCTCATACTCCGCTTCTTGATGGGATTGAGCGATATGATACTCATTATTCCATTTGGATTAAGGAAGATGGAACTCTTGGAAGCCTTTCTGATGAATTACTTGAAGATGAAGTCATTGGAGAAGAGATAAGGCAGTATGGGCTTTATAGGCGTGGCGGATTTAGCATAAATGACATGAATAAATTGCTTTCAATTTCGGAAGCCGCGAAAGAATTTATTGATGCAAATCTGAAGCGCATCGCTCGCATTGACACACCTCCAGTTTCAGCGATGAAAAAGAGCCCCAAAGTTGGCTGCTGGGAGGCTTTTGAAGTTGAGCACAGGACTTACTTGTTGACCACTCTGCAGAATGGCACACTACAAGCATTAATGCCACTTTCGCTCAACTATCGCATGTCTGATGACTATAAGCCGAGATTTGGGCGAACGGTCATCCGCGGGGATCTGTGGAAAGGGTTCCATCAGGATATGGGAAATGTTGCGAAAGAGGGAGGCATCCAGTTTGCGAATGGAAAGAAGCCTGTCCGTCTTATTCGGCAGTTGATTAAGTGGGCAAGTAACGCAAACGATGGAATTGTTTTGGACTTCTTCGCTGGCTCAGGAACAACCGGGCATGCCGTAATTCAGGCAAATGCGGAAGATGGATTGAAGCGAAAATTCATCTTGGTCCAATTGGACGAAATACCCGAACCAAAATCGGAAGCTGCAAGGGAAGGTTTCTCTACTATTGCCGACCTCACAAAGGAACGTATCCGACGTTCGGCTGCAAAAATCCTCGAAGGCGAGTGTCACCCCGACTGGAACTGCGATGTGGGCTTTCGGGTGCTGAAAATCGACAGTTCCAACATGGCCGATGTCTATTACACCCCGGATGCCACCACCCAGGCTGATCTGCTGGCCCGCGTAGACAACATCAAACCGAATCGGTCGGCCGAAGACCTGCTGTTTCAGGTGCTGCTGGACTGGGGCGTCGATCTGACGCTGCCCATCACGCGTGAGGTGATTGCCGGCAAAACTGTGTTCACCGTGGCAGGCACGGCCCTGATCGCTTGCTTCGACAACGGCGTCGATGCCACCCTTGTCAAAACCCTCGCCGAACGGCAGCCCCTGCGCGTGGTGTTCAAAGACACCGGCTTTGCCGATGATGCAACCAAGATCAATGTCCGCCAAATTTTCAAATCCCTGTCGCCCGACACCGACGTTAAGGCGATCTGATGACCCCAGACGCCCTGCGCCAGAAACTGACCGAGCTGATCGCCACCTGGGAAAACGAGGTGGTCGAGTTCAAAGAGGCGTCGAATTCCTATTCCACATCGGATATCGGGAAGTATTTTTCGGCGTTGTCCAATGAGGCGAACCTCAAAGGCGCCGAAGCGGGTTGGCTAGTGTTCGGGGTGAACAACAAGAGCAGGGCTGTGGTGGGATCGGACTACCGCATCGCCTTGGAGCATCTGCAAAGCCTGAAGCAGCAGATTGCCGACGGGGCAGAGCCGACCACCACGTTTCGCCAGCTTCATGTTGTTGACGTGGGTGGCAAACGCGTCGTGATGATGGAAATCCCACCCGCGCCGCGCGGCATCCCAATTGGCTGGCAGGGTCAGACCTATGCCCGTGCGGGTGAAAGCCTGAGCGCACTCGGTTTCGCGAAACAAGATGAAATTCGCAATCAGACCCTTGGCGGTGACTGGAGCGCGCAGGTGGTGCCGGGGGCGACCCTGGATGATCTGGACCCGGTGGCGGTGGAGCGCGCGCGTAGCGACTTTGCGTTAAAGCACCAGAACCGCTTTGCCCCCGATGAGGTGCGCGGTTGGCCGCTGGCCACGCTGCTGGACCGCGCCCGTATCACCCAACGCGGGCAAGTGACGCGCACGGCTTTGCTGCTGCTGGGGCGGGCGGAAAGCGCGCATCTGCTCTCCCCGAACCCCGCGCAGATGACATGGAAGCTGGTCGGGCAGGAAGCGGCCTATGAACATTTCGGCCCACCGTTCCTGCTGGCCACATCGCAGCTGTATCAGCGCATCCGAAACATCCAGCTGCGCCTGTTGCCGGATGACGAGCTGTTGCCGCATGAGGTGTCGAAGTATGATCAGAAGGTGGTGCTTGAGGCGCTGCACAACTGCATCGCACATCAGGATTACCGCCAAAGCCAGCGAATCATCGTCACCGAACGACCAGATAGGTTGGTTTTCGAGAATGCGGGCCGGTTCTTTGAAGGCGTCCCCGAGGATTATGTGCGCGGCGACAAGACCCCCAGGGGCTATCGAAACCCCTATCTGGTGCAGGCGATGGTCGAGCTGAATATGATCGACCAGATGGGATACGGTATCCAGCGGATGTATGAAACGCAGCGCAAACGTTACCTGCCGATGCCGGATTATGAGGTGTCAGGGGATGCCGTGGTGATGACGGTATACGGTGGGGTGGTTGACCCAGCCTATACTCGGGTGCTGATGGAGAACGGTGGGTTGAAGCTGGTCGATGTGCTGGCGCTGGACCGCGTGCAAAAGGGCCTCGAGGTGCCGGATACGGCGATCCAGGCATTGAAGCGCAAGGGGCTGGTAGAAGGCCGCAAGCCGCGGCTTCGCGTGTCAGCCTCCGTGGCTGCAGCCTCGTCCAACCAAGCCGAATACATCAAGACCCGTGCCTTCGACGATCAGCATTATGCAGATCTGGTGGTGCAGTATTTAAGTAAGTTCGGCAGCGCCTCACGAAAGGAGATCGATAAACTCCTTTGGGACAAGCTGAGTGATGCGTTGGATGAAGTGCAGCGGGGGCACAAAGTTGGCAATCTTCTTAGCGGGTTAAGGCGAAGGGGCGTGGTCTACAATGCGGGTTCCAGAGCGGCGCCCACATGGAAGTTATGCGAATGAAAGCAGAACATCCTACGAAAGAAGTTACGAAAGAAGCGCCGGATCTAAGAAAGCGTCTGCCATGAAGATCAAGTTCAAGTCGCAGCCCTATCAGACGCTGGCGGTGGATGCCGTCGTCGATTGCTTTGTTGGGCAACCCCAGCAAGACCCGCTGCGCTATACCATCGACCCCGGCGCAGGCCCGCAGTCGACGATGGATATCGACGGGTTTGGTAACGCGGCGTTGCGTGTGCCCGAGGATGTGCTGCTAAGCACGATCCACAAGGTGCAACGCCGCGCCCTGCTACCGCTGTCAGAAAGCCTGACCACCTATGCAGATGACAAAGGGAAAAGGAAACCCGCCAGCTATAAGCCCGGCGCGCGCGTCAATCTGGATGTGGAGATGGAGACAGGCACGGGCAAGACATATGTCTATATCAAGACGATGTTCGAATTGCACAAGCGCTATGGCTGGTCAAAGTTCATCATCATGGTGCCCAGCGTTGCCATCCGCGAAGGCGTAGCCAAGTCGATCCAAATGACAGCCGAACATTTCCAACAGGAATACGGTAAAAAGGTTCGTGCCTTTGTCTATAATTCTAAGCGCCTGCATGAACTTGAGAGTTTTTCATCGGACGCGGGCATCAACGTGATGGTGATCAACGTGCAGGCCTTTGCCGCTACGGGGGCAGACAATCGCCGCATCTACGACGAGTTGGACGATTTCCAGTCCCGCCGCCCGATTGACGTGATCGCCAAGAACCGCCCAATCCTGATCTTGGATGAGCCGCAAAAGATGGAGGGGCCTGCAACGCAGGAAAGCCTGCCCAAGTTCAACCCACTGTTCATCCTGCGCTATTCGGCCACCCACAGGACAGTGCATGCCAAGGTGCATCGGCTGGACGCGGTAGATGCGTTCAACCAGAAACTGGTCAAGAAAATCCGCGTTCGCGGCGTCGAGGTGAAAGGACTCAGCGGGACAAACCCCTATCTGTTCTTGCACCGGGTGGATGTGACCTCTGACGCGCCCGTGGCTTTTGTCGACCTTGAAGTGAAGATGGAAAGCGGGATCAAGCGTGTCACCCGCAAGTTGGAGCAGGGTCGCAACCTGTTTGACCTGTCCAAGGGTCTGGAGGTGTATCGCGGCTTTGTCGTCAGCAATATCGATGCGCGCGATGACACGGTTCATTTCACCAACGGCGACGTGCTGCACGCGGGCGAAGCTGCGGGCGATGTGACCGAAGGTGATATTCGGCGCATTCAGATCCGCGAGACGGTTTCTGCCCATCTGGACCGGGAAAAAGTGCTTTACTCCCATGGGATCAAGGTGCTTTCGCTGTTTTTCATCGATGAGGTGGTAAAGTATCGCAACTACGATGCCCTTGATGAAAAGGGCGAATATGCGCGGATCACCTCATATACATAGGTGGTCGCGGGCATCAGGAAGGCGCTCGCGAAGCGGAAAGCCTGGCGCTCGATCTCTTTGAGGTCGGCCTTCAGTTCTGCCTCAGTCACCCCTTTGTGCAAAACGGCATGACCAAGCTCGTGTGCGGCGTCCATCTGCCTGCGCGGCAACGACATCTTGTCGCTCGCGAGCAGGATATGGGGACGCTCCTCTCCTTGTGACCAGCTGCAAAGCCCGTCCAACTTGGATGTGCCCATCTCGATCGAGCCAACCACGATGCCGATCCGCTCGAGCACTTCCAGCACATTCAGGCACGGGCCTTGGCCCAGCTTCCAATGTGCCCGCAGATCCTGTGCGATACCTTCGATGTCTTCGTCGCGGAGCTGCTTGTAGGTCAGTCCATTCATTACGTTAGGAATGTCGACCTCGGGAAAGTCCACGTAGTGCTGCAGAGTCGAAGAGATCTCCTGGAGCCACCGCATCTGTGAACCCTGATAGGAGGTATCGCGCTTCGCATGGCATCTGCCAGATGATTTCAACCACCGCAGCCCTCATGAGCAGGCGGAAATTCTGGACTGGGTGCGCAATGTCATCATCAGCGGTTCGACAGACTATCGGCGCTATCAGGCGGCGATGATGCGGCAGCGCTATGCCGTGCGGTTCACCTGCGCCTCGGGTCCCCGGCGGCCATCATCCATCGCACAGACACCAGAGGACTCCGGCATCACTATCGCGCCGAAACGGCTGAATGACGAGATGGCTGCCATCCTCAGGTTCAAGACAGCGACCTTCGCGGATTTCGGCCTGCAGCGGAACGGCGTCTGGGGGACCGAGACCGCCTCGCAGAAAGTCGAGCATTTCGGGCTCTGGTTCGGCGCCTTCGCCGCCCCGCCCGAAAGCGAGGTTCAGGGGCGCGGCGTAGAAGCTGCGCGTCAAATGCGGCTTGAGCCCCGCTTCAGCCCAGATACGGCCAACGCTCGAAGGCGAAATCCCCACCGCCTCGGCCATCAGTGACCGGCTCCAGTGCGTGGCAGTGGGCGGGGCTTCACGCACGGTCTTTGC
>DASWOH010000008.1:0-22641 GCA_036398815.1 Rhizobium sp. | reverse complement strand
TTCGACATGATCATGCCGCTCACCGGCGGCGGACCGTTCAACTCGACGCAGACGATGGTGACCTTCCTCTACAATTTCGGTGTCACCCGCATGCAGGTCGGCCTCGGCAGCGCCGTCGGCGTGGTGCTGTTCGTGATCTGCGTCACCCTCGCCTTCGGCTACAAACGGATATTTATGCGCAATGACTGATATGGCTTCATCCGTTCGACTGAACATCGGCACGAAGATCTATCTCTATGCGTCGTTGACCATCATCGCCGCCATCGTGCTGATCCCGCTCGTGACGACCGCGCTCGGCGGTTTCAAGTCGCTCGGCGACCTCCGGGTCAACCCCTTCGGCCTGCCGGCCGAGTGGCAATTCGAGAATTATACCGGCATCCTGTTCGGCGACCGCTATTGGCGGCAGATGATGAACTCGCTGATCATCGCCGTGCTGACCGTGTTCCTGACGGTGTCGGTCTCGGCGATGGCCGCCTTCGCCTTTGCGCATGTGAAGTTCTTCGGCTCGAACTTCCTGCTCAACTATTTCCTGATCGGCCTGATGTTCCCGGCGGCGACCGCGATCCTGCCGCTGTTCATCCGCATCCGCGATCTCGGCCTGCTCAATACCTATTGGGGCGTGGTGCTGCCGCAGGTGGCCTTTGGCCTCGGCATGAGCATTCTTCTGTTCAGAAACTATTTCCGAAACCTTCCGGAAGAATTGTTTCAGGCGGCCTTTGTCGACGGTTGCGGCTATATCCGCTTCTTCTGGCACATCTCGCTGCCGCTATCGCGGCCGATCATCGCCACCGTCAGCATCATTTCCTTCGTCGGCAGCTGGAACAGCTACATCCTGCCGCTGATCATGCTGAACTCGGATTCGATCTATCCCTGGCCGCTCGGCATGATGGTCTATAGCGGCGAGTTCGGCACGGAATGGGAACTGGTGCTTGCCTTCATCACGCTCACCATCCTGCCCACCATCATCGTCTTCTTCCTGGCGCAGAAACACATCATCGCGGGCCTCACCGCCGGTGCCGTGAAGTCCTGAGCCTAGAGCAGTTCAGCGTTTTCGTGAAACGCTGAACTGCTCTATCTCTTTGTTTTCTAGCAATTCCGGACGGAAAACCGCGACGCACTTTTCCTGGAATTGCTCTAATCGGAGCAAAAAGCATGGCATCCGTCGAACTGCACAACATCCACAAGGCCTATGGCGCGCTGGCGGTCATCCACGATATCTCGCTGGCCATCGACGACGGCGAGTTCATTGCCCTGGTCGGTCCCTCCGGCTGCGGGAAATCGACCCTTTTGCGCATGATCGCCGGCCTGGAAGAAATCACCGACGGCGATGTCTCGATCGGCGGGCAGGTGGTCAACGCGATGACGCCGCGCGAGCGCAACATCGCCATGGTCTTCCAGTCCTATGCGCTTTATCCGCACATGACCGTCGCCGAGAACATGGGCTTCAACCTGAAACTCTCGGGTGAAACGAAGCCGATGATCGAGCAGCGGGTCAACGAAGCCGCGCGCATGCTCGACCTCACCAAGCTGCTCGACCGCAAGCCGGCGCAGCTTTCCGGCGGCCAGCGCCAACGCGTCGCCATGGGTCGCGCCATCGTGCGCAACCCGGCCGTCTTCCTGTTCGACGAACCCTTGTCGAACCTCGACGCGAAACTGCGCGTGCAGATGCGCTCGGAGATCAAGGCGCTGCATCAGAAGGTGCAGACGACGTCGATCTACGTCACACACGACCAGATCGAAGCCATGACGCTTGCCGACCGCATCGTCGTCCTGAACCAGGGGCGGATCGAGCAACAGGGTACGCCGATCGAGCTTTATAGGCAGCCGGCCAACCTTTTCGTCGCCGGCTTCATCGGTTCGCCGGCGATGAATTTCCTCGACGGCGTGGTGGACGGTGTTGACGGCTCGGCTTCCGTGCGGCTGACGGATGGCACGCCGCTACGCATCGCCAACGAGCGCAAGGTGCAGCCCGGCCAGAGCGTGAAGATCGGCCTTCGGCCGGAGCATCTCAGTTTGACGGGCAACGGTTCGCCGCTGACCAGCCAGACGCTGCTGGTCGAGCCGACCGGCGCGCAGACGCATGTGCTGTTCGATCTTGCCGGCGAGCAGGTAACCGCCGTCGTCGACGGTGAGGCGCCAGTGCGCTATGGCGAACCGCTGAACGTCGCCGTCAGTGCCGAGCAGGTTTACGTTTTCGACGCGTCGAGCGGGCTGGCGCTTTAGGCTTCCACTTTGATGGCATCGACGCGATCGGGATAAAAGGCCATGTAGTCCTTGATCCGGCCTACGGAAGGATAGGGATTTTCGTAGGTCCAGATCGCATTCACCGAGCGCTCGCCGCCGGCCGGAATACTGTAATAGGAGCAATCGCCCTTATAGGGGCAATAGGTCGCGTGATCGGTCTTTTCGAGGGCCGACATGTCGATATCCCTGTGCGGCACGTAAAGGACCGCCGGGTAAGCGGCCTCCTTCAGCGACAGCGCTTCACGCGTATCGGCAACGACCTTGCCGGCGACCGAAACGGTGACATGCGCATGCTTGTCCTCGATCGTGATGGGATGATCGGGGCCGGGAATCTTGACCGGTTTTTCGGACATGATGAGCCTCCTTGGTTGGGTGAGGAGCCAGACGCAAAAGTTCGGCAACTTCGAACGCGCCTGATCCTCCGCATTCAAAAAGATATAGGAACGCTTCCGTGGATTATCAGGCCTTCGGATAAGGCGGCTGGAGCGATATCGCGGATCGTCGCGACTCTACGGCGATGAAATCAACGCCAACATTTCATCGAAGTGCGCACGCCGAGGATATTCCTATCGCTATTGACGATGAGGTCGTCGGCAAGTTCCGCTCAAGGGCTGCCGAAGTTGCCGCCGGGGTTGCGCACGAAGCCGAAGAAGGGTGGGGGTGGCGGAGGATCGCGTTCGGCCGGGACGTCGAGATAGCTCATGATATTGTCGACGTGGCTGACCTGCGAGCGCAGGTTGTCGAGCGATTTGCCGGTGAGATTGGTGCCGGCCGGGAGCTGGGCGGTCAACGGGTTCTCGTAGCGGCCGTTGACGCGCAGTTCGTAGTAGAGATGCGGGCCGGTGGAATAGCCGGTGGAGCCGACATAGGCGATGACCTGGCCCTGGGTCACGCGCTCGCCGACGCGCAGGTCCGATGGCGTCGCGGAAATATGGGCATAGGTGGTCTCGTAACCGCCGTCATGGCGGATGCGGACATATTTGCCATAGCCGGTTTCCCAGGAAATCTTTTCGACGACGCCGTCTCCGCCCGCCATGATCGGGCTGCCCATCGGCGCGCGGAAGTCGACGCCGTTGTGGAATTTCTTGACGCCCAGAATAGGATGGATGCGCCAGGCGAAACCGTCGCCGAGCTTGCCGTTGGGTACGGGACGGTGATTGAGCACCTTGGCGACCGAATGGCCGCCCTCATCGTAGAATTCCGAGGGGCCTTCACCGCTTCCCTTGTGCAGATAGTAGCGGTGCGTATCGCCATCGGTATGGAATTCGATGAACATCAGCTCGCTTTTGTCATCGTCCGCCTTGCGGGACAAAAGGTCGACGCTGTCGGGCGCGTTGTCGCCACCGGTCAGTGAAATGCCGTTGGCCTTGGCGAGCTTCATCAGCTGGGCGGCGCTTGCCTCGGAAAGACCGGCCTTCTCCAGCTTGGCGTCGATTGTCGACTCATTGTCATCGTCGACGCCCTTGAGATCGACGGCGGCGACTTCCGAAGAGGACGGCGCGTCGGCCTGGCTTTCGCTATAGAGCGTGGAAAAAAGCCGGTCGTCGGTCATCGGCACAAAGCCGTCGGCATCGTCGCGGGCGACGATGCGCTCGGGCGTCTTGCCGCCGCTGAGACGGGCCATGATCAGTTTCGGCCGCGCGTTGGCGGTCTTTTTCTCCAACAGCAGTTCCAGGCTGTCGCCGGGCGAAACGGCGTCGGTTTCCAGCGCGCGCTGCAGCTCGTCGCCGGCACTCCCGTCGAGACCGGCGGAGGCGAGGATATCCTGGAGGTCCTGCCGGTCCTTGGGCATGGAAACCAGTCTCTTGAACTCACGGCCGGATTCGCCCGCGGCGGCTCTCGACACGCTGACATTCAACGGCACGCCCCGGACCGGGAAGCGCGAGCGACGGACCGAGTCGTAGTGATTGGTCTGCGGATAGATGCCTCGGCGGATTTCGGTGAGCGCTGGCGGCGAGAACAAGGCGGTCTCGGGCCGCATATTGCCGCCGTAGGCCGCATTGATGGCGGTGGCATCGGCGCCGGAGGGCTCGGTGTCCTCGGCTTTGAAGACCAGCGTGGTGCGATGATAGGTGAAGATGCGGGTTTCGCCGCTCGACAGCTTTTCGGCCACCTGCGCAAAGCGGGCACCGTCGAAACGCTGTTTCGAGGTAAGCCGGTTGGCTTTGGGCATTGCCGGCTGCGAGCGGACGAGCTGGGCTGCCCGCATCGGCACGGCCTGCTCGATCGTGTGGCGGGCCAGCAGCGGATAGAGAATGGTGGCGAGAAGGCCGAAGGAAGCCGTTCCGGCAAGGCCGATGGCGATCAGGTGGCGAAGATGAGCAGAGCGCGGCAGAAAGGGAATATGAAATTCATGATGAGGCCGCGCCTGAATCGCAGCCTCTGCAGGAAATTGGACGCGCAATGGACTTTCGACCATGAAGTGAGGAACCCTGCAGACTGCGGTGGGCCCAAACTAGGGCAAATCATGGCGAAATATGGGCAAATATTACGAGTCTGTTAATTGCCGTGATCGTCCACAAGGGCAGATTCGCGCTTTACGAGCGATTCGTCAACCGAAGATGGTGTCGTGCAGCAGCTTGAAGTTCAGCACCAGGATGATTGCGGCGACGAGCCAGGAAAGGATGGCGACACTCCTGGGCACGACGAATTTGCCCATTTTCTTGGGATCCGTCACGAATTGGACCAGCGGGATGACCGCGAAGGGCAGCTGCATGGACAGGATGACCTGGCTCAGCACCAGCAGATCGGCAGTTCCTTTTTCACCATAGAACGCAGTGACGAACACAACCGGAATAATTGCGAGGCCGCGGGTCAGAAGCCGCCTTGCCCAGTGTGGAATGCGCAGGCGAAGGAAACCCTCCATCACGATCTGACCGGCGAGCGTCGCCGTCACGGTGGAATTGAGGCCGGAGGCAAGCAGCGCCACGGCAAACAGGGTCGAGGCGATGCCGAGGCCTAGGAGCGGCGACAGCAACTCATAGGCCTGGCCGATTTCGGCGACATCGGCATGCCCGCTTTCGTGGAATGCGGCGGCGGCGACGATCAGGATCGCGGCGTTGACGAAGAGCGCCAGCATCAAGGCGATGGTGCTGTCGGTCGTTGCCCATTTGATGGCGTCGCGGCGGCCTTCGTCGGTGCGCTTGTAGGCACGGGTCTGCACGATCGAGGAGTGCAGATAGAGATTATGCGGCATGACGGTCGCGCCGATGATGCCCATGGCGATGTAGAGCATCTCGTGATTGGTGACGATCTGCGGCGAAGGGATGAAGCCATGGAGGACGGCGGCGACCGGCGGCGCGGCGGCGGCGATCTGGACGGCGAAACAGGTGGCGATGACGATCAGCAGCGCTATGACGAAGGCTTCGAGGAAGCGGAAGCCCTTGTTCATCAGAAGCAGCAGCAGGAAGGCGTCGAGCGCGGTGATCAGTGCGCCGCCGATCAGCGGAATGCCGAAGAGCAGTTGCAGCGCGATCGCCGTGCCGATGACTTCGGCGAGATCGCAGGCGATGATGGCGAGTTCGCAGGCAAACCACAGGGCCAGGTTGACCGGCCTCGGGTAGTGATCGCGACAGGCCTGCGCGAGATCGCGGCCGGTGGCGATGCCGAGCCGGGCGGAGAGCGCCTGCAACAGGATCGCCATCAGGTTGGACAGCATGATGACCGAAAGCAGCGTATAGCCGAATTGGGCGCCGCCGGCGAGATCGGTCACCCAGTTGCCGGGGTCCATGTAGCCGACCGAGATCATGTAGCCCGGTCCCATGAAGGCGATCAGCCGCCGGATCCAGGTGCCGGTATGCGGGACATGAACCGTGGCGTTGACTTCGGGAAGACTTGGACGCGCGTCTTCATCCGGGCTGGCGAACTTCCATGCACGCCGCGCGGCGGCATCCTGACTCTGCGACATACGGGGGCTCCGGGGAGGATTAAGCTATGATGTGACTAAAGAAATATGCTGGATATCAACATTATGCAATAGGCTATATTTCATAGATTCGGCATTATAATGGATAATGGGCCGGAGCCGTGGCGCTCGCCCGTCTCGGCATGAGGAAGAGAGGTTCTCCACCGCTGGAATCGTGAAAAGCGGCTCGGCGGTTGCAGCAAGCGCGGGGAGCGGGTAACTGGGCGCACGAAATTCGAGCCAAGCGAAGAAATGCCTCGAGCCGCTGGGCGCGACCGGCAAGGGTCCGTTTATGCCAAGACTTTCAAGATTGAAGCCGGTGCTATAAAGATGAAAGCGAGTTTGCCGGGATTCGAAGGAGCAGAGCCTATTGCCGACGAGAAGACCGCCGATTCAACGAGACGAACCATTGCTGGATGCGGAGACGCATTCGGAGGGTTTCCGGCATACGAGGGAGGCCACGCGCGGCGCTCTCGTGGAGGATTATGTCGAGCTGATCGCCGATCTCATCGATGACGGCAACGAGGCGCGGCAGGTGGATATCGCGGCAAGGCTCGGCGTGTCGCAGCCGACCGTCGCCAAGATGCTGGCGCGGCTCTGCGAGGACGGGCTCGTGTCGCGGCGGCCCTATCGCGGCGTTTTCCTCACGGATGCGGGCAACCGGATCGCCCAGGATATCCGCGCGCGCCACCAGACGGTCGAGGCTTTCCTACGCTGGCTTGGCGTCAGCGCCGAAACGGCGCGGATCGACGCCGAGGGCATCGAGCACCATGTCAGTGCCGAGACGCTGGAAGCCTTCCGCCGCGCGATGCAGCGCGACGGCTGACTTGCTGCCGCCGAAGGCCTGTTAGGCGGCGTGCTTGGAGATGGAACCCCGCCCCACGCCGTATTGGCTGCCTCAACGGTCGGTCATGCCGGCGCGGATATCCCGGAGATCGGGCAAGAAACGATCCCCGCCCCGTGCTACCTTATCGTAAAGGCACGGGAGCAACTGCCATGGACAAAACCGACCTCTGCGACATCTACCGAGGCTACATTGCCTGCCTTAATGGGCAGGACTGGCCGAAGCTGGAACAGTTCGTCGATGACGATGTGACCTACAACGGTCGGCGTGTCGGGATCTCAGGCTATCGCCAGATGCTGGAGAGAGACTTTTCCGAGATTCCAGACCTTCATTTCGCCATTCAGCTGCTGATTTCCGATCCGCCTCATATAGCGAGCCGGCTGGAATTCGACTGCAGGCCAAAGGGAAAGTTCCTTGGTTTGCCTGTAAACGGGAAGAGAGTGTCCTTCGCCGAGAACGTATTCTACGAATTTCGCAGCGAGAAGATTTGGCAGGTTTGGTCGGTCATAGACAAGGCTGCTATCGAAGCTCAGCTCTAGCGCGAAGTTATCCAGTGCCTGCGTGGGCCGCAGGCGAAACATCCACGGATGAGGTGGCCCGAAGGCTGCTCAGTCGGCTTTTCGCCGCATCGACCCGATCAGATTGCGCATCAACCTCTCGCCGACATCGACCACGGGGAACGACTTGCCCGATCGCAGCCATTCGGCGAAGAGGCCGTTCATGGAGCATTGGAGGGCGCGGGCGGCGGTGTCGACGGTCCAGCCGGGGGTGAGCGCGCCCTGCCGGTTGGCCATGTCGATCAGTTTTTGCAGTTTCTCGTACATTTCGGCATTGGCGGTGATGATGCGCCGGGCGGCGTCCGAGGGGTCCTCGGTGAATTCGCAGCCGAGAATCATGACGGCGAAGATGCGCTGCTGGTGTTCGTCATTTGCCAGGATATGCAACACCTCGATCGAAGCCTGCTCGATCAGGCTCAGGGGATCGTCGTGGCCATGCTCCAGGGCGTAGTCGACGAGTTCCTCCTGCGGCAGGCGGATCTCGCTGTGCAGCGCCGTCAGAACCTCGGCCTTGTCCTTGAAATGCCAGTAGATCGCGCCGCGCGTCACACCGGCGCGCTTGGCGATCCTGTCGAGGCTGGAGCCGCTGACGCCGTTTTCATAGAAAACCTCGGCGGCGGCTGCCAAAACCTCCCCCCTGGTCTTGGCTGCATCTTCCTTGGTCCTGCGCATTCGATCTTCCCACTTTTGCACGAGGCGAGAAATTTTATTTCATCGCGCCTCATCTGATTGATTTTACATGTGATTATCCGGAAACTTCAGCGCCGTCCCGGAGCTCATGTAAAAGGTCACGTAGATTTGATGTTTACAATCATTCATGTATGTTTGTATGCTGCGACGCAATAAAAATGTCGAAACCCGTGGTGATTTTTTATGACGGCGCATTCCCGCTTCTTCTTGCGCAGCAGTTTTCTCGCAGCCGGACTCTTCTTCCTCGGCGTGTGTCCCTCCCTTGCCCAGCAGGCGGGGCAGATGCCGCCGCCGCAGGTGACCGTGGTCGACGTCAAGCCGGAGACGGTGCAGCTCACCTATGAATATGCTGCGCGCATCTCTGCCTACAGGCAAGTGGAGGTACGTGCCAGGGTCGGCGGTATCCTGTTGAAAAGGAACTTTGTCGAAGGCGCCGAGGTCAAAGCCGGCGACGTGCTGTTCCTGATCGACCCCGCTTCCTATGAGGCGGCGCTTGCGCAGGCTCAGGCGCAGTTGCAGCAAGCCGACGCGCAGCTGACCCAGGCGCAGCGCGAGGAAAAGCGCAACATCAACCTCTTCGACCAGAACGCCGTCACGCAGAAGGCGCGGGACGACGCGATTTCCACGCGTCAATTGGCGGAAGCCGCAGTTGCCTCGGCCAAGGCGCAGGTGCAGACCGCGCAGCTCAACCTGGACTACACCAAGGTTACGGCGCCGGTCGGCGGCATCACCACCCTGGAGCAGGTCTCCGAAGGCAGCCTGATCGGCACGACGGGCGATACCGGCCTGCTCACCAGCATCACCCAGCTCGACCCGGTCTATGTCAATTTCTCCTTCTCGGATACGCAGGCCGCCGAAGTGCGCCGGCTGATCGATCTCAAGAAGGCGAAGGGCGAGGCGCCGAACCTCGGCGTAAAAATCTCCTTCGGCGACGGCACGAGCTATGATCATGACGGCGTCGTCGACTTCACATCATCCACCATCGATGCTTCGACCGGCACGCTGCAAGCCCGCGCCGTGGTGGACAATCCCGCTCGCCGGCTGCTGCCTGGCCAGTTCGTGCGTGCCGCCGTTACCGGTGTCTCGCTCGACAATGCCATCACCGTTCCGGAAGTGGCGCTGATGCAGAGCCCGCAGGGGCAGTTCGTCTACACGATCGACAAGGACGGCAAGGCGCATGTCAATCTGGTGACGCTCGGCCAGAAGGTCGGCGGCAACTGGCTCGTGCTCTCCGGCCTCAATGCCGGCGACAGGCTGATCACGGAAGGCATCATCAAGGTGCGGCCCGGCGCGCCCGTGCAGGCGGCGGAAGCCGCAGCACCCAGCGACGTGAACAAGGTAGCGCAGAACTGATGTTGGGAAACAGATTCTTCATCGATCGCCCCGTTTTCGCGGCGGTGATCTCGATCGTCATCCTGCTTGCGGGTGCCGTCTGCATGCGCATCCTGCCGATCGCGCAATATCCCGAGCTGACGCCGCCGCAGGTGGTGGTCACCGCCACCTATCCCGGCGCCAGCGCCGAGACCGTCGCCCAGACCGTTGCCGCTCCGCTGGAGCAGCAGATCAACGGCGTCGAAGATATGCTCTACATGCAGTCGTCGAACTCCAATAGCGGCGCGATGCAGATCACCGTGACCTTCGCGCTCGGCACCGATCCGGACCAGGCGGCGATCAACGTCAACAACCGCGTGCAGCGCGCCGTCACGACGCTGCCGCAGGACGTGACCCGCCTCGGCGTCGTCGTCACCAAGCGTTCGACCTCGATCCTCGGCTTCGTGGCGATGTATTCCACCGACAGCCGCTACGACCGCGCCTTCGTCGGCAATTACGCGCTGCTCAACGTCATCGACGATCTCAAGCGCATCCCCGGAATCGGCGACGTCAACCTGCTCGGCGACATCGACTATTCCATGCGCATCTGGCTGCGCCCGGACAAGCTCGCGCAGTATAATCTGACGCCGAGCGATGTCTCGGCCGCCATCCAGGAACAGAACTCGCAGTTTGCCGCCGGCCGGTTCGGCGATCAGCCGAGCAATACCGCCCAGCCCTTCACCTATACGGTGACGACGCAGGGACGCCTGGCCGATATCGACGCCTTCGGTGACATCATCCTGCGTTCGGATGCCAATGCCGCGACGCTGAGGCTGAAGGACGTGGCGCGCATCGAGCTCGGCACCAAGAGCTACTCGGTCCAGAGCAGCCTGAACGGCACGCCGGCTATCCCGATCGCGGTCTATCTCCAGCCCGGTGCCAACGCGCTGAACACGATGTCGGCACTCAAGGCACGCCTGGACGAGCTGCAGAAGTCCTTCCCGCAGGGTGTCTCCTACCAGATCCCCTATGACACGACCAAGTTCATCCAGGTGTCGATCGAGGAGGTGCTTCACACTTTCCTCGAGGCCATCCTGCTCGTCATCGTCGTCGTCTTCGTCTTCCTGCAGAACTGGCGCGCGACGCTGATCCCGGTCATTGCCGTGCCGATCTCGATCATCGGCACTTTCGCCGGCATGTATGTGCTCGGCTTCTCGATCAACCTTCTGACGTTGTTCGGCCTGGTTCTGGCGATCGGCATCGTGGTGGACGACGCCATCGTCGTGCTCGAAAACGTCGAGCGCCTGATGACGACGGAGAAACTGTCGCCGAAGCAGGCGGCGATCAAGGCGATGGGCGAGGTGACCGGCCCGGTCATCGCCATCGTGCTGGTGCTCTGCGCCGTGTTCATCCCGGTGTCCTTCATGGGCGGGCTCGCCGGCCAGATGTACAAGCAGTTCGCCGTCACCATCGCGATCTCGGTCACCATCTCGGGCATCGTGGCGCTGACGCTGACGCCGGCGCTCTGTGCGCTGATCCTGAAGCCAGGCCATCACGAGCCGGTGCTGCCCTTCCGCATCTTCAACCGCGTCTTCGACCGGTTGACGCAGGGCTATACCGCCGGCGTCGCCTTCTTCCTGAAGCGCATGGTGCTCGGCTGCGTGCTGGTCGCCGGCCTCCTGGGCGCGACCGGCTATCTCTTCTACACACTGCCGGGATCGCTGGTGCCGGATGAAGACCAGGGTTCGCTGTTCGAGATCGCCATCCTGCCGCCGGCAGCCTCCCTGACGCGCACGCAGGCGGTCATGGATCAGGCGGTGGTCAACACGCAGAAGATCCCCGGCGTCGAGAACGTCTTCGCCGTTGCCGGTTTCGACCTGCTTTCGGGCGGCCTGAAGAGCAGCGCCGGCGTCGCCTTCGTGACGCTGAAGGACTGGAGCGAGCGCAAGACCCCCGAACTCGACGCCCGCAACATGGCCGGTCCCGTGATCGGCGCCAATATGGGCATCAAGGACGCGATGGTGCTCGCCTTCAATCCGCCGCCGATCCAGGGTCTTTCGACGACGGGCGGTTTCGAGGTCTATGTTCAGGACCGCTCCGGCAAGGGCGTTCCCGGGCTCGCGGAGCAGGCGAACAAGCTGGTGGCAGCCGCTTCCAAGCGGCCGGAGCTGGCGGGCGTGCGCACCACGCTCGACACCAACGTGCCGCAGTTCCGCGCCGATCTCGACCGCGAGAAGGCCAAGGCTCTCGGCGTGCCGATCAACTCGGTCTTCGATGCCATGCAGGCGACCTTCGGCAGCCTCTATGTCAACGACTTCACGCTTTATGGCCGCAACTATCAGGTCAACCTGCAATCGGAAGCGCCGTTCCGCGAATCGCCCGACGATCTGCGCCAGGTCTTCGTGCGCTCCGACAGCGGAAAGATGATCCCGCTCGACACGCTGATCAAGGTGGAGCGCACCATCGGGCCGGACCAGCTCGAGCGCTACAATGCCTTCAACGCCGCCAAGGTCACCGGCAATCCGGCGCCCGGCTATACGTCCGGCGATGCGATCAAGGCGATGCAGCAGGTAGCAACTGAGACCCTGCCGGAAGGATTCCAGATCGCCTGGACGGGCTCGGCTTATCAGGAGCTGGAAACCGGCGGTGCAGGCACGCAGGCGATGATCTTCGGCATCATCATGGTGTTCCTGATTCTCGCCGCGCAATATGAGAAGTGGAGCCTGCCGCTCGCCGTCATCACCGCGATCCCCTTCGCGCTGTTCGGCGCGCTGCTCGCCACCTATCTGCGCGGGCTGACCAACGACGTCTATTTCCAGATCGGCATGGTGACGCTCATCGGTCTGGCGGCGAAGAACGCCATCCTGATCGTGGAATTCGCCGTGCTGAAACGGAAGGACGGCATGAGCGCCGCCGAGGCGGCTCTGGAAGCGGCGCGTCTGCGCTTCCGTCCGATCGTCATGACCTCGCTCGCCTTCATCCTCGGCGTCGTGCCGCTGGCGATCAGCACCGGCGCCGGCTCGGCCAGCCGCCACGCCATCGGCACCGGCGTCATCGGCGGCATGCTGGCGGCGACCTTCCTCGCCACCTTCTTCATTCCGATGTTCTACCGCCTGATCGCCTGGAAACAGCCGAAGCCGGAAGAGGACGACAAGGATGAAGGGATCGGCCACCGGCCGCACGCGCAGGCGGCGGAGTAAGGGCTAAGTATCCCTATCGAGCATCGACTTTGAAAATGGCGCCTTTGAGCGCCATTTTTACATCGGCGGAACGGTGCCGTTGAGGCCTACGGCGATGCGGTCGGCGGAGACCATGCCGTCATCGGACGCTTCGGCAGTGATGAAGACGGCGGCACCGGCTTTCAGATCGTCCTTGGTGGCTGAGGTCAGCGTTACGACCGGAGTGCCGTCCGGAATCTTGATCTTCTTCTCGCCGCCCTTGTAGGTGAGGGTCAGCGTCGGGCCGTTGACCGATTTGACGGCATTGGCAACCGTGGCGTTGGTCATGGAACTGTTCGGCTTCGAATCCCATGGGCGGTCGCCCTCGCCGGTGCCCTTCATCGCGGCCGGAAAGATGACGACTTCGATGGCGCCGTTGATGCCGCTGGCGGTCGGCTCATTGGCGATGCCGACGAAATCGCCGGGCTTGATGTCGGTCGCCGAAGCCTTGACGACGCCGGCGACGTTCCAGCCGGATTTCAGCATGACGGCGATATCCTTGCCCTCGCGGGACTTGACCTTGAGCGTATCGCCATCGAGGCTCTCGATCGTGCCGCGCACGCGCACGCGCTCGGCGGCGTTGGCCTCCTGCAGTGCTACGAGTGTCGCGACGACACCGGCGGCCAGCGTCAATGCGCCCTTCGTCAGAAGCTTGCGGTCCATGGACAGTCTCCTTGAGACATTCGCTAATCGGTGGGTTTCGTTATGGCGGCCGGAGCTGGCCGGCAAAGTTGCAGGCATGTGGCCATGCCCGACTGCCATCAGGCGATCCTATCGACCGCCCGGTAGCCCTTCCAATCAAACAAGCGTGAGAGACATGTTCCCTGCCGGCAGGGCATGCCTATGCGGTCGGCGGGTCGCGCTCGGATATGAGCCGCCGCACCGCCTCGATATCGCGGTTCAGTGGCCGGTCGTCATGATAGTGGGCGACGTGCGACCGCACCAGCCTGTGGATCGCCTCGGTGCCGGGCGCGCGGTTGGCGGTCGCCTTTAGGAAATCATGCGCCTGCGCCGCGGCCATGAGCTCTATGGCGAGGATATGGTCGGCATTGTCGAGAATGGCGAGCAGTTTGTTGGCCGCTGCCGTCGGATGGGCGAGAAAATCCTCCTGCAGGCCCGAAGTCATGCCGCCGTCGAGGCTGGCGGGCGCGGCGAGCCGGCGGTTGTCGTTGGCGAGCGCCGCTGCGGTATATTGCGCGATCATGAAGCCGGAATGGCTGCCTGCGTCGCTGGCGAGAAATGGCGGCAGGCCACTCACGAGCGGATTGACCAGCCGGTCCATTCGGCGTTCGCTGATGGCGGCGATCTGCGCCAGCGCGATTGCCAGGCTGTCGGCCGCCTGACCGAGTGCCGGCGCAACGGCGTGCGCCTCGGAGGAGACGATCGGCTCTTCCGGCGTGCCCGAGACGGCGGGATTGTCGGTGACGGAGGCCAACTCCCGGTCGGCGACACCGGCTACGAAATCGAAGACGTCGCGCGCCGCGCCATGGGCATGCGGGATGGCGCGCAGGCTAAGGGCATCCTGCGTGCGCCGGCCCACAGCGGCGGCAATCAGCTCGCTGCGTTGAAGCCGGGCGCGCAGGGCTGCGCCGACGGTCGCGATGCCGGGCGACTGGCGCAGATCTAGTACGGTTTCGTCAAAAGCGGCCATCTGTCCGCCGGCGGCCTCCAATGTCAGTGCCGCGATGGCGTCGGCCCAGGCGAGCAGGCGCTCGGCACGGGCGAGAGCCACGCTGAAGAGGCCGGTGGCGCAGGCCGTGCCGTTGACGAGGCTGAGGCCTTCCTTGGCGCCGAGCACCAGCGGTTCGAGGCCGATCGCCGCAAGCGCCTCGCGGCCGGACATGGATTTACCGTCGATCCGGGCCGATCCCTCGCCGATCAGCACCAGCGCCGTATGGGCATTGTGCGTCAGATAACCGGCCGAACCCTTCGACGGCACGTCGGGAATGCAATTCCTTTCCAGAAAGGCCAGCAGATGAGCGACGATCTCTCGCCTTACGCCGGAATGGCCATGGGCGAAGTTGGCGACCTGGGCGGCGATGATGGCGCGCACCTCGCGCGGCTCCAGCAGACCGCCGACGCCGCAGGCATGGCTGAGGATGATGTTGCGCGACAGACGGCTCTGCGAAGCCCGGTCGACCACCGTGTCCGAGAGGGCGCCGACGCCGGTATTGATGCCATAGGCGCGCACGCCGCGTTCGACGATGGCTTCGACGATCCGGCTGGCGCGCTCGATCCGAGCCCATGCGGCATCGTCCACAACGAGCGTTTGGCCGGCGGCGACATCGGCGATATCCCGCCAGTTCAGGGTGGTCTGGATTGTCACGGTCATTGCCGTATTGCCCTTGAGAAATCCCGGAAATCCGGGGTTATGGTTTAAGTTTTAAGGTTTCGTAGAGAGTTTAGGCCGCAAAACGGGTCAATTGCCTCAAAATGCCCTTCCTGTCGTGGTATCGCTTGGACGTGGGAAATTGGAGGACCAAAATGACAGCGATTCGCCCATTTTTGATCGGCCTTGCCCTCATTTTGGTGCTGGTGCTGATCGCGCTCAGCATCCTGCTGGTCAATCCTGCACAACCGGTTCGTCAATCCGACAGCCTCATTCCGATGCAGACCGAGCCCGGCGGCACCCACGACCGGCGGTAGCTCAGCTCGACGGCGCGAAACGCGCCACCAGCGAGTGACGGTCGCCGGGATAGGTGAGGCGAACGTGGGTGATCGGGCCGAGACCGCTCCAGGTGCGCCGTTCGACGACGAGGCAGGCGCTGCCCCTGGCGATATCAAGGCTCGCGGCCGCTTCGCTGTCCGCCGCGATGGCGCGGATCTGATGTTCGGCGGTGCTCCACGGCACCTGGTTGAGCAGCCACGGCCCCGGCGGCAATTCGTCGAAATCGACCTGGCCGGCCTCGGGAACCGCATCGAGATTGATGACGCGATCCTCCAGACAGAAGGGCCGGCGGCCGGCATAGTGAACGCAGATGACTTCGAGCGTTGATACCGAGCCGGCAAATTCCAGCCGCCGCGCATCCTCGGGACGACCCTTCTGCCTGCTGTGTTTCACGATCCTGTGGGAATAGGGCAGGTTCAGCGACAGGACTTCCGACTTGATATCGTGGATTTCCAGCACCGCCGACTGTGCCTGCGGTTGGGTGACGAAACTTCCCGAGCGCTTGCGCCGCTCGATCAGCCCTGCCCGGGCTAGCTGCGTCAGCGCCTTGTTCACCGTCATGCGCGAACAGTCATATTGTTCCGCCAGCGCCAGCTCGAAGGGAATGCGATGGCCGGGCGGCCAGTCGCCGGAGACGATCCGGCCCTCGATATCGCTGAGGATACGCTGATGCAGGGTCGCCTCTTTGCCTGTGGTCATGCCGCCGATCATTCCCTCGTGAGACCTGGGTATTCGCCGCCTGATCTATTTAGGCGTCAATCGTCGTCAGGAAAAGTTCTTTTCAGCCGACCAGTTCGGACATGGCAGTGCGGAACCGTGCCGAGATTGACTCTCGCTTGCTATGACGGCCGCCTTCGACCTGTTTGCGGCCCTGCGTCCAGACGCAGTCGACGGTGATGCCACCGGCAAACATCCACTGATCGAGGATCTGGTCGCCGGAGAGATAGGGCACCGCGCTGACGTCGAGCGATACCATATCGGCATAATGGCCCACGGCAAGCCCGGCGGGCGCCTTCAGCGCCACGCCGCCGCCGGCAAGGGCATGGTCGAACAGCATGCGTGCCGTCGATCCATCAGGCGTGGCGACGACGTTTCGGGCTCGGAGCGCCAGGCGCTGCGAATATTCGAGCTGCCGCAGCTCTTGCGGAACGGAGATCAGGATATTGGAATCCGAGCCGATGCCATAGCGGCCGCCTTCCTCCAGGAACAGCGGCGCGGAAAAGATGCCGTCGCCGAGATTGGCTTCCGTGATGGGGCAAAGACCGGCGATCGCGCCGCTTTTCGCCATCCGCCGGGTTTCGTCGTCGGTCATGTGGGTCGCGTGGATCAGGCACCAGCGCGCATCGACCGGGGCGTGATCGAGCAGCCATTGCACCGGCCGCGCTCCGGACCAGGCGAGGCAATCCTCGACTTCCTTCACCTGTTCGGCGACATGGATATGGATCGGCCCGTCGCCGGCGAGCGGCACGAGCTTTTCCAGCTCTTCCGGCGTGGCCGCCCGCAGGCTGTGCGGCGCAAGGCCGAGTTCTGCGCCGGGCAATTGGCCGACGATCGTCCGGCATCCGGCCATCAGCGCCTCGAAGCGGTCGAGCGAATTGATGAAGCGGCGCTGGCCGTCGATGGGTGCACCACCTCCGAAGCCGGAATGGGCGTAGAAGACGGGCAGGAGCGTAAGGCCGATGCCGGTCTCCGCGCTTGCCGCGCCGATGCGCTCCGCCATCTCGGCGACATTGGCATAGGGGCTGCCGTCCTTGTCGTGGTGCAGATAGTGGAATTCGCCGACGCGGGAAAAGCCGGCTTCCAGCATTTCCATATAAAGCTGGGCTGCGGCCGCCTCGACATGGTCAGGGGTCATCGACAGCGCGAATTTGTACATGACGGTGCGCCAGCTCCAGAAGCTGTCATTCGCCGGGCCGCGGACCTCGGCAAGGCCGGCCATGGCGCGCTGGAAGGCGTGGCTGTGCAGGTTCGGCATGGCGGGCACCAGAACTTCGTGCCGCTCGTCGCCGGCCTCAGCCGCAACGCCTGTTTCGATGCCGGTAACGCGGCCGGCGTCCAGGGTTATCCGGACATTCTCTTGCCAGCCATCGCGAAGCAGTGCCGAGCGTGCGTGAAGTTTCGTCATGGTCCAACCCTTTCCTTTTGGATGCCGAGTCCAAAATCCCTCTTGTCAGGCTTTTTATTATGTATATACATTATGAACCCATGAGGAAAGGCGTAAAGCTGATGCGTGGGAACAAATTTTCCGAAGATAGCGTGAAGTCCGGCGGCAAGAGCCGTCTTTGGCGCAATGCCCGCCTGGTGACCTTGAAAGAGGGTGAGCCGGGGCTCGGCATTGTCGAAAAGGGGGCGATCCTGACCAGGGATGGCCGCATCGTTTTTGCGGGCAACGAAAGCGATCTGCCTGACGTTGGCAATGCCGAAAGCATCGATCTTGAGGGGCGCTGGGTCACGCCCGGCCTCGTCGATTGCCACACACATATCATTCACGGCGGCAACCGCGCTCGCGAGTTTGAAATGCGGCTGCAAGGCGCGAGCTACGAAGAAATCGCCCGCGCCGGCGGCGGCATCGTTTCCTCCGTCAACGCGACCCGGGCTCTTTCCGTCGACGGGCTGATCGAAACCGCCCTGCCGCGTCTCGACACGCTGCTGGCCGAGGGCGTCACCACGATCGAGGTGAAGTCCGGCTATGGCCTCAGCATCGAATCCGAATTGAAGATGCTGCAGGCCGCTCGCGGATTGGAAAAGGTCCGCCCGGTGCGTGTCGTCACCTCCTATCTTGCCGCGCATGCGACGCCCGCCGACTATAAGGGTCGCAACGGCGACTATATTGCCGACGTCGTGCTGCCGGGCTTGGAACAGGCGCATGCGAAAGGGCTCGCCGATGCCGTCGACGGCTTCTGCGAGGGGATCGCCTTCTCCACGGCGGAAATCGCCCGTGTCTTCGATCTGGCCAAGTCGCTCGGCATCCCGGTGAAACTGCATGCCGAGCAGCTTTCCAATCTCGGCGGCGCCAAGCTTGCCGCCTCCTATGGCGCGCTTTCCGCCGATCATGTCGAATATCTCGATGAGGATGGCGTGAAGGCCATGGCGGCGGCTGGCACGGTGGCTGTCCTTCTGCCCGGCGCTTTCTACGCCATCCATGAAAAGCAGAAGCCGCCGGTCAAGGCGCTGCGCGAGGCCGGCGTTCCGATCGCCATCGCTACCGACTGCAATCCTGGCACCTCGCCTTTGACCTCGATGTTGTTGACGATGAACATGGGGGCGACCCTTTTCAGCCTGACGGTCGAGGAATGCATCGCAGGCGCCACCCGCGAAGGTGCCCGTGCGCTTGGCCTGCTGGCTGAAACCGGCACGCTGGAGGCCGGAAAGTCGGCCGATTTCGCCATCTGGGATATCGAAAGCCCGGCCGAGCTTGTCTATCGCATCGGCTTCAATCCATTGCATGCCCATGTGTTCAAGGGCGAAAGGTTCGACCGATGACCGTTACTCTTCATCCGGGTTCTGTTTCGCTGAAGCAGCTGGCCGCCGTCTACTGGACCGGCGAGCCGGCCAAGCTCGATGCCTCCTTCGATGCGGGTATCCTCAAGGCTGCCGCCCGCATCGCCGAAATCGCCGCCGGCAATGCGCCGGTCTATGGCATCAATACGGGCTTCGGCAAACTGGCCTCGATCACGATCGACAGCGCCGATGTCGCTACCCTGCAGCGCAATCTCATCCTTTCGCATTGCTGCGGCGTCGGCCAGCCGCTGCCGGAGAATGTCGTTCGTCTGATCATGTCGCTGAAGCTGATCTCGCTCGGCCGTGGTGCCTCCGGCGTGCGCCTGGAGTTGGTGCGGCTGATCGAGGGGATGCTGGAAAAGGGCGTCGTGCCGGTTATCCCCGAGAAGGGATCGGTTGGTGCTTCCGGCGATCTGGCGCCGCTCGCGCATATGACGGCTGTGATGATGGGCCACGGCGAGGCCTTCTATGCTGGCGAACGGCTTGATGGTGCTGCGGCGCTCGAAAAGGCCGGGCTGACGCCGGTCGTGCTTGCCGCCAAGGAAGGCCTGGCGCTGATCAACGGCACGCAGGTCTCGACCGCGCTTGCGCTTGCCGGCCTGTTCCGCGCCCATCGCGCCGCGCAGGCGGCATTGATCACCGGCGCCATGTCGACGGACGCCGCCATGGGTTCCTCCGCGCCGTTCCACCCCGATATTCATACACTGCGCGGCCACCAGGGCCAGATCGATACCGCCGCAGCGCTTCGCGGTCTGCTTGCCGGTTCGGTCATTCGCGAAAGCCACATCGAGGGCGACGAGCGGGTGCAGGACCCTTATTGCATCCGTTGCCAACCGCAAGTCGACGGCGCCTGCCTCGACCTCCTGCGCTCGGTCGGCCGCACGCTCGAAATCGAGGCCAATGCGGTCACCGACAATCCGCTCGTCCTATCCGATAATTCCGTCGTGTCCGGCGGCAATTTCCATGCCGAGCCGGTGGCCTTCGCCGCCGACCAGATCGCCATCGCCGTCTGCGAAATCGGTGCGATCGCGCAGCGCCGTATCGCCCTGCTCGTCGACCCCGCGCTGAGCTATGGCCTGCCGGCCTTCCTTGCCAAAAAGCCCGGCCTGAATTCCGGCCTGATGATCGCCGAGGTCACCTCGGCGGCGCTGATGTCGGAAAACAAGCAGATGTCGCATCCGGCCTCGGTCGATTCGACGCCGACTTCCGCTAATCAGGAAGACCATGTGTCCATGGCCTGCCACGGCGCCCGTCGCCTCCTGCAGATGACCGACAATCTCTTCGGCATCGTCGGCATCGAGGCACTGACGGCGGCGCAAGGCGTCGAGCTGCGCGCGCCGCTGACCACCAGCCCCGAACTGACGCTTGCCATCGCCACCATCCGCAGCGTCGTGCCGACGCTTGACGAAGACCGTTACATGGCAAACGACCTCAAGGCCGCCAGCGACCTCGTCGCTTCCGGCGCCCTCAACGCATCCGTATCCGTCGACATCCTGCCTTCCCTGGAGATATGACATGACCAACCCACGCCATAACATCCGCGAAATCCGCGCGCCGCGCGGCCCGGAGCTCAACGCCAAGAGCTGGATGACCGAAGCGCCGTTGCGGATGCTGATGAATAATCTCGATCCCGACGTCGCAGAAAACCCGAACGAACTGGTCGTCTATGGCGGCATCGGCCGCGCCGCCCGCACCTGGGAGGACTTCGACCGCATCGCCGCGACGCTGAAGACCTTGACCGAGGAAGAGACGCTGCTGGTGCAGTCCGGCAAGCCGGTCGGCGTGTTCCGCACGCACAAGGACGCACCGCGCGTCCTGATCGCCAATTCCAACCTCGTGCCGCATTGGGCGACCTGGGATCACTTCAACGAGCTGGATAAGAAGGGTCTCGCCATGTACGGCCAGATGACCGCCGGCTCGTGGATCTATATCGGCACCCAGGGCATCGTGCAGGGCACTTATGAAACTTTCGTAGAAGCTGGCCGTCAGCATTATAACGGCAGCCTCAAGGGCAAGTGGATCCTGACCGGCGGCCTCGGCGGCATGGGCGGCGCGCAGCCGCTGGCAGCCGTCATGGCCGGCGCCTGCTGCCTTGCCGTCGAGAGCGACGAGACCCGCATCGATTTCCGTCTGCGCACCCGCTATGTCGACGAGAAGGCAACGACGCTCGATGAAGCGCTTGCGTTGATCGACAAGTGGACCAAGGCCGGCGAAGCGAAGTCGGTGGGCCTGCTCGGCAACGCCGCCGAGATCTTCCCGGAGCTGGTCAAGCGCATGAAGGCCGGCGGCCCGCGCCCCGATATCGTCACCGACCAGACCTCGGCGCATGATCCGCTGAACGGCTATCTGCCGCTCGGCTGGACCGTGGCCGAAGCCAAGGCGAAGCGCGAGAGCGATCCGAAGGCTGTTGAAGCCGCCGCCCGCGCCTCGATGAGGCAGCATGTCGAGGCCATGGTCGCCTTCTGGGATGCCGGCGTGCCGACGCTCGATTACGGCAACAATATCCGCCAGGTCGCCAAGGACGAGGGCCTGGAAAATGCCTTCGCCTTCCCCGGCTTCGTGCCGGCCTATATCCGCCCGCTGTTCTGCCGCGGCATCGGCCCCTTCCGCTGGGCGGCCCTGTCCGGCGATCCGGAAGATATCTACAAGACCGACGCCAAGGTGAAGGAACTCACCCCCGGCAATACCCATCTGCACAACTGGCTGGACATGGCGCGCGAGCGCATCGCCTTCCAGGGCCTGCCGGCGCGCATTTGCTGGGTGGGCCTCGGCGACCGTGAACGTCTCGGCCTCGCCTTCAACGAAATGGTCAAGAATGGCGAGCTGAAGGCTCCGATCGTCATCGGCCGCGACCATCTCGATTCAGGCTCCGTCGCCTCGCCGAACCGCGAGACGGAAGCGATGAAGGACGGATCGGATGCCGTTTCCGACTGGCCGCTGCTGAACGCCCTCCTCAACACCGCGTCCGGCGCCACCTGGGTATCGCTGCATCATGGCGGCGGCGTCGGCATGGGCTTTTCCCAGCATTCCGGCATGGTCATCTGCGCCGATGGCACGGACGACGCGGCACGCCGCATCGAACGCGTGCTGTGGAACGACCCGGCCAGCGGCGTCATGCGCCACGCCGATGCGGGCTATGACATCGCCATCGATTGCGCCAAGGAGAAGGGGTTGCGGTTGCCTGGGATTTTGGGGAACTGATAGGACGTTTCCCGGCCTCAATATTTCCGATTGAGGCCGGGATAACGCAAGATGGTTTCGTCGACGGTAATTAGCGGAATGCCTTCGACAATGGCCTGAGCGATCAGAATGCGATCGAAGGGATCCTTGTGAAGAAGTGGAAGCCCGGCAATTGCGATTGTATGCTCGCTGGTGATCGGCAGTTCTATATAGCCGTTTTCCATTAGTTTGTAGCGCAACCGAAATGGGTCGATGTGGAAATCGCTTCGGTCGGAGCCACGCTTAATTGCGGCTTCCCAAATACTCGCCGGGCTGAAGAGAAGTTCATTTTCTTCATTGTTGATGAGGGCCCTCACTTCCTGCGAGAGAAGCGCAATATCACCGGCCGCCCAGATGAGGATATGCGTATCGAGGAGAAATCTCATTTGTCGGTAACGTCGTTTCGATCGCCGTAGAACATCTCTTCGATTTCATCAGCCATCATGGTGTCGAAATCTTCGGGAACCACGATCTCACCTTTCATG
>DASWOH010000007.1:0-2109 GCA_036398815.1 Rhizobium sp. | reverse complement strand
TGTATTCAAAGTAAACCTCCACCTACGGTGGAGGACTGGACGAGTTCTACGCTGTAGTTGAGAGACCTCCTTGCTTGAACCATTGGCGTGGTCAAGACAATCAAACAAGGAGGTTTAATGGATGAGCAAACGCTATCGCATGCGACGTGGGACTGCAAATATCACGTGGTATTTGCAAGTAAGTACCGGACCAAGAGACTTTACGGGGACGTGCGTCGCGAATTGGGTGAACTCTTACGTCGGCTGGCGCAGCAAAAAGGTTGCCAGATCGAGGAGGGTCATTTGATGCCGGACCATGTGCACATGTTGATCTCGATCCCACCGAAGTACTCGGTCTCTCATATTGTCGGGTTTCTGAAGGGTAAGACGGCTCTTTATGTTGCCAACAAATATGCGCGCAAGCGGCGCTACAAGGGCTATCACTTTTGGGCACGCGGGTATTTCGTGTCGACGACAGGCTATAACGAGCAGGTCGTCAGACAATACATCCGTAATCAGGAAAAGGCCGACAAAGCTTCCGACTTTGCCGACCTCTTCAATCGTAGCTACTAAGCGCTAACAAAACCACTTCTAGTGGTTCAAGCGCAGCGTTTCAAACCTCCACCTCTGGTGGAGGTCATGACTGGTTGGTGCGACGCAAAATTAATGTTGCTTTGCAGCAAAAGATGCTATCTTGGCTCGAAGGATAGGGACCACGCGTGGGGAGCGGTCGTTATCCGATTGTGCAGCGTGTTCGGGAGCACGTTGCGGAGGACGCAGTAACGCTTAAAGGCGCATTTAAGCTTTCTGGAAATCGATGATTTTCGAGGCTTGGCACCAGCTTCTCGAGAGGAGACGCTTTCCGATGTTTTATCAGCTCTATGAACTCAATCATGCCGCCCTCGCGCCGTTCCGCGCCGCCGCCGACATGATGCGCCTGGCCTATGCCAATCCGCTCAATCCTCTCTCCGATACGGTGCTTGGCCGCACGATGACGGCAAGCCTGGAGATGTTCGAGCGCACCACGCGGCGCTATGGCAAGCCGGAATTCGGGCTGCATGAAACCCAGATCGACGGCAAGCCGGTGTCAGTGCATGAAAAGATCGTCTGGAAGAAGCCCTTCTGCAATCTGATCCATTTCGAGCGTAGCCTGCCCGCCGGCCATGGCAGCGATCCGCGCATCCTGATCGTCGCACCGATGTCCGGCCATTATGCGACGCTGCTGCGCGGCACCGTCGAAGCGTTGCTGCCGGGCGCCGATATCTACATCACCGACTGGATCGATGCCCGCATGGTGCCGATGACCGAAGGCACCTTCGATCTGGAGGACTATATCGATTACGTCATCGAGATGCTGCGCCATCTCGGGCCGGATACTCATGTCGTCGCCGTCTGTCAGCCTTCCGTGCCGGTTCTGGCCGCAGCCGCGGTGATGGAAGCGGCCGGCGATCCGCTGTCGCCCGCGTCGATGACGCTGATGGGCGGGCCGATCGACACGCGCATCAATCCGACGGCGGTCAACCAGCTCGCCCAGGACAGGCCGCTGGAATGGTTTGCCGAGAATGTCGTCATGAACGTGCCTTGGCCGCAGCCGGGCTTCATGCGTCCGGTCTATCCCGGCTTCCTGCAGCTTTCCGGCTTCATGTCGATGAACCTCGACCGGCACATGATCGCCCACAAGGACTTCTTCATGCACCTCGTCAAGAATGACGGCGAGCCGGTGGAGAAGCATCGTGACTTCTACGACGAATATCTGGCGGTCATGGACCTGACGGCGGAATTCTATCTGCAGACCGTCGATGAAGTCTTCATCAAGCATGCGCTGCCGAAAGGCGAGTTGATGCATCGCGGCCAGCGCGTCGATCCCGCATCGATCCGCAATGTGGCGCTGCTGACGGTCGAGGGCGAAAACGACGATATCTCCGGCGTTGGCCAGACCGGCGCGGCGCAGACTATCTGCACGAACATTCCCGACGACATGCGGATGCATTACCTGCAGCCCGATGTCGGCCATTACGGCGTCTTCAACGGTTCGCGCTTCCGCCGCGAGATCGCGCCACGCATTATCGCCTTCACCCGTGAACATGCCCGCACTGGCAAGCCGGTCGTGAAGCGTGTGATCAAGGGCGG
>DASWOH010000006.1:0-32266 GCA_036398815.1 Rhizobium sp. | reverse complement strand
TCGCCTGCGTGAAGGGGTTGTCGAAGATGCTCGCCTGTGGCGTCGGCTGCTGCTTGGGCGCAAAACCAATGCTCTGCAGCCAGTTCTGCATCATTTCGCCCATAGCCGTGTTGAGGAAGGGATTGGCCATCTGAGGCATCTGGCCGCTGGTTTCCTTGAACAGGCCGCCCATCAGCGTATCGGCCATGACGGGCAGCATGCGCTTGTAGATTTCCTGGCCGATGCCGGTCATCTGCGCGGCTTGCGCGGCAACGGCACGCGACACGTCCTTGGAGCCGAACAGGCGCCCCAGCACATTATTGCCGTCGGCAATGCCTTGGGGCGTGAAGGCCTTGCTCATATCCTCGAAATATTTGGCATAGTTGCCGGAGGTGATGTCCTGCATCACGCCCATGAAGTTATAGGGGTCGGTCGCGCTGCGCTTGAAGCCTGAGGAAAAGGCGGGCATCAGCGCCGCCATGGCCTTGGTCGCCTGTTCCTGCGCGAGATTGAACTGCTTGGCCATCGCCTCGGTGGCGGCGCCGTTCTGCGCCTGCATCATCATGTCGAAGAGTGGCAGCATCGAAGTTCCTTCCCCCGCAATCTGGCCGTCTCGGAATCAGGAGACGGCAGTTCCGATAGTATAGCGGGAAAAAAGAGGGCGCATACCGGTTTCTATCGTGCGATAATCCCCGGCAACCTGCACAAGGCGGCCGGCCCTCAGTATTGATATTCCTCGAAGACCGGCTCGACCGACTGGTTCCAGCGGCCGTGATAGAGCATCAGCAGATCGTCGGAAAGCGTGCCCTTCTTGGCGAGCACTTCGTCGAGCGGCGCCAGGAACACGCTTTCGTCCTGGCCGTCGCCGTTCAGCCGCGCGCGGCTCTTCAGACCGCTGCGGGAGATGCCGATGACCTCGCGCGCCACGTCGAACAGGCCGTGGCCCTTGATCGCGGCCTTCAGGCCTTGCACGGGCACGATATCGCGCAGCGCATTGACCTCTTCGAAGGTCCAGTCCTTGGTCAGCTCGTCGGCGGCGGCAAGGGCCGCATCGTCATAGAGCAGGCCGACCCAGAAGGCCGGCAGCGCACAGATGCGCCGCCATGGGCCGCCGTCGGCACCACGCATTTCCAGGAAGCGCTTGAGGCGCACGTCGGGGAAGAGCGTGGAGAGATGGTTGGTCCAGTCGCCCATGGTCGGTTCCCACTCGGCGATCTCGCCCTTCAGCGCGCCGTTCATGAACTGGCGGAAGGTGACGTGAGTACAGTCGTGATAGTGCCCGTCGCGGACGACGAAATACATGGGAACGTCGAGCGCCCATTCGACATAGTCGTGGAAGCCGAAATCGTCGCGGAAGGTGAAGTCGAGCAGGCCGCCGCGGCGGTTGTCGGTATCGCGCCAAATCTCGCCGCGCCAGGAGGAAAGGCCGTTCGGCTTGCCTTCGGTGAAGGGCGAGGAGGCAAACAGCGCGGTTGCCAGCGATTGCAGTTTCATCGACACGCGCATCTTGCGGCGCATGTCCTCTTCCGAGGAGAAGTCGAGGTTCACCTGGATCGTGCAGGTGCGGTACATCATGTCGAGACCTTCAGAGCCGACCTTCGGCATGTAGCGGCTCATGATGTCGTAACGCGATTTCGGCATGCGCGGCGTTTCGGCCAGCGTCCATTTCGGGCTGCCGCCGATGCCGAGGAAGCGGATGCCCATCGGCTCGGCGATTTCGCGCAGCGTCGCCAGATGCGCGTTCGATTCCTTGCAGGTCTGGTGAATGGTCTCGAGCGGCGCGCCGGAGAGTTCGAACTGGCCGCCGGGCTCGATGGAGATCGCGCCCATCCCGGTCGGCTCGGCAAGCCCGATGATGTTGTCACGGTCCAGGATCGGGTCCCAACCGGATTTTTCCTGCAGGCCCTTCAGAAGTGCTGAAATGCTGGCGTCGCCGGCATAGGGCACGGGACTGTTGTCGGCGCGGAAGAACACGAACTTCTCGTGTTCCGTGCCGATGCGGAACTGCTCCTCCGGCTTGCTGCCGGCGGCCAGATAGGCCGTCATGTCCGAGACCGAGGAGAGCGGAGTCTGGTCGGTGGTATCGCGCGCCATGGTATTACCTTGATCTCGGAAAGAAGCCCGCGCAAGCCGTGGGCCTATTGGATGGGTGATTGCAGCGGATTGACGTACGGTGCAAGTGAATTTCTTTCAAGGGCCGTTCAAAAAAATAGGATCTCGCGTCCGGCATCTCCTCCTTCTCGCGGCGAGGAGATATGTTCACGTCAATTCCAGTCCCCGATCGCTGCCTGGATGACCGCCATTGCCGCCACCGCCGCCGTGTCCGCGCGCAATATGCGTGGGCCGAGCGGAATGGCGGTGACGAAATCGAGGCTGCGTAGCAGCGTTCGCTCTTCCTCCGAGAAACCGCCCTCCGGGCCGACCAGCAGCGCGAGGTGCTTCTCCTCGATCTTCGCCAGTAGCGGCAGCGGATTTTGCCCGGCATCGCCCTCGTCGCAATAGATGATGCGGCGTTCCCTTGGCCAGCGCTCAAGGACGTCGGCGAGCCTTGCCGGCTCGGCTACATCGGGAATGCCGAGGATGCCGCATTGCTCGGCCGCCTCGATGACATTGGCCCTGACCTTGTCGACATTCGTGATCCTGCCCTGCACATGCTCGGTCATGACCGGCTGCAGCAGGCCGGCGCTCATCTCCACAGCCTTCTCCACGAGATAGTCGAGCCTTCCGACCTTCAGCGGCGCGAAAAGATAGTGAAGATCGGAAGCGGCGGGCTGCGGCCGCGTCTCCTCGACCGGCGTCATCAGGATGCGCTTGCGCGAGGGAAAGGAGAGGCGTGCCTTCCACTCACCGTCGCGGCCATTGAAGATCAACAGCTCCGCGCCGTCCTCCATGCGCAGCACATTGGCGAGATAGTTGAATTGCTCCTGATCGGCCTCGATGCCGGCATTTGCCTTGATATCCGAAGCCACGAACAGCCGCTGCATGCGGAAATTGGCGCGCATGGGTAACCCCTTAAATGAAGAGCGCGACCATAACCCAATACACCGTGGCTGCAAGCAGGGCCGAAACCGGCACGGTGATGGCCCAGGCGGCGATGATGGTCATGAAATGCGAGCGGCGCACGAGACGCCGGCGATGGATCTCGTCGGGATTATGCTCATCGGCCTCCTCCATCTCGCTCCAGGCGATTCCGGCGGCATCGGCCTTCTGTCGCAAATAGGCCAGCCGTCGTTTTGAGCGGCTGGTGTACCATTCGCGGAAGAAACCGACGCCGAAGACCGCGCCGACTGCGATATGGGTGGAGCTGACAGGCAGGCCGAACCAGGAGGCGACGATGACGGTGAGCGCCGCCGACAGCGCCACGCAATAGGCGCGCATCGGGTTGAGCTTGGTGATCTGCGAGCCGACGAGGCGGATCAGGCGCGGGCCGTAAAGCAGGATCCCGACGGAAATGCCGCAGCCACCGATCAGTACCACCCAGTAGGGCGCACTCCGGGCGGCGTCGCCGGCGAAGCTAAGACTGGCCCCCTGGCCGATACTGCGCACGATCGCCGCCAGCGGGCCGATGGCGTTGGCCACATCATTGGCGCCGTGCGCAAAAGACATCAGCGCCGCCGAACAGATCAGCGGCAGGCGGAAAAGCTTGCGCAGCGCGCTGTTCTTGTTTTCCAGCCCCGCGGATTGTGCCGCCACCAGCGGCCTCGCGCCGAGCCAGGTCACCAGGCCGACGCCGATGCCGATCGCGAGGGTAGGCAGGCCGGCGACCATGTCCCACGATGCGAGCCGCAGGACAAGATATGCGGTGAAGGCGCCGGCCATCAGGCCGATCAGAATGGGGATCCAGTACCTCGCCGCAGCGATCTTGTCGTTGCGATAGATAATGAAGGTCTTGATGAAAAACAGCATGCTGGCGGCGATCGTGCCGCCGAGAAAGGGCGTGATGATCCAGCCGGCGGAAATCGCCGCCATCACGTCCCAGTTGACCATGTCCGGCCCGACGGCGGCGGCACCCGCGCCGACGACCGCGCCGACGATGGCATGGGTGGTCGAGACCGGCGCTTTCAGCCAGGTCGCGAAATTGATCCAGAGCGCCGCCGACAGCAGCGCCGCCATCATCAGCCAGGCGAGCTTGCCGCTGCTGATGATCCGGTCGGTATCGATGATATGCGTGGAAATGGTCTTGATGACCGGGCCGCCGGCGATCATGGCGCCGAGAATTTCGAAAATGGCCGCCATGACCAGAGCCTGCGTCATGGTGATGGCGCGCGCGCCGACCGCCGCGCCGACATTGTTGGCGACGTCCTTGGCGCCGATGTTCATGGCCATGTAGCCGGCAAGTGCCGCGGCGGCGATGACCAGCGTCGCGCCGGGCTGGTCCAGCACGTAAATGCCGGCGAAAAACATGGCGAGGCCAAGGAAGATCAGGCCGAGGCCAGGAGCGATCAGCCGTTTCGTGACATGGTTGACCGCATCCTCGACATAGGTGAGTTTGTCGAGGTCCTTGTCTAGCGTCCGTTTTGTCAATGTCGCCGGTCGGTCGTCGGGCATGCCATTCTCTGAATCCAAACGTGTAGCTTTACCTTGCACGGCGCGGCGGGCAATGCCCGCGATCATTCCGGCACAATTTATTTGTTGGGAATATCTAACAGCTTACTTTGACTGCGCTGTGGCGGGCGTTGCCGTCATCCGCTCCTGGAAGGCGAGGATGATGTCGCGCAATTCCGGCTCGCGGACGCGCTTGACGGCTTCATTGCAGGGCACCCACTCGATCGAGCGCTCGCCCTTTTCCTTGAAGTTCTTGGCGAGATTGCTGACCTCGAGCGCATAGACCTGGACCCGGCAGGGCACCTGGATGCCGTCCTTCAGAACCTTGTCATAGCTGAATGCGCCCAGTGGTTCGGTTTCCACCGTCCCATGCACGCCGGCTTCTTCATAAGCTTCGCGGGCGGCCACTTCATGCGATAGCTTGCCAGGCATCGGCCAGCCCTTGGGAATGACCCAGCGGCCGGTGTCGCGGCTGGTCAGCAGCAGCATTTCCAGTTCACCCGTCTTCTTCTTCGTCCGATAGCAGAGCGCGGCATATTGCTGTCGCGGCGGGCGCCGAAACATGAGCTGCACGTCATTTGCGATACGGGTAAGAATGGCCAAGGGTCGGGTCACCATAAAGAGCTTGAGTTGAGAATCGAATACATATTAGCATTGTGTGGAAAAATTATGCATTGCCTATGAATTCATATGGTGCTTCCCCACACCTTTATTGAGTGTTCAATAGAAAAAAACGAACTGATTCGGCCTCTGATATTCGCCAGTGACTGTGCTGTAAGCGACATCAGATGCGGTTTGCATGCCGCAGATGGTGCAATTGCTCGTCGGCTCTTCCTATCGTGCTGGGAAACAAGATAAATCCTCGTTATGTCCGAACATTCCTCGCCGCAACGCCTTCCGCCGCTGAACGCGCTACGCGCCTTCGATGCCGTTGCTCGTCGCGGTAGTATATTGCAGGCAGCGGACGAACTCGGTGTCGTGCGCGGCGCCGTGCGTCAGCAACTTGCCCTTTTGGAGAGCCATTTCGGTGTTGCCTTGTTCCAGCGTGACGGTCGCCGTCTGGTGCTGACGGAGAAGGGCAGGGCCTTTGCCGAGTCCGTCGGCATCGCGTTCGGCATTCTGACGCGCGCTTCGGGCGTGCTCACGGCGGATGATCGGCGCACTATTCGTCTTGGCGTCCCTTCGGCTTTCGCCGTCTGGTGGCTGATGCCGCGTGTTGGCGATCTGCAGGCGTCTCTTCCCGATATCGATATAGACATCATCCCCATGACGACGGTCGAGCCCCTGGCGCGCCATCCCGGTCTCGACGCGGTGATCATGGGCGGCGAATATCGGTCGGCGCCGGACATCACCGCCATTCGTTTCATGGAGGATGAGTTCGGTCCGGTCGCGACGCCTGACCTAGCGATACGCCTGGGCCTTGTCGCTGGCGTTGAGGCCCTTGCGGGCGCTGTCGCGCTGACGAGCCGTTCTGCGCCGCGTCTCTGGGACGATTGGTTTGCAGAAAGCGGCCGGTCGCCTATCCGTTTCGCCCGCAATCGTGAATTCGAAGACCTGCTTCTGGCGATCGGCGCCGCCCGCTCCGGTGTCGGCGTTGCCATCGCCCCGCGCACGGCCGTTGGCGAGGATATCGATCGCGGCGCATTGACAGCACCCTATGGCTTCATCGGGAGACCGGCGGGATATAGCCTCAGCATCCGCAGCGGCGATGCGAAAGATACGGCGCTTGTGGGATTGGCGGAATGGCTGGTGCGGGCAGGGGCTGTCCGTGTCTGACGGTCCCGGCGAAGCCTAAGGATACCGGCAAACGAGCATGGCAGATTTTCTGCTCTATCGTTCATTCCAATGTCCATCGACAGTCTGCCGTTCTCCATGAGAGATCGAAGCACGACAGACCCTTGCCAGGAGCGCATGATGGACCAGCCTTCCTCTCTTTCCCGTATCGACTGGGTTGGCCGGAGCTGCCGGCTGCTTGCGGCCACGGCGGCGGAATTCCGAGAGACTAGACCTTTCGGCGGCCTGACGATCGGCACGGGCATTCATCTCGAGCCGAAGACGGTGGCATTGTTGATGACATTGCGCGCCGGCGGCGCCCACCTTGTCTGCACCGGTAATCTCAACAGCACCCAGCCGGAAACCGTAGACTATCTCCGTACGCAGGGCGTGACCGTCTTCGCCACGCCGACCACCGACGCCGACGAGCATGGTACCAGCCTCGACGCCATCCTGGCGGAGAAACCGGACCTGCTGCTCGACAATGGCGGCGATCTTTTCGCGCGCGCCGCCGAGCGCCCCTATGCGAACCTCTTAGGCGGCACAGAGGAGACGACATCGGGCCGCGCCCGATTGCTGCCGATGCGCGACAAGCTGGCCATGCCGATCCTCGTCATCAATGACAGCCCGATCAAGCAATTTGCCGAAAACAAGCATGGCGTCGGCCAGAGCCTGTTCGAGAGCTATCTGCGCTTCACCAATCGGTCGACCAACGGCAAGCGCGTCACCGTCTTCGGCTACGGCGCATGCGGCAAGGGAACGGCCGCCTGTTTCCGCAACGCTTTTTCCGCTGTCAGCGTGGTGGATATAGATCCGGTGACAACGCTGGAAGCGCATCTGGACGGCTTTGTCACGCCGCTGCGTGATGAGGCGATCCGCTCCGCCGATATCCTGATCACCGTCACGGGCTATCCCGCGATCATAACGGCAGCCGATCTGCCGCTGATCAAGGATGGTACGATCCTGATGAATGGCGGCCATTTCCCGCATGAGATCAATGTGGAAGCCTTCCGGAACAGCCCGGATGTCGCCGGCGTCGATCGTTACGAGGCCGAGCATATCGAGACCATCCGCATGCGGGATGGACGGGCTTTCCATATCCTCGGCGCCGGCCACATGGTCAACCTCGCCGGCCCGCGTCCCCTCGGCAATACCGTCGAATCCATGGATCTCGGCTTCGCGCTGCAAGCCCGGTGCCTGGAACGCGTGGCGAAGGGCGGACTTGGCAAGGAGGCCTGTGTGATTCCCGTGCCCGCGGATCTCGACGCCATGGTGGCGTCGGCCTTTCTCGACTTGGCGCGGTAGCGGAACCCTACCGTTCCCAATAGGGCACCGGCCCGTAAAGTTCCGCCAGGAAATCGATGAAGACGCGGACCTTCGCCGGCAGGAACTGGCGACTGGGATAGACGGCCGAGAGCGTGACATTATGCGAACCCTCGTAGGCGGGCAGTACCTGTACGAGGCGGCCGTCCTTCAGCTCGGAGCCGATGTCCCAGGTTGAGCGCAGCGCGATACCGAGGCCGGCGATGACGGCTTCGCGGATCACCTCGCTGGAATTGGTGATCAGCATGCCCTCCGGCCGGAAGGTCAAGGCACCCTTCGGCCCGTCCAGCCGCCATGGATCGTGATTGTGCGCCGGCAGGCAGATGTGGCGTCGCAGATCGTCCATATCCTCGGGCATGCCATGGGCGGCGACATAGGCGGGCGAGGCACAGAGCAGCCGGCGCACCGGTGCCAGACGCCGGGCAACGAGGCTGGAATCGGTGAGTTCGGCAATGCGGATGGCAAGATCGTAGCCGCCGCCGACGATATCGGTGAACTCGTCGGTCAGGATGAGATTGATCGCCAGGTCCGGATGCGCCTGCATGAAGGTTTTCAGATGCGGGGCGATGTGCAGACGGCCGAAGGAGGTGGGGGCGGAAATCTTCAGCGTGCCCTGCATCTGCGCCGAGCGGCCGGCAATATAGGCCTCTGCTTCCTCCAGTCCCGCGAGGATGGCGAGCACCCGGTCGTAAAAGCCCTGGCCGGCCTCCGTCAGCGAAATCTGCCGCGTCGTGCGCTGCAAAAGCCGCGTGCCGAGCCTGTCCTCCAGCCGCTTGATGCGCTTGGAAATGACGGCCGGCGAGAAGCCGAGCGCGCGCCCGGCGAGCGACATGCTGCCGGTCGCAACGACGCTGGCGAAGATTTCGAGATCCCCAAGATTGGTCATGGCGCAACTTGTTCCTTTTTTGGCATAAATGCTTATCATTTGCGCCGATTTCGGGAAAGTGATAAACATGGTATGGCGTTAAAAAGAGGCTGTATCCCGATTTGGATGCAGGAGGAGAACGCCATGGCCGAGGCCATTTCATTTCTGGCGCCGCGTGCGGATGTCCTTGCCCGCCGCAGCGAGATCGTGGCCGATCTTGCCGATCTTCTTGCCCCCGAATGCCTGATCCACGAGCCGCGCGAGCTGATGCCCTTCGAGACGGACGCCTTCGTCTCCTATCGCCGCATGCCGCTCGCCGTCGCCCTGCCGCGCTCGACGGCGGAAGTGGCGGCCGTGATGAAATACTGTCATCGCTATGGCATTCCCGTCGTGCCGCGCGGTGCCGGCACGTCACTCTCCGGCGGCGCCATTCCACAGGAAGATGCCGTCGTGCTCGGCCTTTCCAAGATGAACCGCATTCTCGACGTCGACTTCGCCAATCGCACGGCAACGGTGCAGGCCGGCGTCACCAATCTGAATATTTCCGAAAACGTCTCGGCGGACGGTTTCTTCTACGCGCCCGATCCGAGTTCGCAGCTCGCCTGCACCATCGGCGGCAATATCGGCATGAATTCCGGCGGCGCCCATTGCCTGAAATACGGCGTCACCACCAACAATCTGCTTGGCGTCAAGCTGGTGCTGACCGACGGAACGGTGATCGATCTCGGCGGCAAGGCGTTGGATGCGGCGGGCTATGACCTGCTCGGCCTCGTCTGTGGCTCGGAAGGCCAACTCGGCATCGTCACGGAAGCGACGGTGCGGCTGATCGCCAAGCCGGAAGGCGCGCGGCCTGTGTTGTTCGGTTTCGATACCTCGGAACAGGCGGGCGCCTGCGTGGCCGATGTCATCGCCGCCGGCATCGTTCCCGTCGCCATCGAATTCATGGACAAGCAGGCGATCGAGATCTGCGAAGCCTTCGCCCATGCCGGCTATCCCCTCGATGTCGGTGCACTGCTGATCGTCGAGGTCGAGGGCTCTGAAGCGGAGATGGACGACATGCTGAAGAGCATCGTCGACATCGCCCGCGCCCACAAGGTCAAGACCGTGCGCGAATGCCAGTCGGCAACCGAGGCGGCGCTGATCTGGAAGGGTCGCAAATCTGCCTTCGGCGCGACCGGCCGTATCGCCGACTATATCTGCATGGACGGCACGGTGCCGCTCAGCCAGCTCTCCTATGTCCTGCAGAAGACCACCGAGATCGTCGATCATTATGGCCTGCGCGTCGCCAATGTCTTCCATGCCGGCGATGGCAACATGCATCCGCTGATCCTCTTCAATGCCAATGATCCCGAAGATGCCGCCAGGGCGGAAGCGGCGGGCAACGATATCCTCCGGCTCTGCGTCGACGCCGGCGGTTGCCTGACCGGTGAACACGGCGTCGGCATCGAGAAGCGCGACCTGATGCGACACCAGTATGCGGAGGTCGATCTTGCCCAGATGATGTCGGTGCGTGCCGCCTTCGATCCCGGCTGGATCCTGAACCCTTCCAAGGTCTTTCCGCTGGACGGACGTAACGCAGCATGAGCGAATTTCTGCCGAAGACGGAAGACGAGGCCGCAGCCATCATTCGCGACCATGCAACCCGGGGTGCTGCTCTGGCGGTCATTGGCGGCAACACGCGCTCCGGCTTCGGCAATGTCGTCGCCACTGACGCGACATTGTGTTCGCAAGGACTGACCGGCATCGTCGCCTATAATCCCGGCGAGATGGTGATGACCGTGCGGGCGGGAACGCCCGTTGCCGACGTCGAGGCGGCGCTTGCCGAGAGCGGCCAGATGATGGCTTTCGAGCCGATGGATCACCGCCTGTTGATGGCGACCGAGGGCGAGCCGACGATCGGCGGCGTCTTTGCCGCCAATGTCTCCGGTCCTCGCCGCTTCATCAGCGGTGCCGCGCGCGACAGCCTGCTCGGTGTCCGTTTCGTCAATGGCAAGGGCGAGATCGTCAAGGCCGGCGGGCGGGTGATGAAGAACGTCACCGGTCTCGATCTGGTCAAGCTGATGGCCGGTTCGTACGGTACGCTCGGTCTTCTCACGGAAGTCACTTTCCGCGTGCCTCCGCGACCGAAGACGGAGGAGACGATCGTCGTTTCCGGCCTGAACGATGCCGAAGCGGCCAATGCCATGGCGGCGGTGATGGCGCTGCCGCTCGACATATCCGGCGCCGCGCATCTGCCGCTGACCGTCCGTTGGACCTTTCTGGACGGCAAGCTGCCGGAAGGTGAGGCGACCGTGCTACGCATCGAGGGCCTGTCAGGCTCGGTCTCGGTCAGGGTGGAGAAGCTGGCTGCTGCCATGGGCAGCCTCGGTGCGGTGACCCGGCTTGCCGAGGCGGAAAGCCGGCGGCTATGGCGCGAAATCCGCGATGTGAAACCCTATGCCGACGGCACGATGCGCCCTGTCTGGCGCGTTTCCGTCGCCCCAAACGTCGGGCATCAGCTCGTCGCAGCGCTTCGCCTGGAGGCCGGCGTCGATGCCTATTACGACTGGCAGGGCGGCCTCGTCTGGATGCGGATGGAATCGGAGGCGGAAGGCGATCTCGTCCGCCGCTATATCCATGCCCTCGGTGGCGGCCATGCCACCTTGCTGCGCGCGACGCCCGCCGCCCGCGCAACGACGCCGGCCTTTGAGCCGCAGCCGGAGGCCGTGGCGATGTTGTCGGCGCGCGTGAAGGAAAAGTTCGACCCGATGGGGATTCTCAATCCGGGGAAGATGGCGTGATGGGATTGGATTCTTGTTTGCGATGGCCCCTCACCCTAGCCCTCACCCCGCAGGCGGGGAGAGGGAACGACCTCTTTTGCGGCGCCATATCGGGCAGAGTGAGGCTGAGGGATGACGGAGGGCGCGTCTATCCCCTTCTCCCCGTTCAAACGGGGAGAAGGTGGCCAATAGGCCGGATGAGGGGCTGGACCTTGCTCGAAATGGGACATGTGTAAATGCAAACCAATTTCACCCTTGCCCAGCTTGCCGATCCGCATGTGGCCGAATCCGAGGCGATCCTGCGCAAATGCGTGCATTGCGGCTTCTGCACCGCCACCTGTCCCACCTATGTGACGCTCGGCAACGAACTGGATAGTCCACGCGGCCGCATCTATCTGATCAAGGACATGCTGGAAAACGATCGGCCGGCGGATGAGGAAGTGGTAACGCATATCGACCGCTGTCTGTCCTGCCTCGCCTGCGTGACCACCTGTCCCTCCGGCGTCGACTACATGCATCTGATCGACCACGCCCGCGCCCATATCGAGGAGACCTATAAGCGGCCTTTGCTCGACCGGCTGACGCGCAACATGCTGGCCGCGGTTCTGCCCTATCCCGGCCGTTTCCGTCTGGCGCTCAATCTCGCACGTCTGGCCCGGCCGTTCAAAGGTCTGATGACGCGCATTCCGGCCCTGAAACCCTTTGCCGCCATGCTCGATCTTGCGCCGCGCTCCATCCCGGCGCCGTCGAGCTTCGCCAAGCCCGGCCGGCATCAGCCGCGGGCGGAACGGCGCGGGCGGGTGGCGATCCTGACGGGATGCGCCCAGCCGGTGCTCGATCCGGGGATCAACGAGGCGACTATCCGGCTGCTGACGCGCCTCGGCGTCGAAGTGGTGGTGCCGGAAGGCGAGACCTGCTGCGGTTCGCTGACGCATCATATGGGCCGCGAGGAGCAGGCGTTGGCCAGTGCCCGCGCCAATGTCGATGTCTGGATGCGCGAAGTCGAAGCCGGAGGGCTAGACGCCATCATCGTGACGACCTCCGGCTGCGGCACGACGATCAAGGATTATGGCCACATGCTGCGGCTCGACCCCGCCTATGCCGACAAGGCCGCAAAGATCGCGGCGCTTGCCAAGGACATCACCGAATATCTGTCTGGCCTCGATCTGCCCTCGCACATGCCGCGCGGCATCACCGTCGCCTATCATTCCGCCTGCTCGATGCAGCATGGTCAGAGGATCACCATGGCGCCGAAGCTGCTGTTGAAGACGGCCGGGTTCACCGTCCGCGATCCGGCGGAAGGGCATCTCTGCTGCGGCTCGGCCGGCACCTACAACATGATGCAGTCGGAAATCTCGGCCGAGCTGAAGGCGCGCAAGGTCAGGAATATCGAGGCGACGAAGGCCGATATCATCGCCACCGGCAATATCGGCTGCATCACGCAGATCGCGACGGGAACGGGCATACCGATCCTGCATACGGTCGAATTGCTGGACTGGGCCTATGGCGGCGAGATGCCCGCGAAGCTGAAGGGGTTGGAGCTAACGGCGGCCTAGAGTCTTCAGTGCGACGAAGACGGCCGATGCGACTGCCATTCCATCTCGAAGACGTCGGCGCCGATGGCCGTCAGGCTTATCCGGTCCTGCCCCTCTTCGAAGAAGGTGCCGTCGAGCAAGCCGGCGACACCGTCATAGAATGAGCCTTCAACCAGGCTGGTGACGCTGGCCGTCTTGTATTTCTGCCCGGAAAAGTCGGCAACGGACATGCACTGCCGGCGTCCATCGGTGAACACGTCAATCAGCCGGGGAACGACACCTGCGTCGTCCACCTCGTAGTAGATCATGACCGGTTCATCGTTTTCCGGATGAATCCAATCGCATCGGTAATAGGAAAAGCTCATGGGCTATTGCTTAGCACAGGAACCCCCAAGCGGGAATCGCTTTAGGGGTCCGGCAAGGGTTTCGGCCGAATCTTTTAGAAATTGAACGATACGCCGAAATTGATGGCGTTGGTGAAGACTTTGGTCTTCAGCGTGTCGCCGCTGTCGATCGAGACATTGTCCACGAAATTGTAGTTGCCCTTGTATTCGACGAAGGTCGCCCAGTGCTGGCTGATCTGGTAGCTGATGCCGGCCTGCGCCTGCAGCGAGGCGCCACCGAACTGGTAATCGAAGGTACGGCCGGAGGCGCGGGTGACCTCGACATGCGGCACATTGATGCCGGCGCCGAGGCCGACATAGGGCGTCCATTTGCGGCCCGGATCCTGGAAGCGGTAGAGCGCGTTGAGCGTCAGCATGTTCAGGCCGTCGGTGAACTCGAAATGCGACCAGCCGGGCGTATTGGCGAGATTGCCATAGACCTTGGCGTGGGTGTAATCGAGCGAGATACCCCAGTTCGACTTGTTGAAGTCGTCCAGCCAAAAGATGCCGCGAAAGCCGAAGTAAGGCGGCATCTTGAAGGATTTGCCCGACCAGTCGGGGTCGAAATTAGCGCCGTCCGACGTCTTGACGTTGCTGCCGGTTGCGCCCTGGATACCGCCATAGGCCGAAAACTGCATTTCCGCCGAGGCCGAGCCGGCGGCAAAAACAAAAGCCGAAACCGCAAGCACGGCAACAGCCGGCTGTTTGATGCGAAATGCGCGACGCATATGAAGCCCCCGGATGCAATGCGGCCATCTAAGCGTGCTTCTGTGACAGTTCTATTGCGGCGCGCTGTGGCTTGCGTCGGCTTAGGCGTGAAAACTGACGTCAAACTGAACGAAAGAGGCCGTTTTGCCGGCCTCTGAGGCGATAAGTTTGGAGATGTTACACCTATGCAACAGTGGGTGTGGTCGTAGAGGCACGACCACACCGCTGCTCGTTACCCGCCGAACATCGTGCGCAGAATATCGACGCCGCGATCCTCGTAGCTGACTTCGCCCTGCTTGTTGCCGGGGCCGACGACGATGACCTTGGTGCCGATGGGGACGCGTTCGTAGAGATCGGTAACGTCCTTGTTCATCATGCGGATGCAGCCGGACGACATGTTCAGGCCGATGCTCCAGGGCTGGTTGGTGCCATGGATCCGAAACGCCGTGTCGTTGCCGTTGCGGTAGAGATACATGGCGCGGGCGCCGAGCGGGTTGTCTTCGCCGCCTTCCTGATAGGCGGGCAGCTTATGACCCTTCTTGGCCTCGCGAGCGATCATTTCCGGCGGCGGCGTCCAGCCCGGCCATTCCGCCTTGCGGCCGACCTTGACGACCCCTGACCATCCGAAGCCGTCGCGCCCGACGCCGATGCCGTAGCGCCGCGCCCGATTGCTGCCTTCGACGAGATAGAGATACTTGTTGTTGGTATCGACGATGACCGTTCCGGGCGCCTCGTTGGTCACCAGCCGCACGACCCGACGCTGAAACTGCGGCTTGACCTGACCCTGCGGTGCGGTCGATACGCGGACTACATCGCTGGGCAACGCTTGCGCGGCATGTGGCGCCGAAGCGCTGAAGGCGGTGGCGTCCGATGCCGCCATGAGACACGACACGGCGATGCCCGCCGCCGCCACGACCGGTAGTATTGATTTCATCCGTCACTCCCCTCTCGATTTAACAGCCAGGAAACTAGCGAAACGCCGGAGAGGATCAAGATTAAATTGCGGATGGCAAGGATCGCACCGATGGAGCGGCTGTCTATTCTGGCGAGGGAGAGGACGTTATTGCCGGATTGCAGCCATCGGCACTATCATTGCTGCGCCCGACCAGCGCCGTGCGCAGCAATCTTGACGCCGATCACATGACGACGACCCGTGTCCCGACCTTCACGCGGTTGTAGAGGTCGATCACGTCTTCATTGCGCAGGCGGATGCAGCCGGAGGATACGGCGCTGCCGATGCTCCAGGGAGCGTTGGTGCCATGGATGCGGTAAAGGGTCGAGCCGAGATACATGGCGCGGGCGCCGAGCGGATTGGCTTCGCCGCCATCCATGCGCGCCGGCAGATAGTGGCCCTTCGCCGCCTCGCGCGCCACCATTTCCGAAGGCGGCGTCCAGTCCGGCCATTCCTGCTTGCGGGTGACGGTATGGGCGCCGGCCCATTCGAAGCCCGGCTTGCCGACGCCGACGCCGTATCGCCGCGCCCTGCCGCCGTCCATCACCAGGTAGAGGAAGCGATTGTTGGTGTCGATGACGATGCTGCCCGGCTTTTCCCTGGTCTGGTAATCGACCACCTGTGGCAGGAATTGCGGCTCGATCTGGCCGCGGATCGCCGGATATTGCGGCCTGACGACAGCGACCTGCTGGACGGCGGGGCGTGCGAACAGGCCGCGTGGCTGGACCACGCGCTGGGCCTGCGGATTGGCCGCTTGCCGCGCCGCCGGACGAACGGGATAGACGACCGGCTGCACATTGCCGCCGCCGAGCTGCGTCACCCAGGGCGCGGTCAGATCGGGGCTGACGATCACGGGCGGGCGCGACTGGTAGCGATCATCTGCGAAAGCGCTGGACGCAAACAGGCTCAAAGCACCCGCGGCGAATAAAATGCATTGTTTCATCATCGGACAAACTCTCTACAAATGGGCCGAGGATGGGCGTAATTGCGCCCGGTCATGACTATGGTGACATTTGCGCGCCAGCGAATGGTAAATGCCTGTTCATCAAAATGCCGCGAAACCGATAAACCTTTTGTCAGGGTTACCAGTTGGTTTGGAAAGACGGTTTGCAAGTGGTAAACCCTATGTAGAGATGATTTCCTTCGAATCGTCCTCTCGATCTTAAGCATTTGATTGGGCTGATCTTATCCGATAGCTGTCGAGCGGTTTTCGCGATCACGCTCTGAAATAGGGGACGAAACACAAATATGGCCGGAACGGGCATCATCACCGGTGAGGATGGCAAGGACCGCTGCTTCTGGCACGGCAATCTGCCGGAATATCAGCGCTATCACGATCAGGAATGGGGACGGCCCGTCGTTGACGATATCAGGCTGTTCGAAAAGATCTGTTTGGAGGGCTTTCAGTCCGGCCTGTCCTGGCTGACGATCCTGCGCAAGCGCGAGAATTTCCGCGCCGCCTTCGCCGGCTTCGATTTCGACAAGGTGGCGACATTCGGCGATGCCGATATCGAGCGCTGCGTGGCCGATGCCGGCATCATCCGCCATCGTGGGAAGATCGTCTCCACCATCAACAACGCCCGCCGTGCTATCGAGCTGCGCGCCGAATTCGGCTCGCTCGCCCGCTATTTCTGGAGCCACGAGCCGCTGGCGGCGGAGCGGCCCGAAGTCTTCGATTATGCGCATCTTCGCGCCAATCCGACCACGCCTGCCTCCGTGCGCATCTCGAAGGATCTGAAAAAGCGCGGCTGGACCTTTGTCGGGCCGACCACGGTTTATGCCTTCATGCAGGCCATGGGCCTCGTCAACGATCACATCGAAGGCTGCTATTGCCGGAAAGAGGTGGAGGCGATGCGCTGCGCATTGGTGCGGCCATGAGAGGCCTGGTTCTTGCCTTCTCCCTGCTCGCTTTTGCCCTGCCCGGCGCTCAGCTTGCCCGCGCACAGGCCGCCGAGAGCGGCGACAGCACGAAGGATGGCGAGCCGCAGCTCCAGCTTCCGCAGCTCGACCGTGGAGAGACCGTGGAAAAGCTTGGTTTTCCCGCCGTGCTGGAAAAGCTGTCCGGCTGGACGAAATTCGGCAAGGGCAAGGTCTACACGCTGCCGCTGAAGAAGGGCCAGCACGTCCGGGTCACCTTCAGCTCGAAGAGCAAATACACCTTCATGGCAATCTTCGATCTCTCCTCGGACGATGATGAATCTTTCTTCGGCACCGATGAGGACGGCATGACTGCCGACGTCACCGTCAACGAAGATACGACATGGCTGATCAAGCCCTATTACTCTCGCGTCACCCGCCGTCGTGGCCTCGGCGCCCCCTATGAAATCCTCATCGATCCCAATCCGCCGGCCGCGCAGCAGCAGAACCAGAACCAGCCAGCGGACCAGGGTCCGTCATTGTTCCCGCCGAGGTCAAAGCAGGGGCAGTGAGGGTTTCAAGATAGTCCCTCGATTATTCCTCGCAGTTCCTCCAGATATCCGATCTTGCGGAATCGCGGTGCCTGCGTCGGTTCCTCGACATGTTCGAAGACCCAGGTGAGTTCGTGCGGAATGAAGACGCCGTAGCTGCCGGCGGCGAGCGCGGGCACGATGTCGGATTTGAGCGAATTGCCGACCATCATGGCTCGTTCGGGGCCATCGCCGACCTTGGAGAAGATGCGGCGATAGGTGGAGGCGTTCTTCTCGGAGACGATTTCGACGGCATCGAAGAGGTCGCCGAGGCCGGATTGCGCGAGCTTCCGCTCCTGGTCGAAAAGATCGCCCTTGGTGATCAGCACCAGCAGATAGTTGCCCGCCAGAGCTTCCAGCGTCCCTCGGACATTGGGAAGCGTTTCGACGGGATGAGTAAGCAGATCGCGGCCGATGTCGAGGATTTGCGTGATCACCGTTGCCGGCACCTCGCCCTTGGTAATCTCGATCGCCGTTTCGATCATCGAAAGCGTGAAGCCTTTGATGCCGAAGCCATAGTGGTTCAGATTGCGCTTTTCGGCTTCCAGCAGTTTTTGGGAAATGTTCTCGCTCTCGGCATGGTCGGCGAGCAGTTCGGCGAACTGCCGTTCGGTGAGCCGGTAGAATTGTTCGTTCTGCCAGAGCGTGTCGTCGGCGTCGAAGCCGATGGTTGTCAGCGGGCGTTGCGGCATGGGCCTGTCCGTCCTTGCGGATTGGATGAAGGCGGGATTCTACCGCGCGCTGATAGGGAGGCAAGAGCAAAGCGCGGGTAACCGCATTGTGATCGGCGCGAGGTCTCGCGTTGACATCGGATTCCGGTGCATTATGTCGATACCGTCCAGGTAGCGGCAGGACCGCCCCTCGACGATCATCTCCGGACCTCCCCAAGACAGCGCGGATGTGCGGCTGCCATGCCGAGGCCAATACCAAGAGAATTAGGATTCACCGGCCGGAAGCCGTCTTCCGGCGGATCACAAGGGAATTTTCTCAGATGCGTTACAACCAGCTCGGCAATACCGGCCTGTTCGTCTCCGAACTTTGCCTCGGCACCATGACTTTCGGCGAAGCGAAGCCAGGCAGCACCTGGGGCGCCATCGCCGATGTCGACCAGGCGACGGCCGACAAGATCGTTGAAAACTCGCTCGCGGCCGGCGTCAACTTCATCGACACCGCCGACGTCTATTCCTTCGGCAACTCGGAAAAATTGCTTGGCCAGGCGCTGAAGAATCTCGGCGTGCCGCGCAAGGACGTGGTCATCGCCACCAAGGTCTATGGCGTCATGGGCGAGAAGCCGAACGATCGCGGCGCCTCGCGCGGTCACATCATGGACTCCGTCGAGGCGAGCCTCGAGCGCCTCCAGACGGATCACATCGATCTCTATCAGATCCATGCCACGGATTCGGTCACGCCGATCGATGAAACCCTGCGGGCACTCGATGATCTCGTCTCGCGCGGACTGGTGCGTTACGTCGGCGTGTCCAACTGGCAGGCCTGGCGTATCGCCAAGGCGCTCGGCATTTCCGAACGCCGCGGCTTTGCCCGCTTCGAGACGGTGCAGGCCTATTACTCCATCGCCGGCCGCGATCTCGAGCGGGAAATCGTGCCGCTGATGGCGGAGGAAAAGCTTGGCTTGATGGTCTGGTCGCCGCTCGCCGGCGGTCTTCTGTCCGGCAAGTTCGGCCCCGGTGCGCCGGGCAACGGCGAAGGCCGCCGCGCCAGCTTCGACTTCCCGCCTGTTGACAAGGACCGTGCCTGGGCCTGCGTCGCTGCCATGCGCGAGGTGGCCGGGAAACACGGCGCAAGCGTTGCCACCGTGGCGCTTGCCTGGATATTGGCGAAGCCTTTCGTCACCAGCATCATCATCGGCGCCAAGCGCCTCGATCAGCTCGACCAGAACCTCGCCGCCGTCAAGCTGAAGCTCGATGCCGACGATATTGCCAAGCTGGACGAGGTCAGCGCGCTTGCTGCGGAATATCCCGGCTGGATGCTCTCCCGTCAGGGTGCCGCTCGCGTGCCGCAGCCCTTCGAACCCAAGGCGTGAGCCAGAAATGGATGCGCCGCCGCCTCGCGATAGGTGAGGCGGCGGCGCTGTTTGTCACAGCTCGATGACGATCTTGCCGAAGGCGCCGCGATCGAGATGGTCGAAGGCGGACGGAGCCTCGGAGAAGGCGTAGCGATGATCGATGACCGGCTTCAGGCCGATCCGGTCGACGGCGCGGACGAAATCCTCCAGGGCACGCCGATGGCCGACGGAGATGCCCTGAATGACCGGAGACTTCAGCAACAGCGGTCCGGCGGGTCCGGACAGGTCAAATCCTTCGAACACGCCGATGACCGAGATGCGGCCATGCACAGCCACCGCTTTCAGCGATTGGCCGAGATGCGGCCCGCCGACGATTTCAAAAATATGATCGATGCCGCGATCATCGGTGAGGCGATAGACCGCCTCCACCCAGTCCTCGGCGTTGCGATCGATGCCGTGGCGGGCGCCGAGCGCCTTTGCCCGCGCCAGTTTTTCGGGACCGGAGGAGGTCACGAAGACGTCTGCGCCTTGTGCCGCCGCGATCTGCAGCCCGAACATCGCCACCCCGCCGGTGCCCTGCACCAGCACGGTATCGCCGGGCTTGATCCTGCCGTGTTCCACCAGCGCGAACCAGGCCGTCAGGCCGGCGCAGGGCAGGGTGCTTGCCTCGCCATCGTCAATGCTTGTCGGTGCGGCGACGAACCAGTCTTCGGGAAAGGCGACATATTCGGCAAGTACGCCGGGATAGAAGCCGCCGAGCGTCCTGTAGGGTGGATTGCGCGCGGTGCCGAGCGGCTTGTCGTCGATCCAGCCGGGAGAAAAGGTGGAGATGACCCGGTCGCCGGGCGCAAAATGCGTCACGCCGTCACCGACCGCTTCGACGATGCCGGCCATATCGGAAGCAGGCACGAAGGGAAACTGAATGGGCAGGCCCATGCCGCTTTCCCGCACCAGCTTGTCGCGATAGTTCAGCGAAACGGCCTTGGTTCGAACGAGGATTTCGCCCCGGGCGGGCGAGGGAACTGCTGTCTCGGTGAGGCTGAGAGGGGCATCGATGCCGACGGTATCCAGTGTCCAGCGCCGCATGGTTTTCGTCATAATGGTCTCCTGCGAGAAATTGAAAACACGGAATCCACTATATCGTTGCGATTTGGTCGCCAGTGGCGATATGATTTCCACTGACTGGTTCCTTCTAGGAAACAATGGCGATGAATGACATGCTCAACGGCATCCCTGAATTCGTGGAGGCGGCAGAAGCCGGCGGCTTTTCCGCAGCCGCCGCACGCATGAACCTGTCGCGCTCGGCCATCGGCAAGACAATCGCCAAGTTGGAGAGGCGCTTGAGCGTCCGGCTCTTCCACCGCACCACCCGTACGCAAAGCCTGACGGATGAGGGCCAGGCCTTCTACGAGCGCTGCCGCCGGGCGCTGGACGAGATACAGTCGGGCGAGGCGATGCTGGAATCGGGCAAGCGCGAGGTGACGGGGCGTTTGCGGATCTCGATGCCGGTGCTCTTCGGCCGCCGCTGTATCGCGCCGTTGTTGATGGAGCTTGCCCGTACCCATCCGAACCTCGAACTCGATCTTTCCTTCAGCGACCGTGTTGTCGATCTTCTCGACGAGGGCTTCGATCTCGCCATCCGCAACGGCACGCTGCGCGATAGCGCCGGGCTGGCGACGCGCAGGGTGGCGCGGCATCGTATGGTCGTCTGCGCATCGCCCGCCTATCTCGCAAAGCGTGGAACACCGCAGACCATCGCCGATCTCGATGGATATGAGCTTATCGCCTATGCCCGGACAAGCGAGGCGAGCATGTGGATATTCCCGCAAGCCAACGGCCCGGATGTCGAATACACACCGAGGACACGGCTGCGGTTCGACGATCTCGAAGCGATGGCCGACGCCGCTGCGGCCGGTATGGGGGCTGCGTGGCTGCCCTGCTGGCTGATCCGCGATCAGGTGCAGGCTGGCAGGCTTACACCCGTGTTGACACACATGTCCGGCCTAACCTTCCACGCCCATGCCGTCTGGCCGCAGACGCCGCATCTGCCGTTGAAGATGCGCGCCGTCATCGACCTGCTCGCTGCGCGGCTGCCGGAGATGATGGAGTGACGGGAGGCGGGCCCGCTCATGGCCGCAACAGGCAGACGCCATCCGCAAAAACCTGGTTCCAGACCAGCACCCGCACCGATTTCCGCAGGCCGGCGGACCAGAATGGATCTGCGCTCACCAGCCGTTCGACCTCCGCGGCATCTTGCGCTTCGACAAGCCACAATCCGCCCGCAACGGTATTGTCGGGCCTGCGAAGCGGCCCCGCCGTGCGAATGTAGCTCGCACTCGCCTGCAGGAAATCGAGATGATGTTCCATATACTCCTGCCGTATCGCGGCGGCATGCTGCTGATCGTCCTCGAATAAAACGGCAAATAGCTCCACGACATGTCTCCTTGCTGGACCTTCGAAGCTTATGGCTGCAATAATACGATTACACGCGGTAATCCTACCGGAGAAAGCTGCAAGAATGCACGGTATCGACTGGAACGATCTGCGTTATGTCCTCGCTTTGGCACGAGGGCGTTCTTTCGCGGCGGCCGGCAGGGAACTCAGGACGGATGCGACGACGGTTGGCCGGCGCTTGAGGCTCCTGGAGGAAAGGCTTGGCGCCGCGCTGTTTCAGCGTGACGCTGGCGGCACCATGATGCCGACGTCCGCAGGCGAGATTGCCGTGGCGCGGGCTGAGACGATAGAGGCGGAAGTCGGTGCGCTTTCGGGGGCGCTGGAGGGCGTCGATCTGATGGCGCTCGGCAAGGTGCGGCTGACGGCGCCGCCCTTCGTCATTAACCGCCTGTTGATACCCACCGCTGCCGAGGTTCTGTCGCACCATTCCGACTTGCAATTGGAACTCATCGGCGATTCCCGTAATTTCAATCTGACCCGCCGCGAGGCGGATATGGCCCTGCGCCTCGCAAGACCCGTCGATGCGACCGGCAGCAAGGTCGTTGCGCGGCGGATCGCCACCCTGGACTATGCCGTCTATGTCGCAGCCGAAAAGCGCGACGAGGCGCAGAGGTTGCCCTGGCTGGTCTATGAGGATGCGATGACGCATCTTCCACATGCTCGCTGGATCGCCATGCAGGCGGAAAAATCCGGCAGAGGTGGGGCTCTTGCCGTCAATGAAGGGGACGCTCTGCTCCAGGCCGCCGTCGCCGGATTGGGCCGGGCGTTGCTCCCGGAAATTCTGGCGGAGCGCGTCGACGGCCTTTGCCGTGTCGACAGCGGCGACAAAGTGTTGCCGGCGCGGGAAGTGTGGGTGCTGATTCACACCGAGCTTCGCCATCTCGCCCGGATACGGGCGGTCGCGAAATGGCTGGATCAGGTGTTCTCCCGCGCGCAGTCCCGGAAGGCATAGCGGCAAAGCTCTTCCGATGGCGCTATGAGAGGCGGCAGCAATGCCGCCTCTCGTTCTGCTTCGATCCGGCCTATTTGCCGTGCTTCTTCAGCCAGGCATTCATGCCCTTGATTTCGGCCTCCTGAGCCTTGATGACGTTTTCCGCCAGTTTGCGCAGTTCAGGATCCTTGCCGTATTTGAGTTCGGTCTTGGCCATGTCGATGGCGCCCTGATGATGCGGGATCATGCCGCGGACGAAATCCGTGTCGGCGTCGCCGCTATAGGTGATCATCATATTGTTGTGCATCTTGCCCATGGCATCGTTGAATGCCTTGCTGGACGCGCCCTGGTCGCCCATGGGCTTGCTCATATCCATGCCGGACATACCATCGGCGAGGGCGGGGATGGAGAAGGCGATTGCAAGAGCGCCGGCGAGGATGATGGATTTGGAAATAGGCATATGAGTTCCTTCCGTTTCGGAACGGTATCTGAGTTTCTGGCGAAGGGTCGCTTCGCAAGTGGGATGAAGTCAGATGTGCTTCATGCGAAACGGGGAGGGGGCGCCGTCGGTGCGGGACGGGAATCGGCAAGCCGTTGACCATGCGTGGGCGCCGGGTAGGAGAAGCCCAGCACACCGCCGTCATCCAGCGTCAGCGAAGGCGCAACGGCAAGACAGGCGGCACAGGACGGCACATGCGCCATGCCGCCGGCGCAGGGATTGTCCGGTTTCTTGTCTGCTTGCTTGGTCATCGCGCTGTGATCGGCCATGCCATGCATGCCTGCCATTGCATCATCCATGGTCATGCTGGCTGCAACCGGCACCGCCATTTCGGAATCGCAAATAGGGCAATTGGCCAGCGCAGGCATGGCGCCGTAAATTAGCCAGGCAATCAGCATCATCAGAGTGGCGAAGAAGCGCATGAGACGAAGATAGGGTGAACTAAGACATATGCCAACGGGTCGTTGGTATTATTGCTCGTCAAATTTTTGACGAGCGGCATCATACAACAATCCTTGCCGCATCTCGCCCAATCCGCTAGTTAACCGCCACTGTTCCCGTACCGGATTATCCAACAAATGAGCGACAAACAGAAGAAACCGCAAAAGCTCAAGGCCCGCCTGCCGCGTGGCTTTGTCGATCGTTCGGCGAGCGATATTCGCGCCGTCAACGAGATGACCGCAAAGATCCGGGCGGTTTATGAGCATTATGGCTTCGATCCGGTCGAAACGCCGCTGTTCGAATATACCGATGCGCTCGGCAAATTCCTGCCCGATAGCGACCGTCCGAACGAGGGCGTGTTTTCGCTGCAGGACGACGACGAGCAGTGGATGTCGCTGCGCTACGACCTGACGGCGCCGCTCGCCCGCCATGTCGCGGAGAATTTCAACGAGATCCAGCTTCCCTACCGCACCTATCGCGCCGGCTACGTCTTCCGCAACGAGAAGCCGGGTCCGGGCCGCTTCCGCCAGTTCATGCAGTTCGACGCCGATACGGTCGGCGCACCGGGCGTGCAGGCGGACGCCGAAATGTGCATGATGATGGCCGACACGCTGGAAGCGCTAGGTATCAAGCGCGGCGATTATGTCATCCGCGTTAACAACCGCAAGGTTCTTGACGGCGTGCTCGAAGCCATCGGCCTCGGCGGCGACGACCAGGCCGGCCAGCGCCTGACCGTGCTGCGCGCCATCGACAAGCTCGACAAGTTCGGCCCGGAAGGGGTCGCGTTGCTGCTCGGTCCCGGCCGCAAGGACGAGTCCGGCGATTTCACCAAGGGGGCTGGCCTGAATGCGGACCAGATCGACAAGGTGCTCTTCTTCGTCGGCATCAAGGATTATGCGGAAAGCGCCGCCCAGCTCGCGGAGCTGGTTGCCGGCACGTCCAAAGGCGGCGAAGGCGTCGAGGAGCTGAACTTCATCGGCAGCCTCGTCACCAGCGCCGGCTATCAGTCCGACCGCATCAAGATCGATCCTTCCGTCGTTCGCGGCCTCGAATATTATACCGGCCCTGTCTATGAGGCCGAGCTACAGTTCGACGTCACCAACGAAAAGGGCGAAAAGGTCGTCTTCGGCTCGGTCGGTGGCGGCGGACGCTATGACGGGCTCGTTTCCCGCTTCATGGGCCAGCCGGTTCCGGCGACGGGCTTTTCCATCGGCGTTTCGCGCCTGATGACGGCCTTGAAAAACCTCGGCAAGCTCGGCCAGGACGAGGTGATCGAGCCCGTGCTCGTCACCGTCATGGATGGCGATGTCGAGGCCATGGGTCGCTACCAGCGCTTCACGCAGCAGCTGCGCGCCGCCGGCATTCGCGCCGAGATGTTCCAGGGCAACTGGAAGAAGTTCGGCAACCAGCTGAAATATGCCGACCGCCGTGGCTGCCCAATCGCCATCATCCAGGGTGGTGACGAGCGCGCAGAGGGCGTCGTCCAGCTCAAGGACCTGATCGAGGGCAAGCGCCTCTCCGGCGAGATCGAAGACAATGCCAGCTGGCGCGAAGCCCGCGTTGCGCAGGAGACCGTGCCCGAGGCCGATCTGGTCGCCAAGGTGCAGGAAATTTTGGCGGCGCAGGCGGAAGATCGCAAGAGGGCTGGCGGTAATGTCTGACCAGGCTGAACAATCTCGCTTTCTCCTTCTCCCCGCTGGGGAGAAGGGGAGGATAGCTCCATGCCCCTGATCAACCTCCCAAATTTCGCGGACGATCTGCTCGCCGAATTTGCCGCCCGCAAGACGGATCGGGTCGACACGCCGATCATCCAGCCGGCCGAGCCGTTTCTCGACATGGCGGGCGAGGACCTGCGCCGCCGCATTTTCATGACCGAGAGCGAGACCGGCGCCAGCCTCTGCCTGCGTCCGGAATTCACCATTCCCGTCTGCCTGCAGCATATCGAAACCGCCACCGGCACGCCGAAGCGCTATTCCTATCTCGGTGAGATCTTTCGCCAGCGCCGCGAAGGCGGCCATGAGTTCTATCAGGCGGGGATCGAGGATCTCGGCGATCGCGATATCGCCAGCGCCGATGCCCGCGCCGTCGGCGATGCCATTGCTATTCTGAACCGGCTGGTGCCTGGCAAGGCACTGTCGGTGACGCTGGGCGATCAGGCCGTCTTCGAAGCCGTCGTGCAGGCGCTGGGCCTGCCGTCCGGCTGGCAGAAGCGGCTGATCCACGCTTTCGGCAATATGATGCAGCTCGAAACCCTGCTGGCGCGGCTCGCAAGCCCGCAGCCGGTGACCGGGCTCGATCCGCATGCGCTCGATTTCCTGACGCGCGGTGACGAGCAGGGGTTGGTCATGCATATCGACAGCACCATGCAGGCGACCGGCTATTCCACCAATGCCAGCCGCTCGCCGCTGGAGATCGCCCGCCGTCTTCGCGAAAAGCTGGTCTTGTCGGAAACCCATCTCGATGATGCGGCTTTCCGCGTGCTGGAAGAGTTCCTGTCGCTCAGCGTACCGCTCGTCGACGCTTCCTCGGCGCTGGCCGGCTTCGCCGATGCGGCCGGGCTGAAGCTGGGGACTGCGCTTGAGCGCTTCGACGCCCGCGTCGCCGCTCTCGCCAATGCCGGCGTCGATGCCGCTCTTATCGACTATCGCGCCGCCTTCGGCCGTCCGCTCGACTATTATACCGGCCTCGTCTTCGAGGTGACGGTGGAGGGATCGGCGGCGGTGCTTGCCGGTGGCGGCCGTTTCGACCGGCTGCTGACGCTGCTCGGCGCAAAAGATCATATCCCGGCCGTCGGCTTCGCGCTTTGGCTCGACCGGATCGAAACCGCGAGGGCGGCCTGATGACCATTACCATTGCGCTTCCCTCCAAGGGCCGGATGAAGGACGATTGCTCCGCGATCTTCGAGCGCGCCGGCATGCCCATCGTCGCCGTCGGCAATGACCGCTCCTATCGCGGCCGTGTCGAAGGCTTAGATGATGTCGAAGTGGCCTTCCTTTCAGCTTCGGAAATTTCGCGCGAGATCGGCAATGGCAGCGTCGATTTCGGCGTCACCGGCGAGGATCTGGTGCGCGAAGGCCTGGCGGATGCCGACCGGCGCGTCGAGTTCTGCGCCCGCCTCGGCTTCGGCCATGCCGATGTCGTGGTCGCCGTGCCGGATATCTGGCTCGATGTCGATACCATGGCCGATCTCGGCGATGTCGCCGCCGATTTCCGCACCCGCCATGGTCGCAGGCTGACGGTCGCCACCAAATACTGGCGGCTGACGCAGCAGTTCTTCTCCAGCCAGCACGGTATTCAGCTTTATCGCATTGTCGAGAGCCTGGGAGCAACCGAAGGTGCGCCGGCTTCCGGCTCGGCCGATATCATCGTCGATATCACCTCGACCGGCTCGACGCTGAAGGCGAACCACCTGAAGATCCTCTCCGACGGCACTATCCTGCGCTCGGAGGCCTGCCTTGTGCGTGCGCGCAAGGAGAGCCACGAGGGTGATCCTATGGTCCAGCGGATCATTGCAGCGGTGCAAAATGCGGGACCAAAGAGCAACGATGTTTGACGAATAACGTCGTTGCTTGTCTACTTCCGGCTGAGCTTCCCATGCTTCTATAAGCCAGCCGGCTGACGTATAGCGAGCCGTCCGGGCATACGTTGCATCAGCCCTCACGCCTCCCTGACGCTCTCATAGCCGGCCGCTTTGGCTACTTTCACCAACTTCCGGTCGAATGTGACGAAGCTCTCGCAATGCGTCGATCGACCGAGATGCAGCGCGTCGGCGAAATCCATCCCTTTTTCGGCCGATTCGAGCGCTGCCGCGACAAGGGCAGCGTCCTCCACTGTCACGGTGGGAAGACCACCGAAGGCTCTCAGCGCGCGGGCGACATCGATCGGGCCATAGCCGTATGTACTGCGCAATACCCATTCGACTTCCAGAACGACGGTCGCGGCCACGAATACGGCCTCGCCATCGACGATCCCACGGGCACGGGGGGATTGCTCGGGATGATCGCCGGTCAGGTAGCGGACGATCAGGTTGGTATCAATAGCGATCATGGCGGCGTTGGGCTTCGGCCAGCACACCGGCCTCCATGTCCTCGAGGGATTTCGGCTCACCCTTGAAGGGTAATAGTCCGAATACCTCATCCGGCTGTGTCGCGGCGAAGGCCGGTGCCCGCTTCAATAGCACACCGTCCGCGGTTTCCTCGACGATCAGCCGCGTACCGGTATCCCATTCCCGCCGTTGGCGTATGGCTTTCGGCAGGATAACCTGTCCCTTGGTCGAGACGGTCGTAATGATCTGTTCGGCATGCGCCATCGGCCTGAATCCTTGGTGTAAGACGGAAGTAAGATAGATGCGATTGTCTCACGCTTCAAGACCGAACCTCGTTTCATCGTTTCATCGATACAGACACAAAAAGCCCGCCGTGGGAAAACGGCGGGCTTTTTCATGCTTGGGAAGCTCTGAGCAATCAGGCGGCAGCGTAAGCGCCGCGGCGTGCGTCCAGCGAATAGACGCCCGGGCCGTTGGTGGCGAGCATGATGTAGGCGCCGGCCAGCGTGAGGTTCTTCAGGAAGTTGACGAAGTTCAGGCCGTTGATCCAGCCATTGGCGGCAGCCGGGAAGTCCGGAACGTTGACGGTCGGCAGGTGGAAGACGATGCCGGTGAAGATGCAGAAGGCGGCGAGCAGCCAGCCGACGATGCGGATCTGGAAGCCGAGGAGAACGCAGACGCCGGTGACGAATTCGAAGGCGCCGGCGAGGTAGGTGAGAAGCGTGGCGGCGGGCATGCCGGCGCCGGCGATCATGCCGGCGGTGCTTGCCGGATCTGTCAGCTTGCCGAAGCCGGCGAAGATGAACATGAAGGCGAGCAGAATGCGCGCCACGAGGATGATGACGTTATTGGTGTTGGACATGACGGTCTCCGCTAAGGGTGGTCGCCACTGTGAGTGACGACTTCTGGCAACCGTTATTTGCGATTTTGATGTAATTGGAAAGATAAACAACTGCGCACAATTTGTTCACGATTATTGAACAATGACGTTCTTCGATCACTCTTCCCATCCACGCGCTATCGGTTATGGTGGCGCGAATTCAATGCCCAATCATGATTTTAGGAAGGAAACTCCCATGGCCGATCTGTCCTCATTTCCGATCACGAAGCGCTGGCCTGCCAGCAATCCTGATATCATCCAGCTCTATTCGCTGCCGACGCCGAACGGTGCCAAGGTTTCGATCGCGCTCGAGGAACTCGAACTCCCCTATGAGCCGCATCTGGTTTCCTTCGGCACCAACGACCAGAAATCACCGGAATTCGTCTCCCTGAACCCGAACGGCCGCATTCCGGCGATCATCGATCCCAACGGTCCCGGCGGCAAGCCGATCGGCCTGTTCGAATCCGGCGCCATCCTCGTCTATCTCGCCGAAAAGACTGGCAAGCTCATGCCGAAGGATGCGGCCGGACGCTATGAAGTGCTGCAATGGGTGTTTTTCCAGATGGGCGGCATCGGTCCGATGTTCGGCCAGTTCGGCCACTTCTTCAAATTTGCCGCCGACAAGGTCGCCAACAATTCCTATCCGGTGGAGCGCTACCGCGATGAGGCCAAGCGCCTGCTCAGCGTTCTGGAAGACCGCCTGAAGGATCGCCAGTGGATCATGGGTGACGAATACACCATCGCCGACATCACCACTTTCCCCTGGGTCCGCGGGGTCGACGTCTTCTATGGCGGCCGTGAGGTTCTTGAACTCGCAAGTTTCCCGTCGGTCATGGACTGGGTCGAGCGCGCTACTGCACGCCCGGCGAGCCAGCGCGGGCTGAATATCCCGAAGCGGGATTGATATCTATCGCCTATCTGCAGATGGAGGCCGGTCCGAAGGGATCGGCCTTTTTTTGTGTCTGTGGCGTTATTGCCGGGTCGCCAACTGACTGCCTGGCTCCAGCTTGAAGCGCGGGAACAGGAAGACGCCCACCATGCTGCCGGCGTGTTTTCCTTCCGTGCCGATCGATTCGCCGACGCAGAAGATCGGCTGGCGGTGCCCGCCGACGCCAAGGGCGGTCGTGGAGTAGCAGAAGCTGGAGGAGGCGGTTGCCGCCTGCTCGAACAGGTCGAGGATACGGGCGCGGTCATGGGCGTCGTAGCAATGCATCAGGCTCAACAGCCCGCATTCCGACGAGGTCAACCCGTGCAGCATGGTGCTCCATTGGCCGAGCTTGATGACGCCGTTCGCCAGATCGCCGGTCCAGCCTTCCGAGACGCAGAACTGCGCCAGAAGATCGGGATCGTGACCGTCAAGCTCCAGGGACCCAGGAGCGAAAGGTGCGGCAAGGCTGGCTTTGGCGATCTTGAACACGATGTTCCTCAACTTGAGACGCGGGTTCCCCTGCGCGCGCTTCAATCAAAATTCCATGCAGTAATTGGACAGGGTGGCGCTCCGCATATTGCCACAGCCACGGGCCGGCGAAGCCTCCTGCTTGCCAAACCCGCCCACGCCGGGCCTGCTTCCGGATTGTTAACTTAATTGACCAAGTCGACGTAAGTAATAAATCTAGGCGTATTATCTATCAAAAAGATTATGAGCATGCTTGATTGCGCGTCATGTGCCGAAACCAAGTAGAAGCCATGCTTTCCGTAGCAACCCCTCCAAAATCGCCGCGCTGCGTTTTATAGGGGCTTTCTGAAAACGGCAATGGGGCAATCCCTGTAAATTTACACGGGTGCGAAATCTTATGTCTCAACTATCGCATATCGTTTCGGGCAAATGAAAAGGGCGGCCCGAGAGCCGCCCTTTGTCAATTCCGGATACCGGAATGAACAGTCGCAATAAGGCTAAGGCCCTATCACATCATGTCCATGCCGCCACTTCAGGCCGCTTGACGGCCTGAAGCATCAAAGATGCATGGGCGAAGCTTTATGGACATTCCTGTAATAGGCCAAAGGCCTATTACATCATGTCCATGCCGCCCATGCCGCCCATGCCGCCTGGCATAGCCGGAGCGTCCTTCTTCGGCAGCTCGGCGATCATGGCTTCGGTGGTGATCAGCAGCGAAGCAACCGAAGCTGCGTCCTGCAGAGCCGTGCGAACGACCTTGACCGGGTCGACGATGCCCATGGCGATCATGTCGCCATAGACGCCCGTCTGAGCGTTGTAGCCCCAGTTGTCTTCGTTCTTGTCGAGGATCTTGCCGACAACGATGGAGGCTTCATCACCAGCGTTTTCAGCGATCTGGCGGCAAGGAGCCTGCAGAGCGCGACGAACGATGTTGACGCCGGCTTCCTGGTCGTCGTTTTCACCCTTGACGGTGATCTTGACGGAGGAGCGCAGCAGAGCCGTGCCGCCGCCCGGTACGATGCCTTCCTGAACAGCAGCGCGCGTCGCGTTCAGAGCGTCGTCGATGCGGTCCTTCTTTTCCTTGACTTCAACTTCCGTCGAGCCGCCGACGCGGATAACGGCAACGCCGCCAGCGAGCTTGGCAAGACGTTCCTGCAGCTTTTCGCGGTCGTAGTCGGAGGTGGTTTCTTCGATCTGAGCCTTGATCTGAGCAACGCGGCCTTCGATGTCGGACTTCTGGCCGGCACCGTCGACGATCGTGGTGTTTTCCTTGGAGATCGAAACCTTCTTGGAACGACCGAGCATGTCGAGCGTAACCGACTCGAGCTTGATGCCGAGGTCTTCGGAGATGACAGTGCCGCCCGTCAGGATGGCGATGTCTTCCAGCATGGCCTTGCGGCGGTCGCCGAAGCCCGGAGCCTTGACGGCAGCGATCTTCAGACCACCGCGCAGCTTGTTGACGACGAGGGTCGCAAGAGCTTCGCCTTCGACGTCTTCAGCGATGATGAGGAGCGGCTTGCCGGTCTGAACGACGGCTTCGAGAACCGGGAGCATGGCCTGCAGGTTCGAGAGCTTCTTCTCGTGGAGCAGGATGAACGCGTCTTCGAGATCGGCGATCATCTTTTCCGGGTTGGTCACGAAGTAGGGGCTGAGGTAGCCGCGGTCGAACTGCATGCCTTCGACGACTTCGAGTTCGGTTTCGGCGGTCTTGGCTTCTTCAACCGTGATGACGCCTTCATTGCCGACCTTCTGCATGGCCTCGGCGATATAGGCGCCGATTTCCTTTTCGCCATTGGCCGAGATCGTGCCGACCTGGGCAATCTCTTCCGAGGTGTTGATCTTCTTGGCTTTTGCCAGCAGATCCTTGACGACGGCCGTCACGGCGAGGTCGATACCGCGCTTGAGGTCCATCGGGTTCATGCCGGCGGCAACGGCCTTGGCGCCTTCGCGAACGATCGCCTGGGCCAGAACGGTTGCCGTCGTGGTGCCGTCGCCGGCGATGTCGTTGGTCTTCGAAGCCACTTCGCGGACCATCTGGGCGCCCATGTTTTCGAACTTGTCTTCGAGCTCGATTTCCTTGGCGACGGTGACGCCATCCTTGGTGATGCGCGGTGCACCGAAGGACTTGTCGATGATAACGTTACGACCCTTGGGGCCGAGGGTGACCTTCACCGCATCGGCGAGAATGTCGACGCCGCGCAGCATCTTTTCGCGGGCGGTGCGACCGAATTTGATTTCTTTAGCAGCCATGATGAAAACTCCCGAGCAAATCGCTCATTGTTTAGTCTGGATGAAACGGCGGAAAATCAGGCGAGAACGCCCATGATG
>DASWOH010000005.1:0-17640 GCA_036398815.1 Rhizobium sp. | reverse complement strand
GTCTAGTCAGTGGCGACGCAACAGAGACGGTCAGACGCATTCCTCGGCCGTTAGGCCGAGGCTGCTTTGGGTAGCGAAGTCGCAGTAGGCGTGAAGCGGGCGGGTCTCGGCGTTCCTGGATTTCCTGGGCCAGATGTTTCCAGAAGGAATGCCAGACGAACTGGCAGCGTTCATCGACGACTAGCCAAAGCTGCAGACAGTCATCGGCCTACTAGCCATGCCTGTCTGGCGGCTAGCTTCGGTGGCCCAGAGCGCATTCACGTCAACGCCAGTTCCATCGAAGCCGCGACCTAAAGTTCGAGAAATATCGCTTGCAGCCGTCGCTGTTACAAGCCGGCTTCCGCCATCCAAAGCTCGGCATCTTTCCCGCCGGGAATCCGCAAGGGCGCAGACGCATCGGTGGCAGCCTTCCAGATTGCCTCTGCCACGTCCGGTGCATGGGTCATGGGACCGGTATCGTCCTGCACGTTCTTAACCAATTGCTGGAGCAGCGGAGCATAATCCGGGTCATCCATGCCGCGAAGGTGCGGGCGAGCATTGGCTCCGAAGCTGGTCTCCGGCGAACGGCCGGGCAAGACAATATGCACACGCACGCCAAAGGGCTGCATTTCCACCGCCAGGGACTCGGTAAAGGCATTTACTGCCGCCTTGCTCGCCCGGTAAACTCCGACGACCGGCAGTATCTTGACCGTCACCGTTGAGGTGACGTTGATGACCACACCCGATCGTCTTTGACGCATTTGGGGCAAGACGGCCTGGACCATGGACAGCGTTCCAATTGTGTTCGTCTGAAACAATGCCTCAACCGTTTCCGGCGCTGTCAGCTCGATCGGAGACGGCGCCCCCAAGCCGGCATTGTTGACCAACACGTCGATGTGGCCGGCCGCTTGCACAGCCTGTGCGATGCTGTCCGGTTTGGTGACGTCAAGCGGAAGTACGCGGAGGTGTTTGGAGGCTGGTAGGAGCTCTTCGTTGGGCGTCCGCATCGTTGCGATCACGTCCCAGCCCCTCGCGAGAAATAGCTTCGCGGTCTCAAGACCAAAGCCGGACGAGCAGCCGGTAATCAATATTGTAGGCATAGGTTTCTCCATGACAAGCAAGAAGCCCAGGGTAGCGACTGGGGGAAAGACGCTATATAGTCTGCCGTCTCGATTTCTTTAGCATTAGTCCTGTCCATGACCGTTGATCCGCTCGCAGAAATAGTCACCTTGCTGCGGCCTGCCGCTCGGTTCTCGAAACTGGTGGAATGCGCCGGCCCGTGGCGGATCCACCGTGAGGCCACCGGAGAGCCATTCTACTGCGCGATCCTGAATGGGTCCTGCCGCGTGACTTTTGGCGAAAACCCGCCGGTCGTTCTTCAGGCTGGTGACTTCGTGCTTGCGCCTGCTGTGGGCGACCTCATCAATGAGAGCATCGATGCGCCGGCTGGCCTCTCCGCCATGATGCCGACGGAGGTCGATGACGGCCAGTTCCGTGTTGGACGCCTTGAGGGACCTGCCGACCTGCGCATGCGTATTGGTCACTGTAGCTTCGGCGCGCCGGATGCAGCCCTGCTCGTCTCGCTCCTGCCGGATGTGGTTGTCGTCCGCGATCAGCCTCGGCTCGCCATGTTGATGCAGTTGGTCGGCGAGGAAACACGGGAGCGGCGGCCGGCGCGTGATCTCGTTCTTGAGAGACTTCTCGAGGTGTTGTTGATCGAGGCCCTGCGCTCCGGCACGCAGAGCAGTTCCTCACCAGGCCTCGGCCGCGGCCTTGCCGACGGACGCCTCGCCGAAGCACTCTACGCAATGCATGCGCAACCGGCCCATCAGTGGACTGTCGCCAATCTCGCAAGCAAAGCGGCGCTCTCCCGATCGGCTTTCTTCGCGCGCTTCAGCCGCATTGTCGGCCTGCCGCCGATGGAATATCTGCTGGCCTGGCGCATGGCGCTCGCTAAACAGCTATTGCGTAGTCGGGACTTTCGAATGGGTGAGGTGGCCGAACGGGTGGGTTACGGATCAGCCAGTGCGTTTAGTGTTGCCTTTGCGAGATATACTGGTATGCCGCCGGCTCGTTATGTCCGCCAAAATCAAGCTGGCTGAGAAACAGTCTATTGCGTCAGCGAGGCGGTTTCATTTCGGCCTGTCAAAGTAGACATCGCCCTCACGTTTCGGCAGGAAGCGAAAAGCGGCGATATGGTCTTCGTCGGGGAAAAGCGGGTTCTGTCATCACTGACCATCGGGGTCGTGCTGCTCATCCCTGTGCATGATCGCGGGGTTGATCGCCCCGCCGCCGCCCATTCCATTGAGACCTCCCCCAGAGCCGCCGCCTGCGCCCTTCGTTCCGCCGGTTTCACGCTCACCCTTGCCGCGGGCTCCTGAGGAGAAGGGCCGCGTCGGACCCTGCTCTGGAAGAACGATGTCTCCGGGGAAAGGATCGAGATCGAGGGCTTCGCGGATGAAGGCGCGCAACGACACGACCAGTTCCTGTGTCCGGACCGGGTGGCCAAGGACAAGTTCATGGATAGCGGCGGTCGCCAGGCGCACATGCTGTTCGGTGCCGAGCAGGATGACATCCGAAAGCGCGGCCTCAACGGCATCGCGGATCTGGCGCCTTCGGGCTGAACCGACGTTCTGCGTTTCGATCGTCGCCTCGGCGGAGAGATCGTCGGTTGCGCTGCCTCGCCTGAGATCTCGCAGATGTGTCGGATCCACCGTCAACGTGCCGGTGAACGACCCACCCAGGGTCTTATATGCGGCGATCAGCGTCTTGAGACGCTCGTTGATTTGACGGTTCATTCGCTCCCGGCGTTGCTGGACCGTCATCATCATCACAAGCCGTACCCCGATACTGATCAGCGTAACGAAAATCAGGCCGAAGACGGTGAGGACTATACTTTGCCATGAGCTGAAATCGATATTGCGCAAGTGGTGTCCTTTCAGTGTCCGGATATTTCCTTTAACGTTGGGCGCCAGCACCATCTTTCCAGTCGAAAGCAGGGCCTGCTGGCGCCGCGCTCCTCCAGGAGATGATTGCCATGGCCGCAAGCGACTTCAAGCCTCAGGCGATTTGACGACAAATCGGCCAAAGCTTGGATTGGGCTGTTATCGTGCGTCGCTGAGTGCGGTTGTCGCTCGAATACCAGCGACGACCTGATTCACGACTTGCTCCAGTTCTTCACGGGTCGCACCGTCTTGCGCCTGGACGGAAAGGCCTTGCAGAACGGTCACAAGGTAGCGGGCGAGGGACACGGCGCGATCATTGCCGAGCCAACGCAGCAAGGTCGTGGCTATAGTATCACGCATCTCGCTACGTCGCCTGGCCAGTTCCAAAGCCAACCCGGCATGTTCCGAAGCACTCTGGAGCATGCCGCTGGAAACCATGCATCCTCTCTCGCCACGAGGATCGACGACGGCATCGACAGCCTTGCGCAGCATGTTCTCCACGGTTTCCGGCAACGTCGATGTCGCGTCGAGATCCGTCAGTACCCCTGGCAGCCCGAAATAATGGTCAAGCGCCTCGCGGTAGAGGCCAGCCTTGCTCCCGAACGCAGCATAGAGGCTCGGCGGGGCGATCCCGATTGCGCCGGTGAGATCGTTGAGCGACACGCCTTCGTAGCCATGGCGCCAGAACAGGCGCATCGCGGTGTCCACTGCCTGGTTTCTGTCGAAGGTCCGTGGCCCTCCGCGTCGCTTTCGAACTGGCTTATTCATAGTGATCACTAAAGACGACTTGACAGGAAAAAGCAAGCCGCTAGTTTGTAGCGATCACTATATACAAGCCCAGGAGCGGTCGAGCCTCGATGCTCTTGGACATTGCAAACCGGGAACCGGGCCGGCATTTCCGCTGCGGTTCTCTCTTCTCGACCAACAAGGAATAGGTCCCATGAGGTTCAAGAAATTTATCAGTGCGGCGCGTCGTGGACTGTTCGTATCCATCCTCATGATGGGGCCGTGTTCGGCCGCGATGGCCGCCGAAAAGGATTATACCGTGAAATCCCCTGATGGCGTGGCCATCGCCGTGCAAGAGTCGGGTAATCCCGAAGGGAAGCCAATCGTCTTCATTCATGGGTTGCTCGGCAGTCGCCTGAACTGGGATGAACAGACAACCAGCCCCGAATTGCGGCACTATCGACTGATCAGCTACGATCTGCGCGGCCACGGGTTGTCGGGAAAGCCTCATGACGTCGAAGCCTACCACGACGGCCGCCGCTGGGCCGACGATCTTTCCGCGGTTCTCAAGGCGAGTGGCGCCAAGAACCCCGTTCTCGTCGGATGGTCGTTGGGCGGTGTTGTCCTGTCAAATTACCTTGCGGCTTATGGCGACGGTGGAATTGGCGGCATCATGTATGTCGATGGCGTCATCGATCTCACGCCGGATCTGATCACTTCGCATCCGCAGGTCTATGCAGGCCTGGCTTCGGACGACCTTAGAACACATCTCGACGCCGTGCGCACGTTCCTGGGACTGTGTTTCCAGACGCAACCCGATAGGGTGACGTTTGAACGTCTGCTGTCGAACGCATCCATGGGGTCGTGGGTCATGACGAAAGCCACCCCGTCGATAACGGTTTCCGTGGCCGAAGGACTGCCTAAAGCAAAGATACCCGTCCTGTTGCTCTATGGCGGCAAGGACGATCTCGTGAATGCCCAACCGAGCATCGCGCGGGCACGAGAGTTGAATCCCAGCATACAGACAAAGATCTACGAAAATTCGGGCCATGCGCCGTTCTTGGAAGAAGCGGGGCGCTTCAATCGGGACCTGTCAGACTTCGCGTCGTCGATACCCGGCGGAGAAACTGGAGCTCGGCGATAGAAAGAGCGGCCGCATCGTGGAAGCGACGCTCAATCCAAACAACGGTGAAAGATATGGGTCTCGCAGGTCGACCCCGTTTGCATACAGCAGGTTTGCCCGCATGAGAGAAAGAGGCAGCACCGGTCAAGCATGTGATTGGTTTGAAAACTGTCACCTGACGCCGTCAGGTCGAGCTCTAGCGACACGAGGACGATTGCCGCAGGAAGAGGAAGTCATTCGTCTCGGGCACGAAGCAGTGTCCCGACGGCAAGGTTGTCGCCGGCAGAGCGAGCGATGAGTACAGCGTTTTCGGGACCGTGCCGATACACTACCTGCCGGTAAACCGCGATACAGTCGTCGACGGCACTCGGGATGGGATGTTCAGGCGGTGTGCGGTACTCAACCCCATGGCAAAGCGTGCCATGCCGTTGGGCCTGTATCGCCGCTTCCGCCAAGCACGCCTGACCACCGAACACGAAGGCGCCACCGTGAAGATAGATGATGACACGGTTGGTGTCTGCGATCTCGGCAGGAGTCGCTACAAACACTGGCTTCAATGCCCGATGGTGGAAGAATCTTATGACAGGCGGTGGAGCGTGTTCCTGCTGAACAGACTAGGCTTCTTTGGGCTGGCGGGTATGATTGTGATGTATCCGATCGCACCTGAGCTCCCGTTTGTCGGACCCTTCATGAAGCAGCCGGCCAACCGAAATTTCCGCCGCGACCAGGTTACCGACATGAATAAGAGCATCGCGAAGAATGCTACCAGACAGCTCTACGCCCGTGTCCCTCTCAATTCACGGTCGGGATTTCTGCTTCTCGAACGCGAACTGCGGCCACGGAGGCGCGCGCCTCGATCCGCCGGATGTACGACGGGATGTTGGGTCAACGATGGAGATCTATGGCAAATCCTGGCATCCAGCCAAGCACAGTGAACAGGTAGGCATCTGCTACCGTGAAGCTGCCGCCCATGAGGTATGGTCCCTTTTTCAAGGTGGCCTCGATAAGATCGAAACGTTTGAATAGCCGGTCTTTAAAAAGGTCCTTCACTGCTTCCGGCAGGCCCTTGTTGAACAGGAGGGCCGAACCAGCGTGAATTTCGCTGGTGATGAAGCTGAGCCATTCTTGAAGACGCACACGCTCCAATGTGCCGTTGGCCGGAGCAAGCTCCGCTTCCGGCCTCAAGTCAGCAAGATACTGGACCAGCGCAGGCCCTTCCGTCAGCACCTCGCCACTTTCGAGTTGGAGGGCCGCTACATAGCCCTTTGGATTGACGGCAAGGAAGTCTCCGCCCTCCGATGTTCGTTTGGTCCGATTGTTGACCCGCACGAGATCGTAGGGCAGTGCCAATTCCTGCAGGACGATGTGTGGCGAGAACGAGCAGGTGTCCGGCGCGAAATAGAGCTTCATTGGTCATCTCCGTCCATAGTCGACTGTCAGGGCGGATATTGACGCGTCGGGAGAAAGAAGAAAAATTACTGGAAAAGAAACGTGACATAAGTTTTCCTACTATGAACCTGACGCAGCTCCGTAGTCTGATTGCCATCGCCGAAGCCGGCAGCTTCACCGCTGCCGCCGAGGCGATCGGAGTCACCCAGTCCGGCATGAGCCAAGCGCTCGCCGGGCTGGAAGAAGCTCTAGGTATCAAGCTGCTTGTGCGGCAGCGACACGGCGTTGAACTGACGGCCTTTGGCGAACGAACGCTTGACCATGCTCGATCCGCCTTAGCGCAACTAGAAATGATCCGGCAGGAGGCAGCGGAAGCCCGAGGCGAGGAAACTGGCTCGATCCGCATTGCGGCCTTTCCCAGCGTGTTCGCAACAGTTCTGTCGCCCCTCCTGCACCGTTTCCGCTCGCTCCATCCCGGTATCAAGGTTGTCGCGCTGGAAACGGATGACCGGGAGGTTATCGCGTGGCTGGAGAGCGGGATCGTCGACCTCGGTGTGGTTTTGAACCCGCCCGAGGATAGCGATGCGATCCCGATTGGGCAGGACGCATGGGTCGGCGTCTTGCCCGTGGGCCATCGCCTTGGAAGACGCGATAGCGTGCCCCTTGCAGAGCTTGCCGCTGAGCCCTTTGTTCTCGCGACAGGCGGCTGCCATATCCATGCGCGAACACTCGCTGAGGCTGCCGGTCTATCGTTGCCAGATGTGCGGATGGAAGTACGCGATTGGACAAGCGCCATTGCCCTTGTGCGAGAGGGTGTTGGTGTCGGCATCGTGCCGGAATCGACGTTAACCGAGAAGCGGAAGGGCATTCGCACGGTAACACTCGACCCGCCGCTTGTTCGACGGTTTGGGCTGCAAAAATCGGCCGCCCACGAGGTGTCCCGTGCGTCCAGCCTCCTGATCGACATTGCAAAGCGGTAAGCGTGTCATGAAATTCCCACAGAATCCTAAAATCCTGCGGAGTTTGCAGCATTCATGGGAAAACCTTCTGACTGGATGGCTGGATGAGTTTTTGTGGTTCCCCAGCCTCAACCGCATGCCGTCCGGATCGTAAAACCGAAATACGCACTGTCCCCAAGCCCGCCGCTCGACGGGATGGATCAGCTTGACATATGGAGCGATGCTCTCGAATGCAGCGTCCGCCTCATCATGCATGAAATACAACAGTAGACTTCGCCGCCCGTAGATCTCGCCAGCACCTGACGGCGTCAGCTGAGCCTCTCTGCGACAGGCGATCTCGGGCGGGTCGCGGTTCCGAACCGTTCATATGGAGATCATTGCCAGATCGCGATCAACACCGGCACCAGCAGAGCCGTCAGCAAGCCATTCAGCGCAATTCCGAACGCGGCAAAGGCGGCGCCGAGTTCGTTGCGGGAGGCGACTTGCGCGGCGGCGACGCCGCTGCCGGCAACACCTGCGGCGAGGCCATGGGCGCGCCAATCGTCGATTCGCAGGTACTTCAGCATCTGCTGGCCAACGACGGCGGCGACAATGCCGCCGAGAATGGCGAGGGCAGCCGTCAATGCTGGAATGCCGCCGATCTCCTGCGAGACGGCCATGGCGATCGGCGTCGTCACCGCCTTCGGCGCCATCGACAGCGCGACCGCACGCGAGCCGCCGAGCGCCCAGACGATCGCGACGCCGCTGACGATTGACGTGAGCGAGCCGGCGAGCAGCGCTAGGCCGATGCCTTGCAGATTGCGCCTGATATAGACGAGGTTGCGCGTCAGCGGGACCGCGAGCGCGATAGTCGCGGGGCCGAGCAGGAAGTTGATGAACTGTGCTCCGGCGAAATAGGTCTCGTACGGCGTGTGGGTGGCGAGAACGACGAACGCCGCCAGCGCGATGGCGATCAATACCGGGCTCGCGAAAGCCGATCCGCCGCAGACCCGCTGAATAACGCGCCCGACGAGATAGGCAAGGAGGGTTATCGCGAGCCAGAGCAGCGGCGTTGCCGAAAGCGGCGTCCACAGATGGGTGATGACAGCGGTCAAGACAGGTTTCCTATGCTTGCTTCGGCTCGATGCCGGTACGTCGGCGCTCGGCATGGCGCATCAGCCAGTGCATGACGAGGCCGGTGACCGCGATGCTGAGCAGCGTCGAGCCGACGACAGCTGCAACGATCGGCAGCCATTCCTGGCGTAGTATGCTGGCCTCGGCGATAATGCCGACTCCGGCCGGCACGAAAAGAAGACCCATGTGGGAGATTAGCGCTTCGGCTGTTCTTTCAAGAGAACGACGCGTGGTACCTTCAGCCATGGCATGGGAGCCGTTGCGGTCGGCTACGGCCAGCAGCACGGCAAGCAGGAACATGCCGATGACGGGGCCTGGGATAGGCAGCGACAGGACGACCCGCAGCGCTTCTCCGACAAGCTGGCAGGCGATGAGGATCAGGAATGCGGAGGGCATGATTGTGATTCCTCAGCGGTGGCTTGTGGATTTGCCGTCGCCGGCCGTGAGAAGGCCGGCGTCGCGCGCGGCAAGCAGGCCGAGCGCGGACCAGTCGAGTTCGGCATGGCCCGCCGCGATCAGTGCCACCAGGCGGTCATGCACGAGACTGGCCGCAGGCATTGGCACGGCTTCGCGCTCGGCCTCGGCAAGTGCAAGCCTGAGATCTTTGACGGCAAGCGGCACCGCCATGCCGGCCGGGCTGTAGCGCTCCTCGACGATCTTGCCGCCATAGGTGCGGTGGACCTTGGAATCGAAGAGCGAGTTGGTGAGCACGTCGAAAGCCGCACGCTGGTCTACGCCGCTCTTGCGCAGCAGGGCGAGGACCTCTCCCATGCTTTCCAAGGTCAGGGCTGTCAGCACGTTGCCGGCAAGCTTCATCAGGTTGGCGTTGCCAGCCTCGTCACCGAGCGGAAAAAGGCGCTGGCCGAGCCGTTCGAGTAGCGGGCGTGCCGACTCCATGCCATCGGCACGTCCGGCGGCAAGAACGAAGAGCTTGCGAGCACGGGCGAGATCGGGATTGCCGAGGACGGGCGCGGCGACATACTGCTGTCCGCGCGCTGCGTGCTCGGCCGCAAGGCGGCGCGAAAGGCCGGGGCTGATCGTGCTCATGGAGATATGAACGGCGCCAGGTCGCATGACGTCCAGCAATCCACCGGTGTGGTGGACGACTGCACTGACGACATCGTCGTCCGGCAGCGACGTCACGATCGCATCGCATGCGGAAAGCTCGCCGAGCATTGTGGCCGCTTCGACGCCCGCCGACTGCAAGGCCGCGGCGCGGGCCGGATCGCGGTCGAAGGCAAGGATGCGATGGCCGTCGGCTGCGAAGTTGAGAGCGAAGGTCTCGCCCATATGGCCGAGACCGACAACACCGACTATGGCCCGCGGCTGGTCCGAACTTTGATGCCCTGTTGGCAAAGATCCGGCCGCCTTGGTGGGCGCTTGTGCAGGCTGCTCGGATGTGCGGATCAGGGATTTCATGGTCGTTCTCCTTGTTTTCAGCGGGTACACAGGAAAATTAGCGATGCGCTCTTGCATGCGGAATGGCTCCGGCGGCAAATCATTGTTGCAGGAAAGGGTAGGGGTCGGCTCATGGATTATCTCGCCGCGATGAGCGCATTCGTCCGCTCCGTGGAGCTCGGAAGTTTTTCGAAGGCTGCCGAGGAGGCGGAGATTAAGGTTTCCACCGTGTCCCGCTATGTCAGCGGCCTCGAAGATGATCTTGGTGCGGCACTGCTCAACCGCTCGACGCGGCGGCTGCACCTGACGGAGGCCGGCCAATCGTTCTACGAGCGCGCGGTGCAGATCCTGGCGGATGTCGACGATGCGCGCAACGCGACGCGCTCCCTCAATGCCCGGCCGCAAGGCCTGCTCAGGATCAACATACCGAGCGCCTTCGGACGCCGCCATGTCATGCCGCACATGAAGGATTTTCTTAGCGCCTATCCGGATATCCGGCTGGATGCGACGCTCACCGACGCAACGGTCGATCTGATCGAGACGGGAACCGATATTGCCGTCAGGATCGGCGCGCTGGCGGATTCTTCGCTGATCGCCAGGCGTCTCGCATCGCAGCGTCGTCTTCTCATCGCCAGCCCGGATTATCTCAGGGATGGGCCGCCTCTGGAGCAGCCTGCCGATCTCGCGCGGCATCAGTGCCTCGCCTTTGCGCTGCAGCCGGCCAATGCATGGTTCTATCGGCCCGTGGCGGAGCCGGATAAGGCACCAACCGAGATCGCGATCAAGGGCAATCTCCGCGCCAATGATTCAGAGGCCTTGCTGGATACGGCACTCGCCGGCCTCGGCATTGCGCTCCTGCCGACCTGGCTGGTGTCCGGCGATCTTCAAACGGGGCGCCTCGTGTCGCTGCTCGTTGATTGGGAATGGCTGATCGCGCCGGGACCGCAAAGGGCGATCTGGGCGGTCTACCCGCCCAAGAAGGTGGTCTCGCCGAAGGTAAAGGCGTTCCTTGCGTTCCTGTCCGAGCGTTTCGGCCATCCGCTGCCCTATTGGGACCGGCCGCTCGTCGAGCCCTGACGTCTATGCGTCTATGGTAGCCGCCGGGGCTGAGGGTCGGCTCCTATGGCTGCCCGAAGCTTCGCGACCTGTGCGGCATCGACCGGTGGCGCGCTGTTGCCCCAGCTCAACCGGACGAAGGTTGCGAGATCGGCGATTTCCTGATCGGTGAGGCGGCCGGCGAAAGGCGGCATCGTGAAATGGGTGGGCGCTTTCGCGGTCGCCGGCATGGTGGCGCCTCCGAGGATGATATGGATGACGGAGGTAGGGTCATCGGCATTGACGACCGGATTGCCGACAAGCGCGGGGAAGGTTTCGCGATAACCTTTGCCGGACGACAGATGGCAGGCTGCGCAATTGTTGAGATAGTCCAGCGCGCCTGGGCGCGAAACATCGGCTGCGGCCAGCATGGCATCCGTCGTATCCTTGGCCGCCGAGGCGTGATTCTGCGGCGCTCCATCAGCCGGGAGGGACTTAAGATAATGTGCGATCGCGTGCAGATCGGCGTCCGTCATGAACTGCGTGCTGTGCGAAACGACATCCGCCATGCCCCCGAAGGCGGCGGATCTTCCGTTGCGACCCGTCTGGAGGAACTGAACGATATCGTCCTCGGACCACGTTCCGAGACCCGTGACGGGATCGCCCCTCAGATTGTTGGCGACATGGTTGTCCACGACGCCGCCGGAAAGATAGTCCGGCCCGTCCGTCGCCGACAGGGCCTTTTCCTGAAGTCCTAATCCTCGCGGCGTGTGGCAACTGCCGCAATGGCCGAGCCCTTCGATGAGATAGGCACCGCGGGCAAGCATCGGGTCGGCGGCATCGGCCGGATGGGCCTCGACATCTGGCGCGAATATCCATCGCCAGTAGGTCAGCGGCCAGCGCATCGACAATGGCCAGGGAATGTCCGAATGCCGATTCTTCTCGGAAACAGGCTGTACCCCTTGCATGAAAAAGGCGTAGAGCGCCTTCATGTCGTCGTCCGAGATCTTCGCATAGGAGGGAAACGGCATGGCAGGATAGAGAGACGAGCCGTCCGGAAGGATGCCGCGGCGTACCGCCCGCTCGAAGTCTCCGTAGCGATAGGAGCCGATCCCGTTCGCCTTGTCGGGTGTGATATTGGTGGAGAAGACGGCCCCGATCGGCGTGGCGAGCGGCAGGCCGCCGGCGAAAACCTCACCACCAGGAGCGGTGTGGCAGGCAGCGCAGTCGCCCAGCCTGGCGACATAGGCGCCGCGCTGGACCAGTTCGGGGCTGATGGCTACGTCGAGGCCGGCGGACGGATCGCCGCCGATATTGCCGAAGGCGATCGTGGCCAGCCATGCGCCGAGGGCGCCCGCCGCACCCAGTACGACCATGCCGCCAAGCAACCGGTTTTTGGTGATCCTGATCGTCATGCCGGCCCCCTCACGCGTGAACCAGCGGGCCGGGGTTCTTGATGTACCGCGTCTTGATCGCGTCGGCAGCGAAGAAGGCAAGAGCACCCACGAGGCCCGTCGGATTGTAGCCGATGTTCTGTGGGAAGGCCGAGGCGCCCATGACAAAGAGATTGGAAACGTCCCAGCTCTGCAGATAGCGGTTGAGGGCGCTCGTAGCAGGATCGGCGCCCGTGATGACGCCGCCGGTCGTATGGGTCGTCTGGTATTCGCGAACGTTGAAATGATCGCCCTGCTGGCGGATCAGCGTCGAGTGCGTCTTCGGCTTCATCCGGCCGACGATCTCCAGCGCCCGGTCCGTGACATAGCGCGACATCCGGTATTCGTTGTCGTGCCAGTCGAAGGTCATGCGCAGCAGCGGCTGGCCGAGGGAGTCGCGATAGGTGGGATCGAGATCCAGAAAGGCGTCCCGGTAAGACATGACCGAGCCGTGCGTGACGACATTGGTGGTGTGCCGGTAGCTATCCTTGGCTGCCCGCTTCCAGGCCGCTCCCCAGTTTGGTGTGCCCGGCGGCACGACCAGTTGCTGGATCGGCCGGCCGCCGGTCTGGCCGCCGATGATATAGGCACCGCCGACGAAGCCATGCGGCCCGTGGTCGAAATGGTCGGCATTGAATTCGTCGACGATCTGCGATCCACCGGCTCCGGCGCCGATGAACGGGTTGATTGCGACGTCCTTATCGTAGAAGACCGCGGTCGAACTCATCATCTGGTACGCGAAGTTCTTGCCGATCACGCCTGTTCCCGTCGAGGGATCATAGGGCTCGCCGATACCGGAGAGCAGCATCATGCGGACATTGTTCGTCTGGAACGAGGCAAGGATCACCAGGTCGGCCGGCTGGACGATTTCGGCGCCGGAGGCGTCGACATAGGTGACGCCGGTTGCTCGCTTGCCGGTGGAGTCGAGATTGATCCGGGTGACATGGCTTTGCGTTCGCAGCTCGAAATTTGGCAAGCGGAACAGGGCGGGCAGGATCGTGGTCTGCGGCGATCCCTTGGAATAGAGGAAACAGCCGAAGCGTTCGCAAAAGCCGCAGAGATTGCAGGGGCCGAGCCGCACGCCGTAAAAGTTGGTATGGGGCTGCGAACAGTTGGCGCAGGGTTGCGGGAATGGATGATAGCCGAGCTCTCGGGCCGCCTTGGCGAACAGCATGGCGGGATAGGTGTCGGCAACCGGCGGCGTCGGATAACTCCGCGACCGCGCGCCCTCGAAGGGATTGCCGCCGGCGACAATCGTGCCGTTGAGGTTCCCGGCCTGTCCGGACGCGCCGTTAAGATATTCGAACCTGTCGAAATAGGGTTCCAATTCGTCGTAGGTCACATCGTAGTCCTGGATGGTCATGCCCTCCGGAAGGAAGGACTTGCCATAGCGCTCGACATTGCGGCTCTTGAACTTCAGATCCTCCGGCGAGGGACGGTAGAGCTGGCCGTTCCAATGGACACCGGCGCCGCCGACATGATCCGGAAGCAGGAAGGCATTGTATTGCCGGTAGGGAACGGCGACATCGCCGAGAGCGTGGCGAACCGTCACCGTCTCGAGCGAGAGCTTGCGGAACAGCTCGCCGCGGACACCGTATTTGAGCTCGTCTGCGGCTTTGGGATAGGTGTAGTCGGGAGACGTGTCGCGGTTCTGGCCGCGCTCCAGCGCAACGACGTTCAGGCCCTCGCTTGCGAGCTCCATGCTGAGGATCGAGCCGGTCCAGCCGAGTCCGATCACGACAACGTCTGTGGGTTTCATCGTCCTGGTCATCGCCGTCATGCCTTCTCGCCGAGGATGGAAACAGGCCCGAGCGGGTAGGGAGTGCCCGGCTTCTTCATCCAGTCCGTGAAATCGGCGCGGGCACCGGGAAAGCCGATCATCTTCCAGCTTCCCATGTGGCGGTTGCCACCATACATCGGATCGGCGAAGTAGCCCTCCTTGGTATTGGCGAGGAGTTGAAGGAAGAATTCGGCGGACTTGACGCTGAGCAGTGTGATCTCGCCCTTCTGGAGTGCGCCGAGAACCTCGTCCTGTGTCGGCTCGTCTAGCGTGGCGAAATTTCCGCCATGAGCCTGCCGACACCAGCCGTCCAGTTCGGCGATGGCGACGCGATAGAGTTCGCGCGGCGAATAGCGCATCTGGTAGCCGAGCGTGAAATCTGCTTCTGGATGGTAAGGACCCTGCAGATACCAACGGGCTCCATGGCCGTAGTCCGTTTCCATCTGCCGGTCGATGAATTCCGGCACGTGGAGCTCCACGGCACCGGGACCGTCGTCGTTCGACGGAATGAGCCGGTCGACTACGGCATTGACGAATGCCCATTCGTCCTCCGTGAAATAGGTCGGTCGGTAATTGTCGGCTGTCGGTGTCGCGCGGGCGGCAACGGGCTCACCGCCGCTCAGCAGGGCGGCGGCCGGAATGGCCGTGATGGCGCCCAGCAGAAAACTGCGGCGATTGGCAAAATTCGGAGACCTGGTCATTTGGCACCCTCTTCGTTGTATCCTGGTCGCCACTTTCCGCGAAATAGCATCCCGCCATCATGCCGGTCGGCATGAAGCGGCATCGATACGGGGATGAGCGGACACTTGCAGCCCGAATGGCAATCCAGACCGGATACGATCAAAAGATTGAAAGATTTCGTTTCTGACGAACAAGCTAGAGGATCGCTCGCACCGCCGAAATATCCCTCTCAGCAAAAGATTTTTGCAGCCTTGGGCACGCTAGGATTGCGCGCAGGCCGCGCACAGAGTCTGACAACAAGGCGTACTTTAGACCGAGCTCCCGGCGATGACACACTCACCGGTCGGCCGAAAAGTTCCAAGCGCCTTATTTCGAGCAAGATGATGTCATCTGTGCGCGTTAACCTTTGTAACACAGGGTTAATGATGAAAGTTGCATTCAGTATTATCTTCACGCTGTCATCGCTTTTGCCGACGGTGACGGGTGCCAGGGATTTCGCGCCGGTCCTTTACGAGCACGAAAACTGGCGGGTCGTGAGGGGCGACAATGGTCCATTTCAAGTCTGCCTTGCCCAATATGTGCTGAATGGCAAAGTCGCATTGATTTTCTCGAAATACCGGAGATTTGAGGAGATTTACTTCGGCGTCCCGAAAGGGATCAAAGCCACGACAGCGACGATCCAGTTCTATGGGCCGCAGGCTGACAACAATACCATATCGCTTGATGTTCGAAGCCGTTCCACCACGACCGTTCTGGCTACGACCGATGAAATACCGATGCTTGATATGGCAATGGGCGCATCGGCCATGACCATCGGATTTGGAGGCTACTCCATAAAAGTTCCCTTAAACGGTGGACCGGACGTTTTCCTTGTGCTGCAAGATTGTCTCGCCAGTCTGCATTAGCGGAGATCGGAGATTCCCAACCCTGTTTCGCGATCTGGCGACTTCGAACTTAGCGTCACAATCCAATGGGGCCGCTGCGCCGTCCCATGCTGAGTGAAGAACTTGTTGCAGGCAAAGCCTCTCGGCACGTCGAATATGAAAGCGGCAACACGGCCCAATCGGAATTCGGCGCCGTTCGCGACGCCGCCGACGCGCGATGTCGAGGCGCTCCGCCTCTGCCGCTGACGCGCAAAGAAAGGCATTGAAGATGTCGCACTTTGCCTTAGCTGACGAATCCTCAAAAGAGGAGCAAGCCGAGTGGACAAAAGCGAGCGGGAATTGCGGTATCCGGAATGGCATAGGGATGCCGTCATCTATCAGCTGCACGTAAAGTCGTTTTTCGATGCCGATGCCGATGCCGATGCCGATTCCGACGACTGCGGCGATTTTGCAGGGTTGGCAAAAAAGCTGGACTATCTGGCTTTGCTCGACATCAACACGATCCGGTTGCTACCATTTTACCCATCGCCTCGGCGTGACGATGGTTATGACATCCTGGACTATGAAGGCATCAACCCGCAATTCGGCACGCTTGATGATTTCAAGGCATTCGTTGCGGCGGCTCATGCTCGCAAGATACGCGTCATCATCGAACTGGTCGTCAACCACACATCCGATCAGCATCCCTGGTTTCAACGCGCAAGACATGCGCCCGCCGGCTCACCTGAACGCGATTTCTATGTCTGGTCCGATACCGACGATAAGTTCGCCAAGACGCGTATTATTTTCGTCGACACGGAAACGTCCAACTGGACCTGGGATCCGGTCGCCAAGGCCTATTTCTGGCATTGCCTTTATTCGCATCAGCCGGATCTCAACTATCGCAATCCGCAGGTGGTCGAAGCGCTCTTTGGTATCATGCAATTCTGGCTGGAGATCGGCGTCGACGGCTTCCGCTTGGACGCCGTACCCCATCTCGTCGAACGCGAGTCCACGCGCAACGAAAACCTGCCCGAGAAGCATGCGCTGCTCAAGCTCATCCGCAAGACGCTCGATGCAGACTGCTCCGGTATCGTTCTGCTTAATCATAACAACTGGTCTTGTCAGGGGTTTGGAGTTTCGAGGTCGCCGAGGTCAGTCGCACCCTACGGAAACGATGCGGAACCGGAAACGCATTAAGCTTGGTCATGCGACGGGCAAAATTGTCGCGGTGAAAGCCGCCGCCGCGATAGACGCTGCATTGCGGTGCGAGTAAACATCGTTGTGGCTCAAGCTTGGCAAAGACGCGGCACGATCCGCCAATCTTGCGAAAAGCGCTTGTGGACCTTGAAAAATGGGAAGTTCCTCGAGGCGATACGCGGTTTGATGGTCGAACCCTGGCGCCTGCTGGCTCACGACCGGTACAGATGGCCATGAAAAACCCGCCGTAGAAATGCGGCGGGTTGTGGTGGAGCGGTGTCGGAGGTTCAGGCTTTATCGACGATCTTCTTGACGGCGTCCTTGGCTTCACCCTTCGCCTGCTGCGCATCGCCCTTTGCTTCCTGGACAAGGCCCTTGACCTGCATTTCGTCGTTGCCGACGGCCTTGCCGATGCCCTGACGGGCCTTGCCTGTGATCTCGTTGACCTTGCCGGATACCTTGTCTGATGTGCTGCTCATTGTACTCTCCTTGTCGAAACTTCAGTGTTTCGCCGACGATAGAACGGTTAGCAGGGCCCATTCGTTCCATTCTTCATAGTGCATGGAATTTAAAGTTCTTACGCGGTTGACCGCCGCTCCTCGCACACCGCTCCGCCCGCGGCAACCATGCTTGTCGTGCGATCCGGGAAAGGCTGCAAGCAGGCCACAACCAGACGATGACCAAGCGGTTTTCAGGCTCAGCTGGATGACTTAACCTCGACCTCGACGTCCATGGATCCGAATGCGTCTGACGCACCGACGAAGCTGCCGGCGACGGGAACGGATTGCGCGATATCGCGCGTGACGGCGACAGGGATGAGATTGGCTCCGCCCATGCTGCGGTTGGTCGGATCGAACGTGATCCATCCGGCGCCAGGAACGAATACCTCGACCCAGGCATGGGTCGAGCCCTGATCCTGCGAACCGAGCAATATTCGATCGGGATTGAACAGGTATCCCGACACGATGCGCGCTCCAAAGCCCAGACAACGCACAGCTTCGGCAAACAGCACCGCG
>DASWOH010000004.1:0-2689 GCA_036398815.1 Rhizobium sp. | reverse complement strand
CCTGGCCTTTTCCAGATGATAGAGCCGGTAGCGATCGGTCGGCATGCCGCCCTCGGAATAGGCCGGCTCATGCGCCGTCGACATGATGCGGTTCTTCAGGGTCAGGTGCTTCAGCCTGTAGGGCTGAAGGAGGGGATCATTGGAAACAACTTTGAAGACTGCATCTGCGGCCGTTATGTGCATCTCGAATTCTCTTCCGTCGCGATTTCAATACCAGGCATCGTGCATGCTTGCCTTGCGTCGGCCAATATAATCTTGCAGCGCTTCCTCAATGCTCTCATTCAGTGGCGGCGCCTCAAATTCCTCCAAGGTCCTTTTCCAAAGCCGGTTAGCGCGGGTTGCCATGTCGGTCGACGTACCTTCCTCGTTCCACTTCTCAAAAGACTCGTTATCGGAAAGAGCCGAATCCCAGAAGGCCGTCTGATAGTTCCGCATGGTATGTCCGCAGCCGAGAAAGTGATTGCCAGGTCCCACCTCCGCAAATGCATCCACCGCAAGGGTGTTGTCATCGACCACGACTCCAGCAAGATAGGAATGCAGGGCGCCACAAACATCGGCATCCATAACGAACTTTTCGTAGGACATCGAAAGGAGTCCGTCCAGGAAACCAGCGGCGTGGAGAATAAAGTTGGCACCGCAATGAACGGCCGACAACATCGACATCATTCCTTCCTGCATGGCCTGCCCGTCGGGCAACTTGGAATTTGAGAAGTTGCCAGCGCAACGTAGCGGCAGCTTGAGGCGACGAGCGAGTTGGCCCACCACCATCGATCCAATTGCCGGTTCCGGTGTACCAAAGGTCGGGGACCCCGAACGCAAGGACATGGAAGACAGGAAATTGCCGAAGATAACGGGGGCACCCTTACGCTCTAGCTGTGTAAGAGCACAGCCCGCAAGCGTTTCAGCAAGAGACTGTGCAATCGCGCCGGCATTTGTAACGGGGCCCATCGCCCCTCCGAGAATAAAAGGCACGATGACGGCAGCCTGATTGGCGCGCGCGTATGCCCGCAGCGACTTGGTCATCGTACCGTCCCAGACAAGCGGCGAATTGACGTTGACGTTCCCGAGGATGACGCATTTCTCGTCGACGAAATCCGCATTGAACAGGATCCTCGCCATCTCTATCGAGTCTTCCGCACGTTCTTCCGACGTGATCGACCCCATAAACGGCCGATCCGAATACCGTATGTGGCTATAGATCATGTCAAGATGACGCTTGTTCACCGGCAGGTCGACCGGCTCGCAGATCGTACCACCAGAATGATGGAGCCATGGGCTAGCCTGCGCCAGCTTGATAAAGTTGCGAAAGTCCTCGATCGTGCCATATCGACGGCCTCTGTCGAGATCCATCACAAAAGGTGACCCGTAGGCCGGAGAAAAGACAACATTCCGTCCCCCGATTTCGACATTCCTCGAAGGGTTCCTCGCATATTGCGTGAATTGCGCAGGCGCCGTCGAAATCAATTCCTGCAGCATGCCAGGCTCGAAACGCACAAGCACACCATCGACCTTGGCGCCGGCCCGCCTCCAATGATCGAGCGCGACCGGATCGTCCCGAAATTCTATGCCTACCTCAGCAAGAATTCGCTCGGCCGTGCCCTCGATCTTCTGAAGGCTCTCCTCCGCAAGGATATCATACGTGGGAATGTTCCGAACGATGTACGGAACCCCCACCTGTTTTCCAGATACCTCCCTTCGTGTCGATCTGGAACCTCTTGTGCGTTTTGTCCGCCCATCTGACTCGACTGCATCAGCCATCCGCCTCTCCATAATTCAGAGTTAGACTAGCGTGGAAAAAACTCCGTGTAATGTTGGTAAAATCTCGCGCTTGCTATAAGCATCACTTATGGACAATTTGCGCAATTTACTCCCGCCGGCGTCTCGTCTGATCATCTTCGAGGTCGCCGGCCGTCACCGGAATTTTAGTCAAGCTGCCAAGGAATTGGGTATAAGCCAGGCCGCCGTCTCACTCGCGGTACGAACGCTGGAAGACGATCTCGGTGTTTTGCTGTTTCACCGCGCTCACCGCGCTGTCGAACTGACGGACACCGGTGAGCGGTTCCATGTAGATGTTTCTGCCGGCCTCAGGCGTATTCAGGAGTCGGTCGAGGGGATCCGCGCGAAGGGGGGCGATGTCAGCGTCACATTGGCCGCCTCGACTGCGTTTGCGTCAATGTGGATGCTACCGCGGTTGCAGCGTTTCCGGAATGAACTGCCTGATATTGACTTACGTATTCAGACCAGTGTGCGGGATTTGAATTTGATGGAAGAGTCTATACCGCTCAGTATACGTGGCGGCCGGGTGAACGATTGGCCCGAGTATCATGCCGCATTGCTCGCTCCCGAGGTCATTACCGCTGTCGCCACACCGTCTTTTCTTGAACGGCACCATGTTTCGCGATCCCTTGAGCAACTCATCCATCACCGTTTGATCTGGCTGGAAGAGCCTGTACGCGAAGCTTGCGATTGGCCCGAATGGTTTGCCAGCGCCGGCGTCGCATTTCCGAAGCAAGCCCGAAAGCTGGTCATCAATGACTACGTGCTGGTTATTCAGGCCGTTCTTGCCGGGGAAGGGATCTCCTTGGGATGGCAGCATTTGATTGCGCCTCAACTGCGTTCAGGCGCCCTTGTTCCAGTAACATCGCATATCCTGAGAACCGATCTTGCGTTTTATGTCGTCTGGCCTCGA
>DASWOH010000003.1:0-5458 GCA_036398815.1 Rhizobium sp. | reverse complement strand
TGGTCGACTTTACCTCGAACACGCCGTCGCCGATTTCCAGAATCGAAACGTCGAACGTGCCGCCGCCGAGATCATACACCGCGATGGTGCCGGTCTTGGACTTATCGAGGCCGTAAGCGAGCGCGGCCGCGGTCGGCTCGTTGATGATGCGCAGCACTTCAAGGCCGGCGATCTTACCGGCATCCTTGGTGGCCTGACGCTGGGCGTCGTTGAAATAAGCGGGAACGGTGATGACTGCCTGATCGACCTTCTGGCCGAGATGAGCTTCAGCGGTCTCCTTCATCTTTTGCAGGATGAAAGCGGAAATCTGGGAGGGCGAATAGGCCTTGCCGTCGGCCTCAACCCAAGCATCGCCGTTGGAAGCTTTCACGATCTTGTAGGGGACAAGCTTCTTGTCCTTTTCGACGGTCGGATCGTCGTAGCGGCGGCCAATCAGACGCTTCACCGCGAAAATGGTCTTTTCCGGATTGGTGACGGCCTGGCGCTTGGCCGGCTGTCCGACAAGGCGCTCGCCATCATCCGTCAGCGCGACGATCGACGGCGTGGTGCGCATGCCTTCGGAATTCTCAATAACTTTCGGAGATTTGCCGTCCATCACGGCGACGCACGAATTGGTCGTGCCGAGATCGATGCCAATGACCTTTCCCATGGTCCTCTGTTCCTTCTTTTTGCGGCAGGCCGGGCGGGCCCTAACGGCGCACCGAATCCCAGCCCCCTAACTAACCAAAACGCGCAATCCTGCGACGCTCCGCCTCATATAGGAGGGGGGGTGTGCCCTGCAAGGACCGCACACCCGGTTGGTTGAAGTTAATCGTACGCCCACAGTCGACGGGCGGCAGCCAGCCACTGCTGTTGGACAGAATCGACGGCTCCTTTCGAGACGGCCGGTCCGGCCTGTCGCGCAGGCGCGAAAACTGCTATCGAGCGCAGGACAAGCGGTCGCTGGCGACCTCCATCGAACCGCCTTATTCGAGCTTCACGCAGCCCTCATGAAAAACTTTTGCCGTTCACTCATTTTCGCCGCAGCCGCGATTGCGGTGCTTGTGGCCCCCGCCCAGGCCGCCGAGGCGGTCTATCCGCAGGGCTTGCGGGTCGGGCTCGTGCCGATGGAAGGCCTGACCCTGGCGCCAGATTTTCTGGGGTTCGTCTCCGCTGACCAAAATGTAAAAGTCGGTGTCGGCGAGCTTCCAGAAGCTGCGTTCACCTCGATCGACAGCGCCGTCAAGGACGGCAAGCTCCCTCAACAGGGACCCAAGCCGGAAACATTCGAAGCCGGCGCACGCAAAGGCTATTTCACAATCGAGACGGGCAAGAACGGTATTTTCGACGTCCGCAATTACTCACTGATCCTGCCAAACGACAAATTCTCCGGCTTTGTGATTGTCCAGGTGCGCGACGGGGCAGACAAAAGTTTTTCGGAAGAGGCTATCCGCAAAATGCTCGCCACCACGGTGATGCGCAGCGAAGTGCCGGTCGAGGAGCAGCTCTCCCAGATGAGTTTCAAGGTCAGCGACCTGGCTAATTTCAAAACGGTGCGCACCATCGCACCGCGCTCCGCCGTGTTACTGGCCGACGGCAACGCCGACGACGATCAGGGCAGCGCGCCTTACATGATGATCGGCATCTTGCAGGGCCAGAACGTGGAGCCCGGCGATCGCAGCCGCTTCGCACAACAGGTGGCGACGACAATTCCCGGCCTGCGCGAGGCCCGCATTACCTCGAGCGAGCCGATCAGGATCGACGGCACTCCAGCGTTCGAGACGAGGATCGATGCCACAGGCGGCAAGAACGACACGCCGATCACCGTGATCCAGTGGCTGCGTTTCGGCAATGGCGGAGCAACGCTGCGCATTGTAGGCATCTCGCCGCGCGATGACTGGGCCAAGGCATTTCCGAGGTTTCGCGCGGTGCGCGACGGCATCGGTCCGCGCTGAGCGTCAGCGCGAACGCGTCAGAATATCGATGTGGTTCACGCTGTCGGCGACAACATAGTACTTGAACGATCCTGACTTCAGGATGAGCCGCAAGCCCCGTTCACCGGTAAGATTTTGTCGATGGTGAAACGTTCCGGACGTTAGGAGGGCGGCCTTAACAAGCCATTGTCTCGACAGCTTTGATGGCGGTTCTGGTTTAAGCGGTTTTGGGAGGATTCTTGGAAACGGCGACCAGCGCCGGGCGCAGGATGCGCTCACCGATCATATAACCCGCCTGAATCACCTGCACGACCGTGCCGGGCGCGACCGACGAGTCCGGCACCTCGTACATCGCCTGCTGCACGTTCGGATCGAACTTTTCGCCGATCGGCTCGAACCGCTGCACGCCGTTCTTTTCAAGAGTCTTGATCAGCGAGCGCTCGGTCAATTCCACGCCCTCAATCAGGCTTTTAAGGCCCGCGTCGGCGGAAGCTTTCGCTTCGGCCGGGACGGCATCAAGCGCGCGCTGAAGATTGTCGGCAATGTCGAGAATATCACGGGCAAAACCGGCGATGCCGTAAGTCCGCGCATCAGCAACCTCGCGCTGGGTCCGCTTGCGAAGGTTCTCCATCTCCGCCAGCGTGCGAAGCATCTTGTCCTTGGACTCGGCGGCTTCCTTTACCAGCACTTCGGACGGCGTCTCTTCGGGGTCGTCCGGCATGATATAGGGCTTGGACACACGCGGCTCGCCCGGCTTGCTGCCGGCCTCTTCCGCCACTCTTTCGGAATTATCTTTTTGGCCGTTGGTATCGGTCATTACGCTCTAAACCCACCATGCTGGAATGCTGGCCTGCATATCGTGGTTTGGCCGCAAAAAATCAAGCGCAACCGCTTTGATTGAGCATGATCTTGTCCGAAAACCGGGTCCACTTTTCGGGATCATGCTCATGCTATTTGCCGAGCATCTGGCTGACAATACGGGCGGCATAATCGACCATTGGAATGACCCGCGCATAATTCAGCCGTGTCGGGCCGATGACGCCGAGTACCCCGACGATCTGACCGGAGCCGTCGCGATAGGGCGAGATAATGGTTGAGGAACCCGACAGCGAAAACAGCTTGTTCTCCGAACCGATAAAAATCCGCACACCGTCCGCGCGCTCGGCAAGACCGAGCAGGTCGATGACGCCCTTTTTGGTTTCAAGGTCGTCGAATAGCAGACGGACCCGCTCCAGGTCCTCCATGGCATGAAGGTCTTCCAGCAGATTGGCGTGACCGCGCACGATTAATTGCCGCTCGTCATTGGCGCCGCCGGACCAGCTTGCGATTCCCGCTGTAATGACTTTCTGCGTGAGCTGATCGAGTTCGCTGCGGCTCTGTTGTAGCGCCGCCTCGAGTTCGCCCCGCGCCTCGACCAGCGTGCGGCCGCGAATGCGGGCATTAAGAAAATTGGAAGCCTCGGTCAGTGCCGATGTGGGAACACCGGGCGGCAAAGCCAGAACGCGGTTTTCCACCTGGCCGTCCTCAGCCACCAGCACCACCAGCGCCTGTTCGGGTTCAAGCCTGACGAATTCGATATGTTTTAGCCGCGCATTGGATTTGGCGGTCAACACCACCGCAGCCGCTCGTGTCAGGCCCGACAACCGCGTCAACGCTTCGCTGAGCGCCGCCTCCACCGACTGGCCTTTGCCGACCGAGGCAAGCTGGGTCTGGATCGATTGCCGCTCGGGCTCTGTCAAATCGCCGACCTGCATCAGGGCATCGACAAAAAATCGCAGTCCGAGTTCAGTCGGCAGACGCCCCGCTGAGGTATGCGGAGCATATATCAGTCCGAGTTGCTCGAGATCCGACATCACGTTTCGCACCGAGGCCGGTGACAGCGGCACCGAGATCAGGCGCGAGATATTGCGCGAGCCGACCGGCTCTCCGGTCGCCAGATAGTTTTCCACGATCTGACGGAAAATATCGCGCGAGCGCTCGTTGAGCTGCGCCAGCCCGGCATTCGGCGTGATGAGATGGCTGATCGGATCGTGATGCGACACAATTCGCTCCGGAAGACTTGGCTGTAGAGACTTGGCGGTAACGGCTTGGTGGTCCCGCGGATGACTAATGTGTCCATCGCACCGGTCCGTGACAAGCGGCTTCACGATTCGCGCTTAATCGGCGATGACGGGCTTCCGGGCCTTGCCGCTACCGCCTCACCCCCCTAAAAGCACCGCAAGCTTGCTATTTCACGTGTTTCCTGGAGAACAAATCATGCGGCCAAGCCGTCGTGCGCCCGATGAACTACGCCCTGTGTCGCTGGAGCGCGGCGTAGTCAAATACGCCGAGGGTTCCTGCATGGTGAAGTTCGGCGACACCCATGTGCTGGTGACGGCCACTTTGGAAGACAGGCTGCCGCCATGGCTCAAGGGACAGGGCCGCGGCTGGGTCACTGCCGAATACGGCATGCTGCCGCGCGCCACCCATGAGCGCATGCGCCGCGAGGCGTCCGCCGGCAAACAAAGCGGCCGTACTGTCGAGATTCAGCGGCTGATCGGCCGTTCGCTGCGCACGACGGTCGATCTGGTGGCATTGGGCGAACGCCAGATCACGGTGGATTGCGATGTCATCCAGGCCGACGGCGGCACCCGCACCGCCTCCATCACAGGTGCATGGGTCGCGCTCGCCGATTGCGTCGCGTGGATGAAGGCCCGCAACATGCTCAAGGGCCCGGGCGAAGTTCTGCGCGATAATGTCGCCGCGATCTCCTGCGGCATCTACAACGGCACGCCGGTGCTCGATCTGGACTACGCCGAGGATTCGGAAGCCGAGACCGACGCCAATTTCGTCATGACCGGCGATGGCCGCATCGTCGAGGTGCAGGGCACCGCCGAGAAGACGCCGTTCTCGCAGACCGAGTTCCTGTCGCTGATGGCGCTGGCGAACACAGGCATCGCGCGGCTGGTCGAGCTTCAGAAGATCGCGATGGCATGATTTGCCCTCGTCGTCTCTCTTTATGACAGCTATGATTCCGCAATGAGCGCGCATCGCCGAATCACCGGCCGTCTCGTGATCGCGACCCACAATCCCGGCAAGCTCGCCGAGATGCGCGAGTTGCTCGCGCCTTATGGCATCGACGCGGTGTCCGCAGGCGAACTCGGCTTGGCTGAGCCCGAAGAGACCGGAACGACCTTTCAGACCAACGCACGAATCAAGGCAGTCGCCGCATCGAAAGCCACCGACCTGCCGGCTTTTGCCGACGATTCGTGACTGGCGGTCGATGCGCTGGGTGGCCAGCCGGGTATCCATTCCGCACGCTGGGCGGGGCCGTCGAAGGATTTCACGGGGGCTATGACGCGGATCGAGCGTCTGTTGCAGGAGCACGGCGCGACGCAGCCCTCACAACGCAAGGCGCATTTCGTCTCGGCTTTATGCGTGGCATGGCCGGACGATCATCTTGAAGAAGTCGAAGCGCGGGTCGATGGCCAACTGGTCTGGCCGCCACGCGGCGATGCGGGCTTCGGTTACGATCCGGCATTTCTGCCGGACGGCCATAGCCGCAC
>DASWOH010000002.1:0-5333 GCA_036398815.1 Rhizobium sp. | reverse complement strand
TTCTTGCCGGCGGCGGCGGCCTGCGACATGAGATCGACTTCCTTGGGATATTTTTTGATGATCGGATTATCGATATACGCCGGGTCCTCGGCGATCGTCTTCAGCACGGGCAGGACATGGCCCGGCGCGGCATGCAGCTGCGGGATATAACCCTTGGGCTCGAACAGGAAGGCAGCGAACTTCTTCGTCACGTCCATGTTGGATGCATCCTTGGGGATGAAAACCGACGGGAAATCGTTGAAGGTCCAGGGCTTCACGTCCTTGGAGATGGTCGGATAGACCGCGCAGGTGACGGAATCGGCAATATCGGGGTTCTGCGCCGTGACATTGGCGAGCACCCGGCCGGCATAGATACCGGTGGCGGTGGCGCCGGACACGAAGGCCGTCAAGCTTTCGCCCCAGCTGTAGTTCGTCGCGCCCGGCGGGCAGAATTCGCGCATCGACTTGTAAAAGTCGAGCGCCTTGTAGGTGCCGTCGCTATCGAGCGCGATATCCAGATCCCTAGTGAACACCTGGCCGCCGGCGCGATGGATGAAGCCGATGAAGATCAGCGATGTCATCGAGTTGAGGCCGTATGGCAGCGGCGCGCCGTAAATGCCGCCCGTCTGCATTTTCTTGGCCGCATCGCGCAGCTCGTCCCAGGTCTCCGGGGCCTTGTCGATGCCAGCCTTCTGCATCAGATCCTTGCGGAGCCAGAGCATATCGGCAGCGGTATTGCCGATCGGCGTGCCGCAATAGTGACCATCCGCCGTCTTGTAGACGTCATTGGCGCCGGGAAAATAGTTGGCCTCGCCGATTGCCTTGATCACGTCGTCCATCGGCTCGAGCAGACCCTGGCCGTAGTAATTCTGCGCCGCGAAGGACGGCAGGTGGGTGAGCACGTTCGGAACCTGCTTGGCGGAGAAGGCGGCTGCCAGCTGTGCCGGGTAACCTTCGTCCGAGGTCGGTTCGAACAAGATCTTGACGCCGGGATTGGCGGCTTCGAACGCCGCGATCTGGACATTGTACATGGCAAGCTGCTCAGGTGAAGCCTGCGGCGACCACCAGCGGATTGTCACCTCATCCGCTGCATTGGCAGACCGGACAAGGCGAGGCGCCATGCCGGCAACAGCCGCCACACCGATGCCTTGCAGAACATGCCGCCGCGAAACACCTTTCTTGGCCAGATCGACCAAGGATATGGAAATCTTGGACATAGACGCGCACTCCCCTATCTTTTTCTAAATTGGTAAATTCGTAATGCGTACATCTGTTCGCAAATATGAGCAGCAATTTATTCACATGACAAGAGGAATTCGTTTCTTTTGCGAATTTGCCCAAAGACGGCGGATTTATCTACGAATTCATTCGAATTCGTAAGCGCCCACGACTTCTTTTCGCGATTTATTTGCGCACACTTGTACGAAAATAATGACAAGTTTTTCCCGATGTTGTAACCAGAACTCGAAGCCAGCAACCCGAGGAACAGCTATGAATATCGTCAAGGACCCGTCGCTCTTTCGTGAGGCCTTCTACTCCGATGGGCAGTGGCACAAGGGCGGCACGGATGTGATCAAGGTCGTCAATCCGGCGACCGGCAAGGTCATCGGCACGGTGCCCAAGGCTACCCTTGAGGACACGCGCGCCGCGATCGAAGCAGCGCATGCCGCCTTTCCCGACTGGGCGGCGCGGCCTGCCAAAGAGCGCTCTGCAATCATGCGCAAATGGTTCGAGCTGATCGTCGAGAACGCCGATGACCTCGGGCGGTTGCTGACGGCCGAACAGGGCAAACCCTTTCCTGAAGCGCGCGGCGAAATCCTCTATGGCGCGGCCTTCTTCGAATGGTTTGCGGAAGACGCCAAGCGTATTTCGGGCGAGACCATCCCCGCCCCCAGCAAGGACAAGCGCATGCTGGTGATCCGCCAGCCGATCGGCGTCTGCTCCGCGATCACGCCGTGGAATTTTCCGATGGCCATGATCCCGCGCAAGGCTGGTCCGGCCATTGCCGCCGGCTGCACGATGGTGCTGAAACCGGCCAGCACCACCCCATTCTCGGCTTTGGCGCTGGCTGAACTGGCCGAACGCGCCGGTCTGCCCAAGGGGGTATTCAACGTGGTAACCGGCGCAGCAAGCGTGGTGGGAGAGGAACTCGTGACCAACCCGCTGGTGCGCAAGATTACCTTCACCGGTTCGACGGAGGTGGGCCGCGAACTGATGGCCAAGGCCGCCAAGACGATCAAGAAAGTCTCGCTCGAACTCGGCGGCAATGCGCCGTTGATCGTTTTCGACGACGCCTCGCTGGAAACCGCGGTACAGGGCGCGATGGCCTCGAAATTCCGCAACATGGGCCAGACCTGCGTTTGTGCCAACCGCATCTATGTGCAGGACGGCATCTACGATGCCTTCGTCAAGCGGTTTGCCGAGGTGGTCGCGGCGATGAAGGTCGGCGACGGGTTCGAGGACGGCGTCATCCAGGGGCCGCTGATCGATGAGGCGGCCGTCGCCAAGGTCGAGGACCATGTCAGCGACGCGCTCGCCAACGGCGCCCGTGTCGTGACCGGCGGCAAGCGCCACGCGCTGGGCGGCACATTCTACGAGCCGACCGTTATCGCCGATGCCAGGCAATCGATGAAGATCGCCCATGAAGAAACCTTTGGCCCGGTAGCGCCGATCTTTCGCTTCCATGACGAGAAGGAGGCGATCCAGCTTGCCAACGATACCGAATTTGGCCTCTCGGCCTATTTCTTCACCCGCGATCTCGCCCGCACCTGGCGCGTCGCGGAGGCGCTGGAAGTCGGTCAGATCGGCATCAATACGGGCATAACCGCCTTCGAGGGCGCACCGTTCGGCGGCGTGAAAGCGTCGGGTATTGGCCGCGAGGGTTCGCACCACGGCATCGATGAATATCTTGAACTCAAATATCTCTGCCTTGGTGACATGAATTGAAGGCAAGGACCGGCCCACCGCCAGAGTCCGGAGCAGACGAGATCACCGGCGAAGACGCCGGCGATCTCTCGTCCTCGAACCGAGACTATGTCAATGCCTTGGCGCGCGGGCTGGAGGTGATCAAGGTCTTTACCCGCTTCACACCGAAAATGACGCTGAGTGAAGTCGCCCAGGCGACGGGAATGACGCGTGCGACCGTGCGCCGTTTCCTGCTGACGCTTGCGCATGAAGGCTATGTGGAAATCAGCGGCAAGCATTTTTCCCTCAGGCCGAAGATCCTCCAGCTCGGATTTTCGGCTTTGTCGTCGATGGATCTCTGGGATGTCGTGCAGCCCGTCATGAACGACCTTTCGGAGGGCCTCAGCGAGAGTTGTTTTGCCGCCGTGCTCGATGACGAGTCGGTGATCTACGTGGCACGCGCCACGCCGAACAACCGTCGCGTCAATGTCGGCATATCGATCGGCAGCCGCGTGCCTGCCCATTGCGTCTCGACCGGCCGCGTGCTTCTGGCCGCACTGCCGGAGGAACAGGTCCATCGCTATATCGAAAACATGACGCTGACCAAATTCACGCCCAACACCATCACCTCAAAGGTGCAACTGCGCGGCGTGCTTGACGAAGTCCGCCGTCAAGGCTGGTCGATCGTCGATCAGGAGCTCGAGGTGGGCCTGCGCTCGCTCTCCGTGCCGATCCGCGACGGCAGCGACCAGATCGTCGCGGCCCTCAACGTCTGCTGCCCGTCGACGCGCATCAGCCTCGAAGAGATGAAAACGCGCATCCTCGCAATCACGCTCGAAGCGTCGCGCAACATCACGCTGGCGCTGCATTGCTGATCGCCTACGCCGCAAACCGCATCGGCGTATAGTCCGTCATGTCCTCGCCGGGGTCGCGCCCGAGCACCATATTCGTCACCATCTCCGCCGATAGCGGCCCGAGCGTATAGCCGGCATCGCCGGGAATGGCGAAATGTAGGCCCGGAACCGAAGGTACCGGCCCCAGGACCCCCTTGCCGTCGACCGATGTATTGACGCCCGCCCAGGTGCGGATGATCCGCAAGGGAGCGATCTCAGGCGCGATATGGCGTGCCAGCGTCGCATTGGCGATCAGGCTGTCGAGTCGCACGGTCGGATGGCCGCGCTCGCCGACGATATCCGCCGGCCAGCCGCCGCCTATGACGATCTGGCCGGTGGAGAACTGCTTCAGCGTGATCATCCGGTCGGCGTGCTGGACGAGATGGCCGATCATCGGGGCGGTCGCCTCGGTGATGTTCATATGCAGGGGTTCGGCGCGGGCGGGAATATCGACGCCGAGCTGGGCGGCAAGCGGCGTCGTGCCGGCGGCGGTCGCCAGCACCAGCACGGCGGACCTGAGAGTGGCGCCCTTGGCAGTCTCGACGCGGAAGCCGGATGTCTCGCGGGCCAGCGTCTTTACCGCCTCGCCTTCGCGCAGGACGACACCGAGCGAGATGAGCCAGCGCCGAATGGCGGCGTTGCATTTCAGCGGATTGAGCTTGCCCTCGTCGAGGCAGATTTCCGCGCCGATGATCGCAGGACCGAGATACGGCGCCACGCGGTCGAGATCGGCCCGATCGAGCATGTCGACCTCAAGGCCGAGCAATCGCTCCTGGGCCGCCTTGGTGCGCAGGAAGGCGAGTTGTTCCTCGGTTTCGGCCACCATCAGGCCGCCGTTTTTCTTGATTTCGAAATTCGCACCGAGCTTTTTCTCGAATGCCTGCCAGAAACGCACGGCCTTCGGATAAAGCGGCAGCTGCCGCTGCATGCCCGGCACATTCTGCGGATAGAGCTGCATGAAGCGGCTCTGCATCTGCACATGCAGGCTGCCGGCATTGGCAGTCGAACCGCCGCCTCGACCGTCGTCGATCAGCATGACGCCTTTGCCGGCTTCTGCAAGGAAGCCCGCAACGCAGCTGCCGACGACGCCGCCGCCGACCACGATGACATCGATATCGCCCCTGTTCACGGCTGGCCACCGCCAGCGAGATCCTCTATCCTTACCGGACGGACAGGCACGCGTGGGGCAAAGCCGGAATATTCGTCTCTGGCATAGCCGAGTTTGGCGCCCATCAGCGTATCGAGCACAGGAGCGCAGTAGCGGCCCTGGCAGCGCCCCATGCCGACACGCGTCTGTCGTTTGACCGCTCCGATCATCGTCAGATCCTCGGCAAGCGCATCCTCGATCTGACCGAAGCTCACCTCTTCGCAACGGCAGATCAGCGTCTCGCGATCGGCGAGCGAGGCATGATAACCGTTGAAGGCATAGAGCTGCCAGAGTGCGGCCTGGAACCGGCGATGTTTTGCGAGGTCCGCGCGCGCCCTCGCAATGTCCTGCGTGGGCTTACCGAGACTTTCGACCACCGCGGCGCCGACGAGCGTTCCCTCCGCCAGAGC
>DASWOH010000001.1:0-12899 GCA_036398815.1 Rhizobium sp. | reverse complement strand
GGATGTGCGCATGTATCACCTCGTTCCCATGATGCGTTCAAACGGAATCAGCAAGCTTGCCAGTCGAAAGATCAGGAAGACGCAGAGCATCAGCACCACGCTGATCGATGATGCCGCACCCCATTCGTTGTAGACCTGGATATTGCGGGACACGAGCATCGAAACCATGTAGGTCCGCCCGCCGCCCAGCAGTTCCGGCGTGATGTAGAAGCCGAGGGTCAGCACGAAGACCAGAACCATGCCGGCGATCATTCCGGGCAGCGAAAGCGGCAGGAAGATCCGGGTGAAGACATGCAAAGGCGAGCCGCCGAGGCTGGCGCCTGCCATCGTGAGTTCAGGCGGGATCTTCTTCATCGTGGCATAGAGCGGCAAAACCATGAAGGGCAGAAGGATATGGATCGTTGCCAGTACCGTGCCGAATTCGTTGTTGATCAATAGCAAGGGCGTGTCGATTAAGCCGGCCTTCTTGAGGGCGGAATTGACGATGCCGGTCCGCTGTAACAGGATGAGCCACGCATAGGCCCTGACAAGCACGCTGGTCCAGAAGGGCAGGAGCACCATTGCCAGAACCAGAACGCTCCACCGCTGGGGCAGAGCCGCCGCCACGTAGGCGACGGGATAGCCGAGCAGTAGCGTCACGAGCGTCACAACAACGGCGATGCGGAAGGTTTGCAAGAACGTCATCCAGTAAACGGAATCGGTCAAAAACCGTTGGTAGTTTATAACGGTGAACCCGCCGTCCTGCCAGACCGATTGCCAGGCGAGCCAGACAAGCGGCACGATCAGCAGCGAGACGATGACGAGGAGCGCAGGCGCCAGAAGCATCAGCATCAGCCGCTGCTCCCTGCGATCATGCTGCATCGATGGATTGCTTGTCGATGTGGTCATCAATGACACTCCTCAATTCGCTGGCCTCAATTCGCCGGCGGTTACTGCTGGATGAAGGACGCCCAGCGCTTCTGTGCTTCCTCGCCAGCCGGCGAGCTCCACCATTCGTCCGACACCAGTACCTGCTTGGCGGCATTTTCGGGCGAGCTTGGCATTTCTGCTGCGCGTTCCGCCGAGATCTTGCCGGTCTTGTAGGCTTCCGGGTTGCCCGGACCGTAATCGATATAGGCGGGGAAGTTTGCCTGGATATCCGGTGTCATGGCCGCATTGACGAACTTGACCGCCGTCTCGAGATTGGGCGCGCCCTTGAGGATGCAGAGCGACGTATATTGCAGGAAGCCCTGGTTGAAGGTGTAGCTGATCGGAGCGCCTTCCTTGGCCACCGCGGTCACACGCCCGTTCCAGGCCATTTCCATATCGACCTCGCCATCGGCGAGAAGCTGCGCGGACTGGGCACCCGACGTCCACCAGACGGTCACGTAAGGCTTGATTTCCTCGAGCTTCTTGAAGGCGCGGTCGACATCCAGCGGATAGAGCTTGTCGGCCGGAACGCCATCGGCGAGAAGTGCGGCTTCAAGCGTTGCCAGCGGGTGGTTGCGCAGTGCGCGCGTTCCCGGAAATGTCTTCACATCCCAGAAATCCGCCCAGCTCTGCGGCGGCTTATCGCCGAACTTGTCCTTGTTATAAGCAAGCACGCTGGAATAGAACTCGTAGGCAACGGAATAGGCGCTCTTATACTCGGCAGGCATTTTCTCAGCATTGGGGATCTTGGAGAAATCCAGAGGCTCGATCATGCCCTGCTGGCCGCCGCGAATGCAGTCTTGTGTGGGCGTATCGATGACATCCCAAATTGGTTTTCCTGTCGCGGTCTGGGTCTTGATGACAGGCCAGGCGTCGGGCGCGCTGTCTTGATTGACGGTGATACCGAGTAGCTTGGCAACCGGGTCGAGGATCGCTTTGGTCTGGGCTTCCTGATAGGCCCCACCCTGAGACACGAAGGTGATCTGTTCAGCCGATGCAAGGCCGGCCGACAGCGCGATCACCGAGGCTGAGAGCACCAGTGCATAAAATTTCGATTTCATAACTGTTCACCTCTTTGTAGGTTTCGATAACCTTGTTTTGACTTTCGACATGCCGGGTCTTAACGCCCGATTGCATCGAGGAACTGGTACCAGCCGGCGACGAGCCGGACGGCGGGTTCCCGGATGGGATAGAAAGGAACGGGTTTGAGCCGTTCCGAAGTCAGAAGCCCGAGATCGGGGCTTTCACCGGCGACCATCGCCGCGATGTGCTTGCCCATGTTGGAGGCCAGCGCCACGCCGGTGCCGTTGTAGCCAACCGCATAGACGATGCGGTCATCCAGCCTTCCGGCATGCGGAATGCTGTCCATCGTCATGGCGACGAGGCCGGACCAGCGATGGGTGACGGCAACGCCCGCAAGCTCGGGGAACTGGCGCACCATCGCTCGGTGCAGGGCCGCGAAGGCGCTTTCGGAATCGGTCTTGCCGAAGGCGCCGCGACCCCCATAGAGCAGACGGTCGCCCGCCTTGCGGAACCAGCGCATCATCCGGCGGGTCTCAGTATAGCTGCGCCCATGCGCCAGCAGGCCGGCGCCCGGCGTGCCGGAAAGCGGAGATGTTGCGATCATCGCCGAACGGAATGGGATGATGGCCTTGCGCACCACTGATGTGGCGGAGGTCAGGTCGGAATAGGAATTGGTGGCGATCACGGCCTGGCCCGCGGTAATCGTGCCGCCCGGTGTTTCCAGCAGCACGCCGGATCCTTCGCGGCGGAGACCCGTCACCGGGGTGTTTTCGAAGATATCGATGCCCGACTTTTTCAGGCCGGCTGCGATGCCGAACACGAAATTGAGCGGATGGATAACGCCGCCATGGGTGTTGAGCATGCCGCCCAGGAAATCCCGGGAGCCGGTTTCCGCCTCCATGTCCGCCGCTGACAGGATGGAGCAGGCGCGATCGCCGAGCGCCTGATGCAGCCATTCGACTTCCTTCTTCAACGAAGCGAGCGAGACTGCATTGTGCGCGCAGCGCAACGATCCCGTCGGCCGGTAGCCGGCATCGGCTATGCCATAGTCCTCGACGAGTTCGCCGACATGATCGATGGCCTCGATGCCGAGATCGTGCATGCGGCGGGCCGTGTCGATGCCGTACCGGCTGGCAATCTCGGAAAAGGCAAGCCGGAACTTGCCCGAGACCACCCCGCCATTGCGCCCGCTTGCGCCCCAGCCGATGCGGCTCGCTTCCAGCACCACCGCCGACAGGCCGCGGCGGGCAAGGTAGCGCGCCGTCGTCAGGCCGGTATAGCCGCCGCCGATAATAGCCACGTCATAGTGACGACCGCCCGACAGCGTGCTGAAGACCGGACGGTCGACTGATGTCTCCTGCCAGAGCGAGGTAATGTCGGGGAAGGGAGGATGGGCGGTCATCGTCTGTTGGTTTCCTGGCTCAGGCTGCGCTAGCGGTCTAGATGCCGGAAGCCAATTCCGCATCGACGGCGTCGGCGAGTTGCTTCAGCGAGGAAAAATGGAAGTCCGGCTTGGTCAGCACCTTGGGTTCCGGCGTGCCGCCAAACCCGTTCTGGCCTTGGCGCCGCTCGATCCAGCACGTCGTGTAGCCGAGTTCCTTGGCCACGCCGATATCGTGGTGCTGGCTCTGGGCGACGTGCAGGATTTCCGACTGTTTGTAGCCGGAGGCCGATTGGCGGCCCTTGTTGAAGGCGAAGAACTGCGGGTTGGGTTTAGCGCATCCGGCCTCATCGCAGGTAACGCTGTCATGGAAGGGACTGCCAAGCGTCGCCGAATAGGCCGAAAAGGCGGTGCGGTCGGCATTGGTCATCGCCACCAGCCGGAAATTCTTGCGCAGCCGGGCCAGCGCCTCGACGGAGTCGGAAAATGCCGGCCAGCGCAGCACGGCGAGCTGAAAGGCCTCTGCCGTCGCATCGTCTCGCGTCAGGTCGAGTTCTGTTGCCAACGACAGATAGACATCCTTCATGGCGAAGGAGGAACGGCCATAGAACTTGTCGCGGCCACGCTTGTAGGGTTCGAAGATCGCATCGTCGGAGGCACTCGCTGCCTTTGCACCGCCCAGCGCCCGAACGGCATTCAGCACGCCCGTTTCGAAATCGATCAAAGTACCGACGACATCGAAGGTCATGACCTTGAATTGGGTGAGTTTCATAGTCTTCTTTCCTTGTTGACTGTAAGATTGAACGGCGGGTTTCAGGATGCTTCCGGAACCACGATCGTGTCGTCGGGATGCAGCGCCACGGTGATGGGATCACCAACCTTCTTGAGTTGCGATCGGCCGGCATGGTTGCTGGCAAGTCGGAGACTGAGGTCGTCACCGGATGAAAGCTTTAGGAAAACCCGGATGCTCTCGCCCTGGTAGAGCGTTTCGGTCACGGTTCCGCTCAGCCGGTTGATGCCGGCGGCTTCGCTGCCATCGGCGACGACGAGCTTTTCGGAATGGACAGCGAGATGCAGACGGCCGTTCTGGGGCACGCGATGCGACGTGCGCAGGACGATATCGCCGAGCCGCACGGTGTCGTCGCTGGCGCGCTCGACCGGCAACAGCGTCGCTTCGCCGATGAACCGGGCCACGAAGGAATCGGCGGGGTGGTCGTGAAGCTGCTCCGGCGTGTCGATCTGCACGAAGCGGCCCTTGTTCATGATGGCGACGCGGTCGCTCATCGTCAAAGCCTCGCGCTGGTCGTGAGTAACGTAGATGATGGTCGCGCCGAGTTTCTTGTGCAGCCGCTTGAGCTCGATCTGCATGGATTCGCGCAATTGCTTGTCGAGCGCCGACAACGGCTCGTCCATCAGGATCAGCCCCGGCTCGAAGATCATGGCGCGGGCAAGTGCTACCCGCTGGCGCTGACCGCCGGAAAGTTCGTGGATGCGCCGACGCTCGTACCCGGCCAGTTCGACCATATCGAGGGCCTCGCGCAGCTTTTCGGGCCAACTCGATTTCGGCAGGCGGCGTGCCCGTAGTGGAAATGTGATGTTCTCGGCGACGCTCATATGGGGGAAGAGCGCGTAGTTCTGAAAAACGATCCCAATATCGCGGTTGTGTGGCGGCTCGAATGTAATATCGCGCTCCCCGAGCCAGATGGAACCCGAAGTAGGTTGCACAAAGCCTCCCAGGATTCCCAGAAAGGTTGTCTTGCCCGAGCCCGATGGCCCGAGAATGGAGACGAATTCTCCCGCCGCGACTTCCAAACTAACATCGTCCAGGGCCTGGAAAGCCCCATAACTTTTGCTTGCCGAGCGGATAGAAACGCCCACGCGCTCTGATTTCTTCGAAACAACCATTTGATTCCACTGCAAAAATAATACTCGCTTGGGTTTTGAGGACCGGCGCCGCATTCGCTGTTGAGCAGAAACCTGAACATATCTGTCGCGCTTGGGCTTCGTTTGCCCTAAGCCTTTACATGTTCTGTTCCCCATTTTTGTTGAAGGTCTTTTGCCTTCCATGATTGGCAGAAGACCAAAGAAAAGACGAACCCGCAATTGAAAAAAAGTTCAGAACGATGTTACATGATGTAATGAACAATCTGCGACGGTCCCTGCCATCCATGAACGGCCTGTTTACTTTCGAGGCGGCTGCACGCTGTGGTAATTTCTCCAGGGCGGCCGACGAGCTCAATGTCACGCCCGCCGCCGTCAGCCGGATGATCGCGCGCCTGGAGGAACATCTCGATACGGCGCTGTTTGTTCGCCAGCCGGGTGGCGTCGGTCTGACGGAATCGGGCCGGCTGCTATTCGATGCGATCGCCCGCGGCTTTTCCGGAATCGAAAATGCGCTCCGCGAGATCGACGACCGCCGCATTGGGATCCAAACAGTCTCCCTTTCGGTTTCCACCGGTTTCACCACGCATTGGATGATGCCGCGCATGCCGGAATTCAAGAAGCAGTTTCCGACAGTGGATTTGCGCTTCCAACTGGTGATGGGGGCACTGGCGGGGCCGGTCAACGATGTCGATCTCGGGATGCGCTTTGTGAACGGTTCGGACGAGCGGCATGAGGCTGCCTTCATCATGCCGGAAATACTCATCCCGATCTGCAGCCCGTCCTATCGGGAAAGTCATGGATTAGATGGTGGTGAGGTTGAGCGAACCCCAGACACCACAATCAATCTCAGTGACGCCCAGCCGAATTGGTCCACTCTCTTTTCTCCGGCGAACGAGGGCGTTTCGGTTAACTCGATGATCTTTTCCGATTATGCCATCGTGGTGCAGGCCGCCCTTCTAGGGCAAGGGGTGGCGCTCGGTTGGCTGAACGTGGTTGCGCACTGGCTGCGAAGCCAGACGCTAGTGCCGGCGCGCGAGCATCTGATGACAACAGGTCGTCAATGCCATCTCGTCCGCCTGCGCGACAAGCCGGTGCGCGGCATCGTAATGCAGGTTCGCGACTGGATGATCGCCGAGCTCAATGACGACATCGTTGCAGTGGACAAACTCTATCCGGATCTCGGCATTGGGCCACAAAATTGGTCAAAGGTTTGACCACGGATTATGCTATCGTTCGATAGCGGACGAGCAGACCTACCTAAGGCTGGCGACTGAGGAACTAAGTCGGACCGTAAATTCGGTGGTGACGAGGGGGACGGTTAGATTCCAATCAAGGCGTAGGAAGGAGAGATGGCAGGTAAGCTTAAACAATTTCCATTTGTGACGGGTGTCGAAGCTTCGTATCTCATCAAGGCGACAGAGCTGCCGCTTATTGAACTGTCGCAGCGAGAGTCTTACGACTAACGGGTCTTCCTCACTTTGTGTGGTGCTGGATTTAGGGCGGCCGAAACGCTCGACGCCGTACGGGGGAGGAGAGTTCCGCTTAGGAGCGGCCACGCAGAGATCAGATCAGCCGATTGAGGACGATCAAGTGAACGCCTTATGGCAAAATTGACCGGTGTCATGCTCGGAGAACGCATGGTGCCGCTCAATTGGCGGGCCACCACACAAAGTGAGGAAGACCCCGATTAAATGCAAAACGACACTGCTTGAAGCTTGCGTTGCTCCGAGTGCTGCGCTCGAAGCGCATCGTGCGCAGCCTTCCAGAGGACCATTGCCCCGAACGATAGCAACAACGTCGTGCTGCGGCAGGCAGCACGACGCATGGGGCAGCTCTATGATGAGGTCACAACCGGAACGCGGGCTCATCTCCACCATCTGAAGACTGCGTGTCGTGCTATGGCCAGTGCGAGTGCGGCCGGAAACGGCATCAAGTCCGATATTCAGGCGCCTCACGGTCCAGCACCCGCCTGACGCTCTCGAGATGCATGCGCGCGCTTTCAGGGTCGCCTTCTCGCATCTGTCTGGCGGCCTGCTCAGCAACATCCGTCGCGACCGGGATGAGGCGGCGTCCGGTGCTCATCGCCTTGAGTTGAACCTCGGCGGCGCGCTCGAGATAATAGAGATCGTCCCAGGCTTCGGCGATATTCGGCGCGCAGACCATGACGCCATGGTTCTTCATGAACAGGATATCCTTGTCGCCGAGCACGGCGGCGATCCTATCGCCCTCGCGCTCGTCGAGCGCCAGGCCGTTATAATGCTCGTCTACCGCTACGCGGCCGTAGAATTTCAGCGCCGTCTGCCCCGCCCAGACCAGCGGGTCGCCCTCGACCATGCTGAGCGCCGTGGCGTTCGGCATATGGGTGTGGAAGGCGGCGCCGACGCGGGGCGACATCTTGTGCAGGCGGGCATGGATGAAGAAGGCCGTCGCCTCCGGAACGCCGTCGCCGGCGATGACATGCCCCTCGAAATCGCAGATCAGCAGCGACGAGGCCGTCGCTTCCTGGAAAGCCCAGCCGAGGCGGTTGACGAGGAAGAGATCGGGATGGCCGGGAACGACCGCCGAGAAATGGTTGCAGATGCCTTCTTCGAGGCCGAGCCTTGCCGCCATCCACAGCGAGGCGGCGAGATCGGCGCGGGCGTTCCAGATCTCCTCGCTATCGAGCGAGACGTTGCGCAGCAGCGCGGGGCCGCTCTTCGAGATGTTCAATTCGTGCGCCATGTCGGCCTCCGCAGTAATTCGTTACATCCAGCCGGCCGCCGTGAACACGCTGACGACCCTGTCCAGCGCCGGTACGGTTTCGTTCGGCCGATAATCGGCGGGTGCCTTGCGGCCCGTTCCGCGATCGACCCAGACCGCACGAAAGCCCAGATCGCGCGCCGCGACAAGGTCGAGATGCGGACTTGCGCAGATATGCACCAGAGCTACCGCATCTGTAGAACAATCGGCGTGCTGCTGGCCGGGTCGGTGTGTTCTCGAAGCGTTTTTACATCTTCGGGCTTCACCGGCCCACCGTGATTGCCCCATGATGAGCGCACATAAGTCAGGACGTCCGCAATCTGCTTGTCCGAAAGCTGCGCCCGCAGAGGTGGCATGCGATAGGCGTCCGGTACGTCATTGGTGATGACGCGGCTGGAGCCGTTCAGCACCACATTGATCTGCGAATCCGTGTGATCGATCAAAGAGGAGGCCGCGCCTGCAAGCGGCGGGATCCACTGGTTCTGTCCGCGACCGTCAGGTCCGTGGCAGAAGCTGCAACGCGCGGCGAAGATATCCGCACCTGGGGCGCTGTTGGCGGCGGACGCGGAAACCGGGGTTGCCGCAACATAAGTCCATGGAGCGCCGTCGCGTGCCGGATCGCCGGGAAGGGATTTCAGATAGTGGCCGATCGCCTTCAGGTCGTCATCGCTCATGAACTGGGTCGAGTTGTTATAGGCCTCGGTCATCGATCCGAACACGACTGCGTGCTGGTTCCGCCCGTTTTTCAGGAACTGGTAGATGTCGTCCTCGCTCCAGCGGCCGAGACCGGTATTCTGGTCTTGTCTGAGGCTTGGCGCATACCAGCCGTCGAGGAGCGCGCCCGAAAGGTAGAGCGAGCTCGATTCATCGAGCGCTTTTTCATTCATCGTCACGCTGCGCGGCGTATGGCAGGCGCCACAGTGGCCGGCACTCTGGACCAGATAGGCGCCCCTGTTCCATAGTGCATCCTCGGAGGGCTTCTCGGCGTAAGTGCCAGCCGGCACGAAGACTGCGTTCCAGAGCGCAAGCGGCCAGCGCATGTTCAGCGGCCATTTGATCCCTGTCGGCTTGTTTTGATGATCGGCAGGCTCGACGGCCTGCCTAAAGAATGCGTAAAGGGCACGGACGTCGTCGTCGGTCAGCTTGACATAGGACGGGTAGGGCATGGCAGGGTAGAGACGCCTGCCATCGGGCGTGACGCCGTGGCGAACCGCGCGGTCGAAATCGGCCAAGGTATAATTGCCGATGCCTGTCTGTTTGTCAGGTGTGATGTTCGTCGCGAAGATAGAGCCGAGCGGCGTTCCCATCTCCAATCCGCCCGTGAAGGCTTTGCCATCCGGGGTGCTGTGACAGGCAACACAATCCGTCTGCCGCGCGACAAGCTCCCCATGCTGAATTAGATCGTTGCTGGCCGGTGCTGCGGCCGTTTCGCTGTCGAAAGGCGACGATGGCGTGCGGTTGACGAACCAGGTGATTCCGCCTGCGATAACCACGACAATCAGAAGAAGAGAAAGCAGAAATTTCTTCACGGATGACCCGTCCTATTATGGATTTGAAAGCTGACAGCACAATTCCGCGAAATCGGCCGGTGGCGCTGCCCTACATTCAACCGGGTCGACTTTCCCGGCTGGAAATGGCGTCGACGGTCGAGGATCGTCAGCTTTCAAACGTGTATTGGGAGAGAGGCATGCTGCGGATACGCTGACCCGTCAGCGTGGAGACCGCATTCGCAACAGCGGGAGGAACAGCAGGAAGGCCAGGCTCTCCAACGCCGCCCATCTTTTCCCCACTCACGATTATCCGCGTATGGACGCGAGGCATGCGCCCGGGCGGGAGAATGGGGTAGAGATCGTAGTTGCGCGCTGTCGGCTGGCCCTTCTCGTAGACGACCTCTTCCAAAAGGACCTGCGAAAGTCCAAGCGCCGTGGCGGAACTGATCTGAGCCTCGATGATCGCCGGGTTGACAATAATGCCAGGATCCATCGCTTCCCAGACGTCGTGGACAACGACCTGGCCTGCCTGAATCGATACCTCAGCGATTGCAGCAGTGAAGCTGCCAAACGGCGACGCCATTGCCACGCCGCGAGCACGGCGCGTTCCGTCGTCTGCCGTGAATGGTCCGCGTTTCCATCCGCCGGACAGCTCGCCGGCAGCCTTCAACAGTTTGGTCAACCGTGCATCATCCTTCAAAAGCTGAAGGCGAAGTTCATAGGGATCCTTGCCGCCCTTGTCCGCGAGCTCGTCCAGGAATGTCTCGTAAAGAAAGTCGTTCATTGAATTGCCGACCGAGCGCCAATAGGCAAGCATTGCCGGGTTCTCGACATAGATCTGGGCGATCCGGCGGTTTGGAATGGCGTAGGCTTTGCCCGTCAGTCCTTCCACGGCGGTGGGATCGAGCTTGTCGTCCTTATGGCCGGAAATCCCCTCGCTCGGACCTTCGCATATGCTGACGGCTTCAAGTGCGATCGGCATACCATTCGCGTCCAGTGCGCCGCGAAAACGGACAGCCGCCATAGGCCGCATAGGATCGCGGAGGAATTCTTCCTCGCGGCTCCAGATCATCTTGACCGGACGTCCGACTTCCTTGGCGAGCTGGATGGCCTGCGGATAAGGATTGGCTGCCTTATAGAGGAAGTGCCGCCCGAAGAATCCACCGAGCAACGGGCTATGGATGTTGATCTTTGACGGATCGAGACCCGTCTGCTTGGCAATGTCGGCCTGGAACTGTTCCGGTGCCTGATTGGGCATCCACACATCAAGGCTGCCATCATCGTTGAACCGGGCCAGCGTGGACGGCGGTTCGAGCTGCGCATGATGAAGGTACTGGCTGCGATAGGTGGCGGACACGACCGTCTTGGCGTTGGCAAAAGCGCCGGCGACATCGCCTTCTTTTTCCGCATCCTTGCCATTGCCCGGTTCGTTTGCCAGGCGCTGGCTAAAGGCTACGGTCGAAAAATCTGCTGGCATCACGCGAATGCCGTCGATGACCGGCTTCTCGCCAGCTTCGTTCCATTCCACCTGCAGCGCCTCGGCGGCGCGCTTGGCATTCCACCAACGTTCCGCCACAACAGCAACAGCGCCCGGCAATTGATGGACCGAATGGACGCCCTTCATCGCCTTGACGGCGTCTTCATTGCGGATAGTTCCGACCGACATGCCGAGACGTGGCGCATGCTGGATAGCGGCGTGCAGCATGCCGTCGACCTTGCAGTCGATTGCATAGATCGCCCGACCCGTCGATTTATCGAGGATGTCAAGCCGCTGGACTGGCTTGCCGATCCAACGGAACTGGGACGGGTCTCTCAGCGTGACGGTTTCTGCCGCCGGAACAGGAAGCGCCATCGCGTCCTTGGCGAGATCGCCATACGCGAGCTTCTGCCCTGTTGCCGTTTGGACGACATAGCCAGGCTCTGTCGTAAGCTGATCGACTGGAACATTCAGCCTGGCTGCAGCCGCCTGCAGGAACATTGCGCGGGCGGATGCACCCAGCTTACGCATCGTGTCGTAGCTCGTGCGCACCGACATGCTGCCGCCGGTGATGCGCATCTTACCGAAGACCACGAGGTAGTCGGCGCCCGCAGGCGCATTCTCGACGACGAATGACTTCGGATCCATGTCGAGTTCTTCGCCGACGATCTGCGCCATGGCGGTGAAGATACCCTGGCCGCCTTCGACGAACGGGCTCAGAAAGCGGGCGGTATTGTCGGGTCGGATTTCCAGAAACGCAGGGACGCGCGTTCCTGGAGCGATCTTGGCAGCAGCGTCTTCAGCACGGGCCTCCCCGATCGGCAGGCCGAAACCCAGCACCAGGGCGCCGGCCGTCACGCCTGCCGAACCAAGCAGGAAGCTCCGCCGCGAGAGATTGACGGGAGTCCCTGTTTGAAACTCGCTTTGGAACATGAGGTCGCGGTTGATCTCGTTCATAGCGATGCCTCTTTCTGACCAGCGACATCCCGGACAGCCGCCTTGATGAAGTTGTAGGTTCCGCACCGACAGAGATTGACCATCGCCGCGGCCATGTCGTCTTCGGTCGGATGGGCGGATTGCTTGAGGAGCGCTATCGCGGCCATGATCTGGCCGGATTGACAGTAGCCACATTGCGGGACCTGATGCGCGACCCAGGCGGCAACAACTTTTTTCCCGATCGGGTCATTCTCGATGGCCTCGATCGTCGTAATCGACCGATCGGCAACGCTATCAAGAGGGGTCACACAAGAGCGGACGATCTTGCCATCGATCAGGACGGAACACGCGCCGCATTGAGCAAGGCCGCATCCATACTTGGTGCCGGTCATGCCGAGCTCGTCCCGAATAACCCAAAGCAGCGGCGTATCGCCTTCCGACTGGACCTCGTGGGACTGATCATTAATCTGAAGTTTCATAGCAGCTCCTCGAATTGCGGGCGGCGCGCAGCCGCCGCACTCACATCGGTGAAACGATTAACGCTCAGCGAACGTGAGCATATGTGATCGCCATTGCGATCATGCGCCCATTTTGATGGGATGTTTAGTGGTTCTGAACGACAGGACCTATTGTTTGCTCACATTTATGCGACCCGAGCCGTCAATATAAAATTAGGGTGCTGCGTAGGCGGCGGCTACTCGATGCCGCGCTTATCGATCGCCGCCACAATCGACCGGCTATCACTAGGGACATGAACGTTACCGGGAGTAAAAAGAAAAAGCGAGGTCTACCTTCTGCAACGCAAGCCATCCATCAGAAGGCCGATCAGCCGATGCGATCGCTCGCGCCAGTCGGGTGAGTCCGGAATGGAGTAGATACTCGACAAAGCATGAAGGAGATCTGTGGTATCAATGTCACTTGGAATTGGTGCAGGGATCAAATTTCAACATTTTTCATCTATGCGTCCGGATCGACAATAGGTTGGTTGATCCCGCATGCCGCACAAACATAACGCCGCCCGCCGCCATCACATCGGTAAAATGAAGTTCAAAGTGACGAA